>JAHFAK010000069.1 GCA_023250585.1 Deltaproteobacteria bacterium
TTTACTCAAATAAACTGCTGACACTCTCGCCATTATGTACATTTTGAATTGCATTGGCAAAAAGCTTTGCAACACTCAATACTTTTATTTTGCTCGTTATTTTTTCTTGTGGGATTGGAATAGTATTTGTTACTACAATTTCTTCTAGTGGTGAATTGGTTAGCAATTCAGTGGCCTTTCCTGACATTACTGGATGTGTACAGGCGGCCATTACTTTATTGACTTTGCCTTTTGATTTTAAAAAACTTACTGCTTCGATAATGGTCTTCCCTGATGCTATTTCATCATCGACGAGTAAGGCATTCATTCCTTCGACATCTCCAATAATGTTTACGGCCTTTGGTTTTTCATCATTACCGCTTCTTCGTTTATCGATAATTGCAATGGGAAGCCCGAGCCGATTCGCGTATCTTCGCACATCCCTAATTTCTCCTGCATCAGCAGCAACCATAACGTAATCATCAAGTTTTTTTTCTTTTAAATAACCACAAATAATCGGAGTGGCACGAAGTTGATCTAAGGGAATTCTAAAAAATCCTTGAATTTGATCAGAATGCAGATCCATCGTGATTACTCTATGTGCGCCAGCTGTTTCAAGCAGATCAGCCATGAGCCGTGCAGTAATAGATATTCGTGGTTGGTCTTTTTTATCGCTGCGGACATAAGGAAAATAGGGAATAACCGCAGTGATTCTTTTTGCTGAGGCATGTTTTAATGCATCAATCATAATCAAAAGTTCCACAATTCCTTCATTTACGGGAGAGACAGATGTTTGAACAACAAATACATCTTCTTCGCGAACATTTTCTAGAATTTTTACAAAGAGATTTTCATTACTAAATTTGATGAGTTCTGATTTTCCTAAGGAAATATCTAAATGTTCACAAATCTCAATCGCCAGTGCTTTATGTGAAGACCCTGCAAAAACTTTTAATCCCATATCAGTATCCTTTCGCAATAATTTACAATGTTTTATTAGGCGTGGTAATTCTTCGTCGCCGAATAACCGTTTCTGTTCGATTATTTCCGGTGCTCTTTTTGGTAATCTTTGTAACTTCTCTGGGTGGCGGAGGTGCTTCTACGGGAATTTTTTCAATTGAGAAATCCATAACCGCGTGTCTCATGATATAGAGGTTCGCTTTAGGATGTACCCAAAAGAGTAATTCATATTTAGTAAACCAATTAATAACTCCTGTAATAATTGTTCCATCAAGAAGCAAAAATTTGACAGTTGCGTTTTTATTGAAAGCTTCCTTTAAGCTGTCATTATTAATGCGATATCTCTCGGTAACTTTTTTAGAAACCTCACAATTTTTTTTCTTTATTTCTTCATTTATGCTCATAATCTCAGCAAAGCGTTCATAATAATGTTCTTTATGGAGGTATAAGATTTCAATTTTCGGAATAGAAATATCTCCGGTGCCTGCTGCATCTATGATAATTTCATATGGTTTACTTTTTTTTATTAACCCCGATAGTTTTCGATTTTTAGTTAAAACACAGGTAACTTTAACTTTTCCCGAGATAAGTTTTTTGAGATAACTATTCCCAATATCACCTAAAAGACGTTTCCCATAGTTTCGTAATTTTTTAACCCGCTTTGCTTGTATCCCTTGCTCAGTTTGAAGGAGCTCATATTCAACTTCATCACCTTCCAGAAAGATATTATTTTTGTAATTAATAAGATTACGTCGATGGATGAATAAATCTTTGTGATCTTGAGTGAGTATAAATCCGTAGTTTTTATTGACATCAAACCATTTGAGGATACCGCGGTGTCGTTCTTGTCTTCCTTTGGGCTCCATTTCTTCCTCCTTAATGAACCTTATTGATTTAACAATATTTTGAGACTATTAACCCAATGCATGGGTAATACCTTTTATTTATATGTGCATATCCCTTTTTGTCAATCAAAATGTCCATATTGTGATTTTGTTTCATTTCGTGCACCCCACGAACAAATAGACAGATATATTAATTCGTTACAACAAGAAATACAACTCATATTTTCTAAGGACTTCAAGGGGTATGACCTTCAAAGTATTTATTTTGGAGGGGGTACGCCATCGTGGATTCCTGAACGTTATATTGCTGAGATTCTTAAAACGGTAAAAGATTTTTTTCCATTGGATCAAATAGAAAAAACAATAGAACTCAATCCAAATGTAGAAAAGTATAAAATTACAGCGTATCGTGATATGGGAATTAATCGGTTATCAATCGGAGCACAATCATTCAAGAAAGATAAACTGACATTTTTGGAACGCGATCATGGTGTAAATGATACTATGAGTTTGCTGAGAGAAATTGAACGTGTGAACTTTCCTAACACATCAGTTGATATTATCTTTGGATTATCCGATGAGGAAAACATAGAAGAGGAAATTGCCAATCTTGGTAAATATCATAATGTCGTTAAGCATGTTTCAGCGTATGAATTAACTCTAGAAAAGAGCGTTCCTTTATTTGAACGTTATCAAAAAAAATATCTGTGTAAGGAGGAAAGGGGCGGAGAACTTTACGCTGATATGATTCGAGAGCTGGGCAAGCTAGGGTATGAGCAGTATGAAATCTCGAATTTTGCACAAAAAGGATATGAATCGAAACATAATCTTTCGTATTGGAGCTGGGAGAATTATGTTGGGGTAGGGATTTCTGCTGCATCTTTTATGAATTTTCCAAGACCATATGGAAGTCGATGGAAAAATGTAAATAGTATTAATGAGTATTTTCAGGCAATTGAAGAAAATAGATTGCCCCGTATCTATGAAACTATTGATCGACGTAAAGCATTTGAAGATTATCTTCTTACCGGGCTCAGAAAAAATAGTGGCATCTCTTTAGTACATTTTGAAAATACATTTGGAGAACATTACAAAGCATGTTTACAATCTTATGATATATTAGTTAAAGAGCAGCTGCTCGAAGTGAATAATGACTTTCTGTATGTGACAAATGCCGGAAGAATGGTTTTGGATAGTATTATCGAGATGCTGACAAAAGATTTTTAATACAAATGACAAGCTACTTTGGTATTTCCAATCTGCTGTAATCGTGGTTCTTCCACTTCACAACGATCAAATTTTTTCGGGCATCGTGTATGAAAACTACATCCCTGTGGTGGATGTAAAGGACTAGGAATATCGCCTTTGAGAATAATTCTTTTTGTCTTTCTCTCTTTTTCTCGCTGTGGGTCTGGGACAGGAATAGCACTTATGAGCGCTTCGGTATAAGGATGGAGAGGCTGCTTAAATAGTTCATGAGTCGGCGCTAATTCAACAATTTTTCCTAGATACATAACCGCGACTCGGGTACTAATATGTTGAACAACACTGAGAGCATGAGTAATAAAAATGTATGAAAGATCATAGTAAATCTGAAGTTCTATTAATAAATTTATGATTTGTGCTTGGATAGAAACATCAAGTGAAGAGATGGGTTCATCTGCAATAATTAATTTTGGGTTGAGTGCAAGTGCCCGTGCAATACCAATGCGTTGACGTTGCCCGCCGCTGAATTCATGAGGGTATCTTCTGATATAGCTTGGATTTAATCCGACTATATCCATTAACTCAAATACTTTTTTTCTTCGCTCAGTATGATCCCCAACCCTATGTGTTTTCAAAGGTTCAGCAATGATACTTTCAACAGTCATTCGTGGATTAAGCGAAGCATAGGGGTCTTGAAAAATCATTTGAATATTTTTTCGATAACTTCTGAACGTATGCTCGGGTAATGTAGTAATATCCTTATTGTCAAAAAGAATTGTACCGCTTGTGGGCTCATACAGTCGCATAATAGTTCTTCCCAATGTTGATTTTCCACAACCTGATTCCCCAACAAGTCCGAGTGTTTCGCCTCGCTGAATATCAAGTGAAATTCCATCTACTGCTTTAAGGTTTGCAATTGTCTTTTGAAAGAATACGCCCCTCTTTACAGGAAAGTATTTTTTTAAATTAATTGTTTGTAATAATATCTCACTCATAATTATAATCCAAAAATCCCATCGTAATCCCTCGGTTATAAGGGAGTAGGAATGTTCTCAAAAAGAATTTCTATCGACGTCGCTTCCATAAAAATATTAAGAACGGGGTAAGCGCGCTCGATAGAAATTCTTTTTGAGAACATTCCTACTCCCTAACTCCACCATTAACTGAGCTGGTACATCCCATCCCCTTAATACAGGTGACATGAAACTTTGCAATTTCCTACCTCTTTTAATTGTGGTTCTTCTTTATCGCATTTATCAATTTTCTCGGGACAGCGTGGATGAAATCGACAGCCTGTCGGTGGTTTTGCAAGATCAGGAGGAAGTCCGGGAATAGAAAGCAATCGATTTCCCTTCGTTGTATCAAGTCGCGGGACCGACTGTAAAAGGGCCTTAGTATACGGATGCTTTGGTGTATTGAAAATATCAAATGTAGAAGCTTCTTCTTTAATTTGACCCGCATACATAACAATGATTCGATCAGTAAGCCCTGCTACAACACCAAGATCATGAGTAATCAATATAACACTCATACCTTTTTGTTTTTTTAAATTGTCAATGAGTTCGAGCACCCCAGCTTGAATCGTGACATCGAGCGCGGTCGTTGGTTCATCTGCAATTAAAAGTTCAGGGTTATTGAGCAGAGCCATTGCGATCATTACTCTCTGTCTCATTCCTCCGCTGAGTTCATGAGGATAACTTTCAATCCGTTTATCAGCAGCAGGAATTCCAACCTGAATGAGTCCTTCAACAGATTTTTTATATGCATCCTGTTCTGAAATATTCGTATGGGTGAGTATTGTTTCCATGAGTTGAGTTTTTATCGAAAGAAATGGATTCAATGATGTCATGGGATCCTGAAATATCATTGAAATTTTATTTCCTCGAAGCTTGCGCAAAGATTCAAGATCCATATGGAGTAAATCTTTTCCTTGAAAGTGTACGTTGCCCGATTCGATTTTTGAAGGAGGAGAGGGCAGAAGGCCAAGATATGCAAGATGGGTTACCGATTTACCTGATCCACTTTCTCCAACAACCCCAAGCGTTTCGCCTTTTGCTACATGAAAAGAAACATCATCAACTGCTTTGACGATTCCATCACGCGTATGAAAATAATTTTTTAAGTTTTTTACTTCAAGTATATTCATTTAATCTTTCTTTGCCTTTGGATCTAGCGCATCTCTTAGCCCATCTCCTACAAAATTTAATGATAGCAATGTTAATGCTAATATACTCGCGGGAAATATAACCATCCACGGATATATTTCCATTACCTGCGCTCCATCGGTAATGAGCAATCCCCAACTCGACATGGGAGGCTGTACGCCTAAACCTAAAAAGCTTAAAAAGGATTCTTCAAGAATTACAGTGGGAATCGTGAGCGTTGAATATATAATCATAGGTCCCATTGCATTGGGAATAAGATGCCGCAAAATGATTGATCCTTTCGAAACTCCCATGCTTTTTGCAGCTAAGACAAATTCTTTTTCTTTAAGCGAGAGCACTTGTCCACGAATGATTCTACTCATAGTGAGCCATTGCACTGCTCCGAGGGCAATAAAGAGATTATAAATATTTCTTCCAGCGATCACCATAAGAATAATAACAAAAAACATAAAGGGTAAACTGTAGATAATATCAACGATTCTCATCATGATATTATCGGTTCGGCCTCCCAAAAAACCAGCGATTGATCCATAGAGAACGCCAATAATGAGGCTGACAATCGTAGCGAGGACTCCAACCATTAAAGAAATACGGCCGCCATAGAGTATTCGCGTAAAAAGATCTCGTCCTAAATCATCGGTTCCCATTATGTGTTCTTTATTTGGTGATTGTGGCCCATAGATAAGATCTTGTTCTTCATATGAATAAGGTGCAATGATTGGTGTAAGTAAAGAAGCTGTTGCTATGATTGCAAGGATGCTGAGTCCAAATAATGCGAGCTTATTTTTTTTGAGACGATACAGTGCATCTCGCAGAAGACTCGTGCCTTTTTCAATTCTTATAGTTTCATAATTCTTTGCGATACTACTCATATTTTACCCGTGGATCGAGAAGTGTATAGACAATATCCACAACCAAATTCATAAAAATTAATATTACCGCATAAAAAAGTACGGTACCCATAACCATGGTGTAATCACGATTCAGAGCGCTTTGAATAAAATAGCGTCCAAGGCCGGGTACATTAAATATTGTTTCAACAACGAGTGATCCGGTAACGATACCCGCAAATGCTGGTCCCAAAAAAGTTACGACGGGCAAAAGCCCGCCCTTTAATGTATGTCGTAATACTATCGTTCTTTCTTTAAGTCCCTTCGCCCGAGCTGTCCGAATAAAATCTTGATTTACAATTTCAAGCATTCCCCCGCGAGTTAATCGGGCAATATATGCTGTGTACATTGCTCCTAAGGTTATGACAGGCATGATCATATGAGGAATTGAACTCCATCCTGCGACGGGAAGGATATTAAAATGGAGAGCAAAAATTAAAACAAGCAATGGGCCAAGTACAAAACTCGGTAAAGAAATTCCAAGCGTAGCAAGACCCATAAAAAAATAATCAACACGTGAGTTATGTCGAAGGCTCGAAAGAATGCCAGCAATTATTCCAAAAATACTTGCAAATAAAAGAGCCCAAAAGCCAAGTTCAAAGCTTACCGGAAAACTTTGCATAATAATTTCATTAACGCTTCTATTTGCATATTTAAACGAAGGACCAAGATCAAGATGTGCTAAATCTTTTATATATCTTAAATATTGCATGTAGAGTGGTTCATCAAAATGATATTTTTTATTGATGGTTTCGAGAATTTCTGGCGGCAGTGCTTTTTCTGAATCAAAAGGGCCTCCCGGGACAATCCGTATAATGAAAAAAGTTATAGTAGCAATAATGAGTAATACGGGGATAGTAGATAGAATTCGTTTGAGTATGTATCTAATCATTTATTTTCTATTCTTCAAAATATACATATTTAAGTAAATGCATATCGAGAAGGTTTGGTAAAAATCCTTTTATCTTAGGATTTAATAAATAACTTCGCGTATAAAAGTATATAGGAATAAAAGGTCCTTTTTCTAATAATAATTCTTCAGCCTTTTGATAAAGGCTGTATCGTACTTGTGTATCAACTGTTGCAGCTGCTTCTTTTATGAGCTCATCATATTCAGAATTTTCCCAGCCCGTTTGGTTCATTCCGCTTTTAGAAGTAAATATATTTAAAAACGCGCTGGGTTCAATGTAGTCTCCAATCCAGCCTCCTCGAGCAATGTCATAATTAAGTGTTTTTACATTGTTGAGGTAAACCTTCCATTCTTGATTAAAAAGTTTTACCTCAATGTTGAGATTTTTTCGTAACATATCCTGAAGAGCTAGCGCTATTCGTTGGTGATCAAGTTGGGTATTATACAAAATTTCCAACGATGGAAATCCTTTTCCATGAGGATATCCTGCTTCAGCTAAAAGAGCACGAGCTTTTTTGACATCGAATTCCAATACATTCGGAGAAGTATATCCATGAATTCCAGGAGGGACAAGAGAATAGGCCGGTAACTCACCGGCTTTCTTAATATAATCGGTAATTTTTTTTCTATCTATGGCAAGTTTTAAAGCCATGCGTACTTTTTCGTTATCAAATGGCTTTTTGGTAACATTCAGTCGATACATATAGATTGTTAAAAAAGGGTCAGAACGAAAGAATGGTTTCTTCCGCAAAAATGGAATTCGTATATCGGGTACTTCCTTTGTATAATCAAGCTCACCTGAGGCAAAGAGTTTTTGTTCAGTATCGAGATTTTCGATTGGAAGAAGCTCAACGGTGGTGAGTTTGACATTTGATGCATCCCAGTACGTAGGATTTTTTTTAAGAACAATCCGTTCTTGATGTAACCATCTGTCGAGTAGAAATGCTCCGTTGGTAACTATGTTTTCTGGTTTAGTCCAATTCCTTCCGTATTTTTCGACTGTTTTTTTATGAACAGGATCATAGGTAAAAAAGTACGTAAGTTGATCAAAAAACGGAGTGGGCCCTTCGAGTTGGACTTGCAATGTATAGTCATCAAGTGCTTTTACTCCTATCATCTCAGGATCATTTAATTTGCCACTATTAAATGCCTGCGCATTTTTGATATAAAAAAGAATATATGCATATTCGGCCGCAAGTTTGGGATTTAATACTCTTCTCCATGCATAGACAAAATCATGAGCTGTTACCGGATCGTTATTAGACCACACAGCATTTTTTCGTAGATAAAAGGTAAAAACAGTTGCATCTGCATTTGGTTTCCAAGATTCTGCTACCCCTGGACTCGGTAATCCTGTGTGGAGATCGGGAGTAGTGAGTCCTTCAAAAAGATTTTCTACCACTTGTGACTCTATATTACCGGTAATTATTCCAGGGTCTAAATCTTGAGGTTCAGAACCATTACCCTTGCGAAAAATATGTGATACTTTTCCGTGTTCTTTTTTTTCTTTTTCTTCACGTTGAAGAGTGCACGTAGAACTGTACATCATTATCAGGGTACAAAGTAAAATGTATGTATATCTACGGATACTTAACACTATAACTTTATTTTATAATCTTTAGAAGCATGAGTAAAGAATCATTGTACCAGCTCATTTAATGGGAAAAATGAAGATGGATCCCGTGGTCAAGCCACGGGATGACAAACGGGAAACACTCTCAAATTGTCATTCCGCGACTTGATCGCGGGATCCATCTTCATAAAAATTACTTAATCCCCCATTAACTCAGCCATTACGAATCATTACAACAAAGTCTTGATAAGTTGTGACTTTGTTTTGTATAGTTTTTAGTAATGAAGTTACTCATGATAATAAGTGTCATTTTT
Source organism: Deltaproteobacteria bacterium (assembly GCA_023250585.1). Taxonomy (GTDB): domain Bacteria; phylum Bdellovibrionota_F; class JAHFAK01; order JAHFAK01; family JAHFAK01; genus JAHFAK01. Next base: position 8,843 of record JAHFAK010000069.1, read on the forward strand.
TTAACTTTCCTCCAAAGTTCCTCTTTCTCAGCAAAAAAGAAAATCGGTGAAGGTCAAGATAAAGATACACAAATAAAAGAAGATATTGCTGATATGATGGACTTATGGATCTTAAAAGATCGCATGATGGATAACCTTGAAGGCGTTTCTATTGCATCAGATAATGTTCTCGAATTTCGTTATTGGAAAGCCCGTGGTGAATCAAAAGTACAAAAAAAATATGGAGATCAATTAAAATGTAATGCCTTTAAATGGCTTTTTTTTGGCAGAACACGTTTTGCTAAAGGTATAGAGGAGGTATTTAAAAAATATCCTCAGTTCAAAGGAGCTCGATATATTTGGTTTGATAAAGATATAGAGCGAAAATACGATTCTGAAAAAGGAACTATAACAAAAAATGAAAAAATAATTTCGTACATTGAGATATACATGAGTAAAGAAAAAGCTCTCAAAAATGATTGGGCGAAAGCTCAAACTGAAATGAAATCAATCGATGATTGTGTATTTAATGGTATTGGGTATGCGACGAGCTATAAATTTAATGAAAAATCCTTCAATTAAGTTATCCAAACAATTTTTTATTATAGTATTATTTTTATTTTCTACGATAAGCTACGCGGATAGGTCCGAGGTATGGATTAAAAACCTCCATCACGAACACCCATTGATTCGCAAGAATGCTGTATTTTATTTGGGTAGAATGAAAGAGGAGAAAGCAGTTCCTCATCTTATTAAACTTTTAGGTGAGCCTCTTTCTCAAGATTTGGAAATAACAATTATAGGGGCTTTAGCAAAAATAGGCGATCTGTCCATATTGCCTTTATTGAGAAAACGGTATGTAAGGATAAATCCCAAAGATGATATTTTGAAAAAAGCCTATATTCAAGCAATTGCAAAGCTTGAAAGAATCTATGAGTATCAATCGGATAAAGAAAAACAACCGTAAATATTTTTATGGCATTACACGCATCCCTGTGCGCAGGAAAAAAAGGCGATCCTATTGTCTATGTTGAACTCGTTGGCAAAAAGCGTGCATTGCTTTTTGATTGTGGAGAGTTTCATTTAGAAGGAGCGCAACTTCGAAAGATTACTGATATTTGTGTCTCGCACACTCATATGGATCATTTTGTTGGCTTTGATCGTATAGTACGTGCCTCGTTAGTAGATGATAAAATTCTTACCATTCATGGCCCTAAGGGAATTATAAAAAATGTTCGTGGTAAAATAGCGGGGTATACCTGGAATATTACCGATAAATTACTCTTGAAAATTCAAGTTAAAGAATATGATGGTACAACGATTCAGACCGTTTTTATGGATAGTAAAAATCAGTTTAAAGTTAAAAAATTACCGATACGCAAAGATAAAGGCATTGTCATTGATGATGATGATATTCAGGCTCGTTATGTTTCATGTTACCATAAAATTCGTTCGTATTCTTATTCTGTAAAAGAAAAATTATTCTTTAATGTAAAAAAAGATGCGCTGTCTAAGCTTGATTTACAGCCGGGTCCATGGCTCGCGGATTTGAAAAAATATGCGCAAAAAAATGCATATAACAATCGAGAAATGATCATAGATGGCCAAAAGTACACGGTTACTTTTTTGAAAGAAGCATTACTCATGCAAAAAAAAGGCACCAAAGTGAGTTTTGTTGTTGATGTTTTATTTTGCGATGAAAATAGGGAAAAAATTACAAAACTTGCAGAAAACTCCAGTTATTTTTTCTGTGAAACTCCTTTTTTAGAAAAAGATATAGATCGTGCGACTGAAACATGTCATCTCACGGCCAAACAAGCGGGTATACTTGCACGTGAAGCAGGGGTTACGCTCTTTATTCCCATGCATATTTCAAAACGCTATAAAGAAGTAGAGCCAATTCTCGAGGAAGCTAAAGCGGAATTTGCGAATATAAAATAATAGTAACTCGTAATTTATTTTTTACTATCTTTCGATAGAAAATTGAATGGAAAACTGAGAAAAGCCCTTTAAGAGAAACATCACTTACGAATTTTCCATTTGTTGTCTCTTGTTTTCGTAAAGTAGGGCATCGTATTGCTATAATTTTTCAAAATATATAGTATTTCTTTTTCTGTCCATTTATATCCTTGATTCATGAGGTGTTGGTATATTTCAAAAACTGAAAGTTCATCCATAGTTTGTAATAATCCATAAACCGTATCAAAAATTGGAATTCGTAGCGTACGCCCGTGTTTTGAAAAATATGGAACTCCTTGATGTATTCTAAAATATTGAGATAACCCATAGACACCTTGTTCTGGTCCAATGAAAATAAAGTCTTCCTTTGAAGCTAATATTCGTCGAGCTGCATCAGGTTTAATTCCTAATTCAGAAGCAATATCTTGAATATGCAGAGGTCCTCTTTTTTGTAAGATTTTTTTCGCTCGATCTTTATATTCTGTTAAAAAAAGGGAAAAAGCGATTGTCAGCTTTCCGTCAAAAAGCTCCGGGCATATTTAAAGTGACTGACGCTTTTTGACGGGAAGCTGACAATCAAGAATGGCTCTTCGGATAAGTTCTATTCATTTCGGTAGATTTCTGAGTATATTGTTACCACAATGTGACCATTTTTGATATACAAATATACATAAGTTGACATTTTTTAATTTTTTGTCATTTTATGTATATGAACAATATAAATACATTTTTTGTGGAGAAAAAATGGCAACTTATGAGTCAAATTCTAGTAAATATTTAAACAAATTTCATAGGGATCATGCCTATTACGATCTACTCAATATTGCGATTCATCATTTTAAAGAAGCTTATTGTATTAAAAATTTTGTGAGGCTAAGAAAAATTCCTTTTCATGATACAAAAAAATTGGAAAAGAATTATGCAAGTTCTGGAGATTTTGCAAAAGAGGCGATCATAGATAATGTTAAAATAACTACTTGCTTTGAAAATTACTTAAAAGGCCTTTTAATTTACAAAGGATATATTATTCATAAAATTGATAGAAAAATAAAGAACAAAAAATTTGCAGCTCTTTCAAATGATCCAAGAGAACGTCCTATTAGAATCAGTCAGTTAAAAAAAATTGAGAATTACCGAAAGAACCCAAACACAGGGAATCTTAAATTATTTGGACTAAAAGAGTCAACAATAGGATTTAATGGGATATTAAATAGCAATGATTATAAGAAATTACATAAATTACCCACAAATATAATGAAAATATTAAATGACATTAAAGAGCGTAGAAATACAATTCATTTTCAGCCAGTGAATCTATTTAGGAGTTCTGATATCGATCAATATAAACCTCTAATAGAGTTTGTTAATAAAAAAGTGATAAAGAAACACAATTTTTTTGTAAAAAAATATAGAGATAAAAAGTATTATAGAAATTTCGCCGAAAAATTAATTCCTATCTAGTATTATTGGAATTATGCTTATGAAATAAAAAGGCCATCAAAGTTTTATTTTGATCGCCTTTTAAACAGGACCGACGAGATTCGAACTCGCATCTCCTCCGTGACAAGCGGGGATACTTGCACGTGAAGCAGGGGTTACGCTCTTTATTCCTATGCATATTTCAAAACGCTATAAAGAAGTAGAGCCAATTCTCGAGGAAGCTAAAGCGGAATTTGCGAATATAAAATAATAGTGTCTCTCAATTTCTTTTTTATACTAAGTTGCATTCAAACGCTAACTGCGTTGGCTTCGTCGTCGGCTCCTCAACGTACTCATTACGTACGTTTGCGTCGCCTTCTCCTTGCCGCCTTGTTATCATTTTGAATGCAAC
>JAHFAK010000156.1 GCA_023250585.1 Deltaproteobacteria bacterium
GTGCATATGTAAGAAGAGATTGCTTCAAACCCTTCAGGTTTTCGCAATGACCGTCGATTTGGACATTTCAGTTTCCTCTCGCTCTTTTTCAGAAAATGCAGCTCTCTCTTGATTTCTTCACACCTTCTCAGTTAATGGGGGAGTAGGTAAGTTTTCAAAAAGTATGTATATCGACGTCGCTTCCATAATACTATTAAGAACGGGGTAAGCGCGCTCGATAGAAATTCTTTGTGAGAACATTCCTACTCTCTTATAATTGAGGGATTATAGAGGTTCGCATAAATAGATTGACCCCATACTCCAATATTTCTATAGTAAAATTATGGTTACATTACATGATGCACGAAGCGTTGCTCGAATGCTTGCTACTACTATTCATCCATTACAGGTTATTGTCTTTGGTTCAGTTGCAAAAGCAGGCAGAGGTAATGATTTAGATTTGCTCATCATTGTTCAGGATACAGCAGGTGATGTAGGAGAAATTCATTCAAAACTTTATCATTCTCTTAAAAATTTCTATCGTCAATTCGATATAGAGCCATTCATTATATCCGTATCTACTTTTAGAAGGTATTTTTTTGAAGATAGTCCATTTTTAAAGATGATTGTTAATGAGGGGAGGTGTCTCTATATGAAAAATGCTCGTGCTACATGGATAAAAGATGCGAATGAAGAACTCGACATTGCTGAGTGCCTTTTCGAAAATGAGTATTATCGTGGTACGTGTTACCATGCCCAGCAATGTCTTGAAAAAACGATAAAAGCAGCACTTTTAGGAAAAGGGTGGGAACTCGAGAAGAGCCATAATTTTGGCCGGCTCGTTGCTATTGCTAGGGATTATCATATTGATATTTCAATCACCGAAGATGATTTGATTTTTATGGATAGCATTTATCGAGGACGATATCCAGGTGAAGTTGGGCTACTACCCTTAGGCATTCCACAAAAAATTGATGGTGAACGAGCACTAAGAATAGCCAAAGAAATTTTTGAGAGTTTACAAAAATAGGGTACTATGAGTTTAATGAACTCAGTTTTTCACACCTTCTCATTTAATAGGTAAAAAGGAGGTTCCTATGCCGGTCACAGAAAAGACAAATTCATTCTATAACGATAACCAGATTAATCCTGCGGGAACGCTGGGATTTGCATTCTTGGAATTTACGTCACCTGACTCGCAACATCTTTCAACATTGTTTAAGAATTTAGGTTTTGTTCATGCGGGAAATCATAAGAAGAAAAATGTTGAGTTATGGCGGCAAGGCAGATGTAATTTTCTCATTAATAAAGAACCACAGAGTTTTTCTGAAGATTTTGCAAAAAAACATGGGCCATCAGTTTCAGGCATGGCTTTTCAGGTACACAATGTTCAAGCTGCATATAAACATGTGCGTGAATGTGGAGCAAAACCTTATGAACGAAACAAAAATGATTGGTATGATGATGGATTTGTTATTTATGGAATAGGAGATAATCTCTTGTACTTTATCGATGATGAAACATTTTATACAAAACACTTCAATATGCTGACTCATGCAGACTCGGGTAAAGATTCTTTTGGTTTGTCATATATTGATCATGTTACCCATAATGTCTTTCGTGGTAAAATGAATACATGGGCGACTTTTTATGAGAAACTCTTCAATTTTCATGAAATTCGTTATTTTGATATCAAAGGAAAGATGACGGGACTCATAAGTCGAGCAATGACAAGTCCCTGCGGGAAAATTCGTATTCCTATTAATGAGTCAGTTGATGACAAATCGCAAATCGAGGAATTTGTACGAACACTCAAAGGAGAAGGAATTCAGCATATCGCACTTGCTACTCCCACTATCTATGAAACCGTTGAAGGAATGAAACAAAAAGGGACAAAATTTTTATTTACTCCTGATACGTATTATAAAATGATTAGTAAGCGTCTTCCTCACCATACAGAACCACTCGAACGAATGCAGAAAAATAAAATTTTAATTGATGGATCTCCTGAAAAAAATGGTGGAATTTTATTACAAATATTTACCGAAAATTGTATTGGTCCGGTTTTTTTCGAAATTATACAACGTAAAGGAGATGAAGGTTTTGGCGAAGGCAATTTCACGGCACTTTTTAAAGCAATGGAACTTGATCAAATTGAGAGAGGGGTTTTATGAAACTTGCGACATATAAAAACAACACACGTGATGGACGATTACTCGTCGTCAGTCGTGATTTAAAAAAAGCAACAAGTGCGGAAAAAATTGCGCCGACGCTTCAGTATGCTCTTGATAATTGGAAGACATACGAAGGAAAGCTTCGAGAATTATATGAAAAGCTCAACGCTGGAAAGATTAATGATTGTATAGATTTTGAAGAAATAAAATGTGAATCCCCGCTACCTCGTGCATATCAATGGGCGGATGCGAGTTCATATGTTACGCATATTGAGCTTGTACGAAAATCTCGTGGCGTAGAAATGCCTCAAAGTTTATGGACGGATCCATTAATGTATCAAGGTGGCAGCGATACTTTTTTTGGTCCCCATGATCCAATCCCTCTTGCGAATAATGAAGATTGGGGCGTTGATTATGAAGCCGAAGTTGCCATTATTACCGATGATGTGCCCATGGGAATTCAAGGAGACGAAGCAAAATCGCATATAAAACTTCTTATGCTTGTCAACGATGTTTCATTGCGTAATCTCGTTCCTCCGGAGCTTGCTAAAGGGTTTGGATTTTTTCAAAGTAAACCATCAAGTAGTTTTTCACCAGTTGCTATTACTCCAGACGAATTAGATGAGGCATGGGATGGAAAAGTACATTTGCCTATTTTTAGTCATATTAATAATAAAAAAATTGGTTCGCCAAATGCCGGCATTGATATGATTTTCGATTTTCCTCGATTAATTCAACATGCAGCGCGGACACGAAATTTAGGCGCAGGAACCATTATTGGCTCTGGAACTGTTTCTAATGCTGATCGTTCAGCAGGCTCATCCTGCCTTGTCGAAGTTCGCATGCTTGAAAAACTTGCGACCGGCGAAATGAAAACGCCATTTTTAAAAGCAGGAGATATAGTGCGTATAGAAATGTTTGATAAAAATGGACAATCAATTTTTGGTAAGATTGAACAAACAGTAAC
>JAHFAK010000070.1 GCA_023250585.1 Deltaproteobacteria bacterium
TATGGAACTGGATCCCGCGGTCAAGCCGCGGGATGACAATTTGAGAGTGTTTCCCGTTTGTCATCCCGTGGCTTGACCACGGGATCCATCTTCATTTTTCCCATTTAACTGAGCTATTACTTTTACTCCTGGATCCAGGGGAACGATAGTTTGAGTAGAGATAAAGGCATATGGCTCCGCAGGGAGTCGAACCCCGGACACTGCGGATATGAGCCGCATGCTCTAACCACCTGAGCTACGGAGCCAAATCGGTTAGCGGTGTGCGGTTAGAGGTTTTCGTCAGTGAGCGGTCTAAGTTTTCTTACGAAAACCTCTAACCGCACACCGCTAACCGATTTATGTGGTTTTTTCCACTACGCTTTCTTTGGAACTTTTATCCGATGACAGTGGCATTTCGTAATCGCCAACCATAGCCTCACGAGCTTGGAAATCATAGTCAATTTTGATCTTCTTATATTCTTCAATACCCGTACCAGCTGGGATAAGGCGACCCATAATAATATTTTCTTTCAAGCCTCTAAGATAATCAATCTTTCCTAGGATACTCGCTTCAGTGAATACTTTGGTTGTTTCTTGGAAACTCGCTGCAGATATAAAGCTTTCAGTACTGAGAGAAGCTTTAGTAATACCTAAAAGCAATGGTTCTCCAATAGCAGGTTTTTTACCTTCTTTTACTACTCGACGATTTTCTTCTTCAAAAATGTGTTTTTCCACACTTTCTCCCTCAAGTAAATTGGTATTTCCTGCTTCGTTAATTTTTACTTTTTTGAGCATTTGTCGAACAATAACTTCGATATGTTTATCGTTAATTTTTACACCTTGGAGTCTATATACTTCCTGTACTTCATCAACGAGATACTTAGCTAATTCTTTTTCACCCAACACGCGTAAAATATCATGAGGATTGGAAGATCCATCCATCAAAGGCTCTCCTGCATTTACTCTATCGCCTTCAATAACACTTATATGTTTACCTTTTGGAATCAAGTATTCTTTTGGATCTCCAACATCAGGAGTAATAACAATTTTACGTTTACCTTTCGTATCCTTACCGAATGAAACGACTCCATCTATTTCTGAAATCACCGCAACTTCTTTTGGCTTACGTGCTTCAAACAATTCCGCAACCCGTGGTAATCCTCCGGTAATATCCTTTGTCTTCGTAGTTTCTCGAGGAATCTTTGAAATAACTTCACCTGCACTAATCTTCTGATTTTCAGAAGCTACAAGGTTTGCTCCAACAGGAAGAAGATATTTTGCAAACAACTGTTCAGTAATCTTTTTAACTTTACCATGTTCATCAACAACGGTAGCAGTAGGACGATAATCACCTTTTTTCGATTCAACAATAACCTTCGTTGCTTTACCGGTAACAATATCGACTTTCTCTGTCATTGTTGTACCTTCGATAACATCGTGGAATTTTACCGTTCCCTCTACCTGCGTTAAAATAGGCATTGTATAAGGATCCCACTCAGCAAGGAGTTGGCCTTGTTTTACCATATCCTCAGCATGAACCTTGAGCGTGGCTCCATAAATAAGAGAATATTTTTCTTTTTCTCTTCCAGAAGCATCAGTTACTGCCATAGCAGCATTACGATTCATAACAATCTGCTCGCCCAATCTATTTAAGACATATTTAACACCTAAAAATTTTACCTTACCATCATTACGAGCTTCAAGGGTGCTTTGTTCAACCTTTCGTGTTGCTGTTCCTCCAATGTGGAACGTTCTCATGGTAAGCTGCGTACCTGGTTCACCAATCGATTGTGCTGCAATAACACCGATAGCTTCACCAATGTTAACTTTCTTTCCTCGTCCTAAATCACGGCCATAGCATTCAGCACAAACTCCGAATTTTGACCGACAGGTAAGCACGGATCTAATTTTTACTTTCTCAATACCTACATTTTCGATGAGTTTAACTTCATCTTCGCCTAATTCGGTATTCTGTTTTACTAAGGTTTTATCGCTATAAGGGTCTTTCACATCTTCAGCAGTAACACGACCCAAAATTCTATCTCCAATTGGTTCTATAATTTCTCCACCTTCGACAAGGCTTGCAATGTAAATACCGTCGAGCGAGCCACAATCGTATTCAACAATAATTGCATCCTGTGCAACGTCAACGAGTCTTCGGGTGAGATACCCTGAATTTGCTGTCTTGAGCGCTGTATCAGCCAAACCTTTACGAGCTCCGTGAGTAGAAATGAAATACTGTAAAACCGTAAGACCTTCTCTAAAATTAGCGGTAATCGGTGTCTCAATAATTTCACCTGATGGTTTTGCCATCAAACCTCTCATCCCCGCAAGCTGACGTATCTGTGCAGCACTTCCTCGTGCACCAGAATCAGCCATCATATAAATTGAATTGAAACTCGATACACGTTTTACTTCACCATTAATGATTACTTCTTCTTCTCCGAGTTCCTTCATCATCGCATTGGCAATACTATCCCCGACTTGCGCCCACACATCGACTACTTTATTATATCGTTCTCCATCGGTAATAAGACCATCGCGATATTGTCTATACACTTCAGCAATTTCTTTATCGGCTTGTTTTAAAAAATCTTCCTTACTTTTTGGTATTTTCATATCGTCGATACAAATAGAAATTCCTGCATATGTAGCATACTTATATCCCAAACTTCGAAGTTTATCTGACAATATTACGGTTTCTTTTGTTCCTACTTCTCTAAATGATTTATTAATCAAATTTGCTAATTCTTTTTTATCCATAACGGTGTTAATGGATTCAAAAGAAATTTGTTTGGGAATTATTTCATAGAAAAAAATACGTCCTACGGTCGTTTCGGTAATCTTCCCCTTGAGTCGCACTCGAATACCTGCGTGTAACTCAACCGCACCAGAATCATATGCTATACGGACTTCATCTATATTTGAGAAGAGTTTTCCTTCACCTCGCGCAAATTCTCGTTTTCTCGTCAAATAATATAATCCCAAAACAATATCCTGAGTTGGCATAATAATTGGCTTACCATGCGCAGGTGAAAGAATATTATTTGTAGAAAGCATAATCGCACGTGATTCAATTTGAGCTTCAATTGATAAGGGAACATGCACTGCCATTTGGTCTCCGTCGAAGTCTGCGTTGAACGCAAAACAAACAAGAGGATGAAGGCGAATTGCTTTTCCTTCGATGAGCACAGGTTCAAATGCTTGAATACCTAATCGGTGAAGTGTAGGAGCACGGTTTAAGAGAACAGGATGCTCCCTCGTTACTTCTTCAAGAATATCCCATACAATATTGTCTCCACCTTCAACCATTTTCTTTGCGCTTTTAATAGTCGTAACTAATCCACGTTCCTCAAGTTTATTATAGATAAATGGTTTAAAGAGCTCTAATGCCATTTCTTTTGGAAGACCGCACTGATGAAGTTTAAGCTCAGGACCAATAACAATAACTGATCGACCTGAATAATCAACGCGTTTTCCTAAAAGATTTTGTCGGAAGCGACCCTGCTTTCCTTTGAGCATATCGCTTAAGGATTTTAATGGACGCTTATTCGATCCCATAATAACTTTACCGCCTCGACCATTATCAAAGAGTGCATCACATGCTTCTTGTAACATTCGTTTTTCGTTACGAATAATAATCTCAGGTGCATTAAGTTCCAGAAGACGCTTTAATCTATTATTTCGGTTAATTACTCTTCTATAAAGATCATTCAAATCGCTTGAAGCAAATCGTCCTCCTTCGAGAGGAACAAGCGGGCGTAAATCTGGAGGAATAATCGGAACAACAGTGAGAATCATATCATGAGGTTTATTGCCTGAATCTTTAAATGATTCTACTATACGTAATCTTTTAATAATTTTTTTTCGTTTTACCTCAGAAGTAGCTTCATGGAGTTCTTCTCGTAGCGTGGTAGCTAATTCTGGAAGATCCAATTGTTCAAGTAGCTTTCTAATTGCCGCAGCTCCCATTCCCGCTTCGAACTTAGCTCCAAATTCATCGAGAGCTTCTTGATACTGTTCTTCAGTAAGGAGTTGTCCATCTTTTAAATCAGAATCTCCTCCTTCAGTAACAATATAACTCTCATAGTATAAAACGCTTTCAATACTCTTTAACGTCAAATCAAGAATAGTAGCAATTCGAGAAGGTAAACTCTTTAAATACCAAATATGCGCTACAGGAGATGCTAATTCAATATGTCCCATTCGTTCACGGCGAACTTTTGATTGAATTACTTCAACGCCACATTTTTCGCAGATAACTCCTCGATGTTTCATTCTTTTGTATTTTCCGCAATTGCATTCATAATCCTTCACAGGACCAAAAATCTTTGCACAAAAGAGTCCATCACGTTCAGGCTTAAATGTTCTATAATTAATAGTCTCAGGTTTTTTTACTTCACCATGAGACCATTCTTTAATTAAGTCACGTGAAGCGATTGAAACACGTAAGGCACTAAAAGTTTCAGGATTAACAGGTTTTTCAAAAATATTATACGCTTCTTCTAATTTTGTCGGTCGTTTCTGTTTTTCCAAAATTACCTCCTAATGGACTTTTTCATCTTTTTTAAGCATTTCCACATTGAGCCCTAATCCTTTTAATTCTTTAATTAAAACATTAAAAGATTCAGGTAAACCGATTGTTACATCAGTTTCTCCTTTAACAATAGCTTCATATGTTCTCGTTCGACCATAAATATCGTCTGATTTTACGGTCAAGAACTCCTGTAATGCATATGCAGCACCATAAGCTTCGAGCGCCCACACTTCCATTTCTCCCAGTCGCTGACCACCGAATTGAGCTTTACCTCCAAGTGGTTGCTGGGTTACTAAGGAGTATGGTCCAATTGAACGTGCATGAATTTTATCTTCAACAAGGTGATGTAATTTTAATATGTACATTACTCCAACGGTTACATTATTAGCGAATTTTGTCCCCATTCGGCCATCAAATAATATCAATTGTCCACGAGATGGAAAGCCAGCTTCTTTAAACATATCTTTAATGTCATCTTCTCGTGCGCCATCAAATACAGGTGTATCCAAGAAAACTCCTCGCTTGGCCAATTTTCGAGCAAGGACATACACTTCTTCTTGGCTTAATGAATGGAGTAATTTTTTAATATGAGTATTATCTCCATATAATTGAGCGATATGATTTCGTAGAGAAGTAACGCCTTCTTTTTCATTTAAAAGAAGATTTAGTTTTGCCGCTATACCTTTTGCAGCCCATCCCAAATGAGCTTCAAGAATTTGTCCAACATTCATTCGGGAAGGTACACCGAGTGGATTGAGAACAATATCTACAGACGTGCCATCTTCCATATATGGCATATCTTCTTCAGGGAGAATCTTCGAAACTACTCCTTTATTACCGTGACGACCAGCCATTTTGTCGCCAACATTAAGCTTTCTCTTTGTTGCGATATAAACCTTGACCATCTTCACAACTCCAGGAGGGAGTTCATCGCCACGTTTTATTCTATCGATCTTTTCACTAAAGATCATTTTTACCATATCAACTTGTTCGTTCATCGTAATAAGAATGGTATTTATTTCTCGTTCAACAGATTCTCCACTCTTCAGAGAAATATCAGTATAAAGCTGAGGGTCAATAGCATCAAGAATACTCGCAGTTAGTTTCGTGTTTTTTGCTATAAGTTTCTTATTTCCACTTGAGTCAGTAAGCGGCGCAGCAGTCGTTTTACCAAGCAATACCTTTCTAATTTTCTGATAGGTATTATCTCTAATAACTTTTATTTCATCTTGCTGATCCTTAAGTAAACGAGCCATCATTTCATCATCTTCTTTTTTGGTGCGGTCATCTTTATCTACACCTTCTCGAGAAAACACACGTGCTCCAATAATAGTTCCTGTAACTCCTGGAGTTACTCGTAATGAAGTGTCTTTCACGTCTCCAGCCTTTTCACCAAAAATTGCCCGCAATAATTTTTCTTCAGGAGAAAGTTGCGTTTCACCCTTAGGAGTAATTTTACCAACAACAATATCTCCGGGTTTTACTAATGCACCTATTCGAATGATTCCGGCTTCATCGAGATTAGCCAAGGCTTCTTCATTAACATTCGGAATATCTCGTGTGATTTCTTCCTTACCTAACTTCGTATCCCGTGCAACACACTCAAATTCTTCAATATGAACTGAAGTATAGATATCATCTTTGACTAATTTCTCACTAACTAGAATTGAGTCTTCAAAGTTATAACCTCCCCAAGGCATAATTGCTACAACGACATTTTGCCCTAACGATAACTCCCCGAGACTCGTTGAACTTCCATCGGCAAGAACCTGGCCCTTTACAACTTTGTCACCTAGATCAACAATAGGTCGCTGATTAAGACAAGTACTCTGATTAGATTTTTTGTATTTAGTGAGATTATAAATATCAATATCATGGCCATCTGTTTTTTCGTCTCTTTTTATAACTATTCTCGTCGCGTCAACACTATCAATAACTCCAGCTGCCTTGGCAAGAATAGTTACTCCAGAATCTTGTGCAACTTTACCTTCTATTCCAGTACCAACGATAGGTGCAACTGGTTTTAAAAGTGGCACCGCTTGCCGTTGCATGTTTGATCCCATGAGCGCTCTATTTGCATCATCGTTTTCTAAGAAAGGAATAAGGGAAGCAGCAACACTCACGAGTTGATTTGGAGAAACGTCCATATAATTTACTTCAGCAGGGCCCACAATAACAAATTCTCCACCCTTACGAGCAGAAACAGATTTATTAATAAACTTACCCTTTGGATCCAATGGAGCATTGGCTTGAGCTATAATATATCTTTCTTCCTCTAGAGCGGATAAATATTCAACATCTTTTGAAGCAATTCCATTGTCTACTTTCCGATAGGGTGTTTCAATGAAGCCAAATTCATCTACTTTTGCAAATGTGCTGAGAGATGCAATAAGACCAATGTTTGGACCTTCAGGAGTTTCAATAGGACACATTCTTCCATAGTGAGTAGGATGAACATCTCGAACTTCAAATCCTGCGCGGTCTCTGGTCATTCCCCCTGGTCCTAAGGCACTGAGCCTTCGTTTATGGGTTACTTCAGAAAGAGGATTTGTCTGATCCATAAATTGAGAAAGTTGACCACTACCAAAAAATTCTTTCAGCACTGCAGAGACTGGTTTTGCATTCACGAGCTCATGTGGCATAAGTGTCTCAACTTCCTGTAAGCTCATTCTCTCTTTAATCGCACGTTCCATCCGTACGAGACCAATACGGTATTGGTTTTCAACTAATTCACCGACTGATCGTACGCGACGATTACCAAGATGATCGATATCATCAACTTCTTTAGTTCCATTTTTTAAATCAATAAGATATCGAACAACTTCAAGAATATCTTCCTTTCGTAATGTCTGATAATCGAGCGGAATATCATTAAAATTGAATTTGAAATTAATTTTAAGTCGTCCAACTCGAGAAAGATCATAACGAACAGGATTGAAAAACAGATTATTAAAATAGGTTGTAGCGCTATCAACTGAAGGCGGATCACCAGGTCGCATTCTTTTGTAAATTTCCAGTAATGCCTCTTCATGATTTTTTACTTTATCGATAAGCAGTGTTTCGCGAAGTGAAGCATCGATATTAAAATTGTCTATATATAACATATCGAATTCTTTGAGTCCTGCTTTTTGAATTTCTTCAAGTTTTTCAAAAGTAATTTCTTCATTACAACGAACGATAACGTCTCCTGTTTTTGGATTCGTAATATCATTTGAAGCTATTCCACCAATTATATTTTCTTCAGTGATTTGTATTTCTTTTATTTTAGCTTGCAGTAACTTCTTAAGAGAAAATTTTGTAAATTTTCTATCTTTTTTCAGAAGGATTTCGCCAGTCGTTGGATGCTTAATATTATAGGGGTTCTTTTGGCCTGAGAGTAAATCAGGATCTGTACTTACAAAAAACGTTTTATCTTTTATTTTGATATGCTCAGATTTATAAAAATAATTTAAAAGTTCTTTTTCAGAAAATCCAAGCGCTTTAAGAAGAATTGTTGCAGGAATTTTTCGTCTTTTATCAATTCTTACATAGAGAATATCTTTATGATCAAATTCAAAATCGAGCCATGATCCTCGATAAGGAATAACACGACCAAAATAAAGAACTTTGCCGCTTGAGTGTGTCTTTCCTTGATCATGATCAAAAAAAACACCCGGCGATCTCTGAAGTTGACTTACAACAACACGCTCAGTTCCATTAATTACAAACGTTCCTTCATCAGTCATTAAGGGAATTTCACCAAAATAAATTTCTTGTTCTTTAATGTCACGGATTGACTTTGCTCCCGTAATTTCATCAACATCCCAAATAACCAGACGAACAACAACACGGATAGGAGCAGAATACGTCATCCCACGTTCTTTGCATTCATTGACATCATACTTTGGCGCATCAAAAGAATAACTTACAAATTCAAGTGAGGCGGTACCACTAAAATCAGAAATTGGAAATACACTGGCAAATACTTTCTGTAACCCTATAGCTTGACGCGCTTCAGGTTTAATATTTTTTTGCAAAAAGCTTGCATACGATTCAATTTGAACTTCAATAAGATTAGGAATATCAATGATTTTATCTATTTTTGCAAAACTCTTCCTTGTCCTTAGAACTTCTGTTATTCCCGCACTCATAGACTCTCCCTTTATACACAACACCAGAACTTCGTATACCTATGTTGCTCTTTCATCTCGTCGCTGCAGCGTACTAATGTATACGCCTCACTCCTCGATTTTGGAACGACTGGATCTACTCATTCTGGAGTTGTGTACCAGATTACTTATGTCGTTTTATATAATTTATTTCAGTTCTACTTTAGCGCCAGCTTCTTCTAATTGCTTCTTCATTTTCTCAGCTTCTTCTTTTGGAACAGCTTCCTTGAGAACTTTTGGAGCATTATCAACGAGATCTTTCGCGTCTTTTAAGCTTAAACTCGTAAGAGCCCGCACTACTTTAATAACTTGAATTTTTTGTTCTCCTGAGCTTACAAGATGAACAGCAAAGTCAGTCTTTTCTTCAACTGGTCCAGCAGCAGCTCCTGCAGCTGCTGGCATTGCTGCCCCAGCAAAAACAGGCGCAGCAGAGCTTACACCAAATTTTGTTTCTAATTCTTTAATTAATTGAGATAACTCCAGTACTGACATTTTTTCAATAAATGAAACAACATCTGCTTTTGTTATGTTTTCTGACATACGAACCTCCAATGAGTAGAACTTTCGAGATAATTCACCTAAAGTTCCGAGTAATATTATTTATTCTTCTCCTTCATGTCCTGAACGGCAGTTAAGGCATATAACAGCTTTCGTGGTATTCCAGCAAGTACATTCACAAAATTACTGATTGGAGCATTAAATGTGCCCAGCAATCGAGCGAGCAATACTTCACGAGAAGGAAGCTCTGCTAATGCTTTAACTTCATTAAAGGACAAAACCTTATCTTCTAAAAATCCAGCTTTAATCTTAATTTTTTGATTTTCCCGAACATAATTATAAAGTACGCGAGCTGGATCTATTATTGAATCCAAACTATATCCAATAGCAGTAGAACCTTCGAAATAAGCGGACAGCCCTTCTGCTTTACTTCCCTTTAGCGCCTTTTTTGCCAAAGTGTTTTTAATAACTTTAAATTTAACGTGGTTAGTCCGCGCTGTTTTGCGTAATACATCAACCTCAGAAACTTTGATGCCCGTAAAATCAATAAGAACAGCAGATTTCATGTTGCTAAAATCATTAACCTGACTATTAATAATCTGACTTTTTTTCTCTTTCGTAATCAATGGTCGTCTCCTTCAATTAGATACAATTTTCTTAATTGCCCATATAGTTTTTTAAATCATTAGGATCTACTTTGATTCCAATCCCCATAGTAGAACTTACCGCAATACCTTTCAAATATACTCCTTTTGAGGTTTGGGGTTTTAATTTAATTATAAGATCCATAAGTGCTAAAAAATTTTCTTGTAATTTTTGCGGGCCAAAAGAAACCTTTCCGAGAGATACATGAACAATACCACTTTTTTCAGCACGAAATTCAATTTTACCTGTCTTTTGTTCACGAACTGCACGACCCACATCAAACGTTACGGTTCCTACTTTTGGATTAGGCATAAGACCCTTAGTACCTAAAATTTTACCTACTTTACCAACTGTACCCATAACATCAGGCGTTGCAATCACTTTATCAAAGTCAAGCCACCCACCTTTAATCTTTTCCAAATAATCTTCTAAACCAACATAATCAGCGCCGGCTTCTTCTGCCTCTTTAATTTTCTCTCCTTGAGTAAAAACTAAGACACGCACTTTCTTACCTAAACCATGGGGCAATAAAGCAGCGCTTCTTACCATCTGGTCGGCGTGTTTAGGATCAACACCTAAATTAATTGCAGCATCAACCGTTTCATCAAATTTAACATGTGCAGTTTGTGTTAAAAGCGAAAACGTTTCAGTAACGGAATAAACTTTTTCCCGATCAATTTTCTCTAATGCTGCACGATATTTTTTACCTCTTTGTGACATATCTACCTCTCAAAAACGTATCTTTATTTTATTTCTATTCCCATGCTACGAGCCGTGCCTTCAATAATCTTAATAGCCTGCTCAAGACTTCCTGCATTTAAGTCAGGCATTTTAAGTTCAGCAATTTCCTTAACCTGATTTTTTGTTACAGAGCCTACTTTGTTTTTGTTTGGCTCCGAAGAACCCTTTTCAACTTTCGCTGCTTTTCTTAATAATACTGAAGCCGGTGGAGTTTTTGTTATAAAACTAAAAGATCTATCTGCATAGACAGTAATAATAACAGGAATTACTAAATCCCCTTCTTTTTGCGTTTTTGCATTAAATGATTTACAAAACTCCATTATATTGACGCCATGTTGTCCTAATGCAGGACCAACAGGGGGAGCAGGATTTGCCTTACCTGCTGGAATTTGTAATTTAATTTGGCTCACAATTTTTTTTGCCATATTATACCTCTATGCCTTCTCGACTTGTGTAAAATCAAGCTCTACGGGTGTTGATCTTCCAAATATACTCACCAACACGCGTAATTTTCTTTTGTCTGGTTTTATATCTTCAATAATGCCATTAAAATTAGAAAACGGACCATCGACAACTCGTATATTTTCCCCTTTTTCAAACGCCTCCTTCGGCTTTGTTTTTAACACACCTTCAGAAATTTGATTGGTTATTCTGCTAACCTCAGACTCACTTAACGGAGCTGGATTCAGAGAGTTCCCCACAAAACCACTAATTTTAGGAGTATCCTTAACAACATGCCACGTTTCATTAGTCAATGCCATTTTTACTAAAATATATCCGGGAAAATACTTTTTTGACTTCTTCTTTTTTTCTCCCCTAACTAATTCTTCAACCTCTTCGCTTGGAATTAAAATTTCATCAAAAAAAGGTTCTACTTTTTTTATTTTAATAATCTCCTGCAAATTCTCTTTTGCTTTATGCTCACATCCGGACTGCGTATGAACAATATACCACTTTTTTTCCATATACTATGCAGCTACTTTCTTCAGGTCACCTCTGGAAACTATCTTCTACTGCAAAAACATGCTCTGGTCTCGACTTCGTCAGATTTCGCAAAAAGTTCTCAACGTACTTATTGGTACGCCTCCGAACTTTTCACTCATCTTCCTTGTCTCGAACTCCAGATCATGTTTTTTCGTTACGAACATAATTTCCAGAGGTGCCCTATTATAAAAAAATTCCCAATATTTTAATCCAGAGAAAATCAAAAATTCCCAATATTGATGCAGCAATAAATACCAACACCAACACAATCAGTGTAGATGCACTTGTTTCCTTACGAGGAGGCCACACTATTTTTTTTAATTCATTTATAACGTCATTCGTAAAATCAACACTACGAACGTTTCGTTGCAAATAAACAAACAATCCTAAAGCTGGAAGTACTGCTAAAGGAGTAAGGATGGTCACATCACCAATGAGCGGATATACTGTTATTCCAAATAAATCAACTATAGATAATAATATTTTTTCAGTAATGTACCATAAAAGTGTAGCTAAAGCTAAAAAACTAATAATAATCCATTTTTTATTTTCATTATTCATGTATCACACCTTATTAATACACAGGCCAGGAGGGATTCGAACCCCCAACCCGCGGATTTGGAATCCGCCGCTCTAGCCAATTAGAGCTACTGGCCTTTAGCTAGGGATTGGGATTTCAGCTTAGCAAGAGCGCTTGAACCTAATCCCCAAATCCTAATTCCTAAATCCTACTTACCTTCTTTATGCTCCGTATGTTTCCGACAAAATCGACAATATTTACGCAACTTCAATTTATCAGGATCATTCTTTTTATTTTTTGTTGTACTATAATTTCTTCTTTTACACTGCGGACATTCTAATCCAATAATATCAAACATAAAATTCTTTCCTTACCTTATTTATTCAATAATTTCGCTAACGACGCCAGCGCCGACGGTACGACCACCTTCACGAATAGCAAAGCGAAGTTCTTTTTCCATAGCTATAGGAGTAATTAACTCTACCTCT
>JAHFAK010000157.1 GCA_023250585.1 Deltaproteobacteria bacterium
ATGTTACACGCGCTTAACTGCACTGTTATGAAACTTATGAAGAGTAGCTTTTTCATCTCTCCTCCCTGTACATAATCTAAAACCTCAACTCTACTTATCGTATCATAATTTGTTGAAAAAGTACAGTGATTTTCGTCACATCATGAATCAATATATAACTTACTGATTTTAAATAGAAATTTAATAATGGCAGGAGGGTCTATCTAGTACGACTACTCTTTTTTCTCATAGATCTGTCTAGATTTCATGAGCAAGAAAAATAATATCCCGAAACCAAAAAATTCAATAGCTATAAGAAAAAAATTAAGCGGAACTAAATGTCCAATGATGACCCATCGCTCGATAAACAAACCAATAAGAATATTGAGAGAAACCAAAAAAACAAAGCATGCATTTTTTTTCAGACATTTAAACATCATTGATCCAAATGGAACAACAAAAAGCATCGGGATAATTAACATCATGAGTTCTCGAATTGGATGGTGACTCAGACGATTAATAAAAAAAGAAGACTCTTCGGGAATATGTCCATACCAAATAACTAAATATTGAGCGAAGAAAAACCCCGTGCATAAAAGTGCAAAGCCACACATAAAGGTACTGATGTCATGTTGTAATTTTTTATATACGATAAATTCTGCAGGTGATCTTCTATACAGCAGATAGAGAATGATTCCTGAAATCGCTAGTGCGGTAAAAAGTCCTTGGACAAAAAAGTAAGCACCGAAAAGAGTACTTACCCATGGATATTCAAGCGACATAACCCAATCAAAAGCAACGAGAGAAAGAGAAATGACATATAAAAAAAGATACATAATTGCCCATTTTATTTTTTTTGGTGATTCGCTTAAAGATTTTTGGGTATATTTCCGTGCAACAAGAAAAACGATAAAAAGAAATACCACATTTCGTATAAGGAAAAAATTCGAATTGAGCCACATGCCCGGATGTTTTGTCCATGGATAATAATCCATTTTAGTAAACATAAAAATAAATAAGAGACTACAAAAAAGAATTAATGGATACAGAGAAAGAAGATAGGATTTAATTGGTTTAATCCACGTACCTTCAGCTGTTTCACACACAGCAACGAGAGCAATACATCCTTCAATAATGCTAATCCAATATACTAAAGTGAATAAGAGCGATGGCCCCTTCCCTATATTTAAAAATGCATCACACAGTACAATTAACAATCCTATAATAGTTGCGCTTATTAAAAATTTTTTATTCATGCCTTATCCTTCTTTATACGAAGACGCATTCAAACGCTAACTGTGTTGGCTTCGTCAGAGGCTCCTCAACGTACTATTAACATACGTTTGCGTCGCCTCCTTCTTGCCGCCTTGTTATCATTTTGAATGCGACTTCGTATTATCAACTACTATAACAAATTTATTTCCATAATCTTTATCAATAATAATATTACGAACCGATGGCATTCGTGCTAGAAATAAAAATCCTAGAAATGAGACAACGCAGCCAAAAAGAATCGTAAGTTCATAGGCAATAACTATATATGCAGGAATCGATGCAATTGGTTTTCCGCTCGTGATGATTGGCCAATCATACGAAGTCCAAATCGTAAACCAAAAACCAAACGCAAGTCCTGATAATGCACCTATCAGTGTAAAGTAACGTAATTTACTGGGACGAGCTTCAAGTATTTCCCCAAATTCATGAACAGGATGAGGAATATAAAATTCGACATTCTGTTTTAACACACCTGTCTTTTGTATTTCTTTCCATTTTTTCAGAAGTTCTTCATAGGTATCAAAGACAAATTCTTGCTGCATTATTCAAATTCCTCCTTAACTTCAGTAATAGAAAGAACCGGTAAAACTTTGACAAAGATCAAAAATAAAAGAAAGAACCAGCCAAAGCTTCCAATAACAATACCCGAATCAATTAACGTAGGTTTATAAGTCCCCCATGCATAGGGTTCATATTCATGTGATAAAGACGTAACAATAATAACAAACCGTTCAAGATACATTCCTACATTCACAAAAAGTGAAAGAATAAATAACCATTTTATATTTCTTCTCAATTTTTTGAAAAATAATGTAAGGGGAATGATGCAGTTACAAAATACCATCATCCAATAACATGGCCAATAATGCCCAAACATTCGATAGGTAAAAATTGCTTTTTCAAATATATTTTCACCATAGAATGCTAATGCAAATTCAACAGTATATGCATAAGCCACAATGAGTGAAGTTACCAGCAGTACTCGAGCCAAAAGATCCATATGCTTTTCTGTAATATATGATTGCAGGTTGAAATATTTACGTAAGGGAATGATGAGCGTTATTACCATCGCCGTTCCTGAAAAAATCGCACCGGCTACGAAATACGGCGCAAAAATTGTTGTATGCCATCCCGGGACAATACTCATGGCAAAATCCCATGAAACTACTGAATGCACCGAAACAACGAGTGGCGTTGCAAAGGCTGCAAGAAAAATATAAATTTGATTATAGTGTTTCCATTGACGAGCTGATCCAACCCATCCTAAACACAGTATTCCATAAATCCATTTTTTGATCCCGTTTGCATGCCGTTTTGCAATAGCAAGATCAGGTATAAGCCCAATATAAAAGAAAATTGCACTAACAGTAAAATACGTACTGACCGCAAAAACGTCCCAAATTAATGGAGAACGGAAATTTACCCAAAGCTGCCGTTGATTTGGATACGGAAGTAAAAAATAAAAAAGCCATACGCGTCCAAGGTGAATGAGCGGGAAAAGCCCTGCGGTCATAACTGCAAAAATAGTCATCGCTTCAGCAGAACGATTAAAACGACTTCTAAACTTTGCGCGGAATAAAAAAAGTACCGCAGAAATCAGCGTTCCTGAGTGAGCAATACCTACCCAAAAAACAAATGTCGTAATATACAGTGCCCATCCAACGGGATTATTTTTTCCAGAAACGCCGATACCTTTCATGATCTGATATCCCCAACACGACATACCAAAAGCAAATAGAGCAGCACATAAAAATAAAGCTGCCCAATAGAGCTTTCCCGGCTTTTTCATGGCCGCTAAGATATTTTTTTCTGTTTGGTTTTTTAA
>JAHFAK010000158.1 GCA_023250585.1 Deltaproteobacteria bacterium
ACTTTCCTTTAAACATGCTTCTACTTCAGGTGTAATATTGATAAATGCTACTTTTGTCTTGGTATTAAATGTAAATTCTTTGCGATAGGATTTCATACATCAACCTTGTCTTTACTATGCTTTTTAAGGTTCCTTCTGTCAATGTTGAGAAAAAGAGATAGCAGGACAAACGTATATAAAGTGGAAAGCCTCATTAATGGGAAATAGGTGGACGCTACTCTGCGTTACACCTTTTCTGAATGATAGTTTTCTTTTTGCTTGATATATGTCATCTAGTATGGTACTAAATATACCATAAGCTATGACAAAATATGATAGATTAATCAAAAGTGGTTTTGAAGTATTTAATGTAGATGATCTTGCCATACTGTGGGCAGCAAAAAATAGAAGAACTGTTTTAGAATCAATTAAGGGATATATAAAAAGAGGTAAAATTTATAAAATATATAAAGGAATATATGCGATAAATAAAGATTATGATAAATGTGCATTAGCCCAAAAGTTATTTACCCCTTCATACATCACCTATTATACTGCTCTAGCAAAACATGGCATTATTTTTCAGCACTATCACGAAATTCATATGTTCAGTGTAAATTCAAAAATTTATGAAATTCATAATCAAAAATATGTGTTTCATAAAATTAAACTCGAAGTACTGTATAATCAAAAGGGTATAATAGTAGAAAATAATTATTCAATTGCCACTCCAGAAAGAGCACTATGTGATAGTTTATATTTAAATCATACAATGTCTTTTGATAATCTTAGAAATATTAATGTTAAAGAATTAAAAATAATGAGTGAAATCTATAAAAATAAAAGGCTTGAAAATGATGTTCAAAAATTAATTACGTATGTTGAGGAAAAATATGCTGAATAAAGATAAGCATGAAATAATATTAAAGCAAATTCTGAGAGATATTTTTAAGAATAATACATTACAATCTCAATTAGTTTTTAAAGGTGGAACCTGTTTGTACATTTTTTATGAACTACCTCGATTTTCAACAGATTTAGATTTTAATCTTACCAATGAAAATTTTGATTTTAATGATTTAACAGAAATTCTAAAAAAATATGCTACCATTGAAGATTCTTCATCTAAAAAAAATACATGGTTTCTGCTTGGAAGTTATGAAAAGGGATTTCAAAAAATAAAGATAGAAGTCAGTAAAAGAAACTACCCGAGTGAGTATATAACTAAGAATTATTTCGGGGTATTAATCCCAATAATGCATCCTGAACATATGTTTGCCCATAAGCTTTGTGCGATTACAGATAGAAAAAAACTTCAAAATAGAGATCTTTTTGATAGCTGGTTTATGTTTGATAAGCAATGGGAACCAAATGAAGAAATTATTCAATTAAGAACCGGGAAAAGTACGATAGAATACTATCAGTATTTAATAAAATTTATTACTAATAACGTTAACAAAAAATATATGCTTGATGGGTTAGGCGAGGTTTTGGATAATAAAAGAAAAGATTGGGTTAAAAATCATCTTTTGCAAGAATTGTTGTTTCAATTAAGTATTAGAGTAAAATAGAGCTCGCAAAGAGGGAATAAAAATTCTTAAGCGAATATAAAAGTATCCAGCTACTGCCACTCAAAAAAGAACATGTATATTTTATTGCTCTGATTCCTAACCTAATACAATGATGCTGCGAGCAGATGAATAGGAATTGTAATCTGTTTTTCTGCTATTCGTTCATAAGGACCATCTTTAGTTACAATTATTCCCTTAAATCTTGATATATTATTTTCATGTAAATAATTAATCGACGTAGAGAAATTTTTAATTTTCAACTTAGATTCGATCAAAAAAGTATTCTTGTTATACGATAGCAAGAAATCAACTTCTCGGTGTTCATAATCACGGTAATAGGTGAGATGAGCTTTTTGGGTTTTTCCCAGAGAAAAATAATGCATATGCTTATAGAGACTGGTTGCAACTTCTGTCTCAAAGTATGGACCTGCATTGTCGTATACGGCGGCTGTTAATTTCAAAATAGAGCTATCAATGGGGTATATTTTTTTTTCTTTGCGGATACTTTTTGAAAGACGCGTCCCAAAGCTCTCTATTTCAAATATAAGTAATAACCTCTTAAGCGCAGCAATATCGCTTTTTATAGTTACCGCGGTTGTATGTAAAGTATCGGCAATACTTCGGAGTGAATAGCGAGACGAGACCTGTTCACAGAGTAATTCAAAAACAGCATAAATGCGTTCAATATCTTTTGATTGCGTAATATCTTTAAGATCTCTCTCAAGTAATGCATCTTTATAGTCCGAAAGCCATTTATTACGAAGTTCAGTATTATTCATAAGAAGGGGTTCAGGAAAGCCTCCTCTATCACTATAGATTTCCCAATATTTTTTAATCTCTTTTTCATGTTCCATAACGAGGGAAGGAATGGTCAAATTATCCATTAAATCCCACGGTTGAGGAAGCATTTTTTGGAACTTCGGAACTTTGTATATTAAGAATTCTCTAAAGGTCACTGGTAATAGCCTTAGCCAGAGAGCTCTTCCCGCAAGTGAATCACCCTGCCCCTTTTTCAAAAGCTCAAAAGCGCTCGAGCCAGATGCGATATATTTATTATGACGATGTTCGGTATCATATAGATTTTTTAAAAAAGTTCTCCACTGCGATAGATGATGAACTTCATCAAAAAAATATAATGCTCGAGTTTGCGCACCATCAAAGAATCCAAAATCCTTTTTGAGCTGAATTTTTACTTTTATTGAATCAAGAATATACGTTTTTGCTTTTGGATAAAGATGTGAAATCAAATGGCTTTTCCCAACTTGCCGCGGGCCTGATACAACGCAGATTTTATTTCCCTTCAGAGCCTTCTCTATCCAATTACCAATAAATCGATTAATCATATATACATTTTAACGGTAAATTGTATATATATCAATATATTTTTATAAAACATATTCTGTAATAAAAACTTCTGTAAACACGAGTCATCGAATCCCAAACCTGTGGCACGCTTCTGTGGTAATGTGCCTATACCTGAACGGACGGAGAGTAGCGTCACACCTATTT
>JAHFAK010000071.1 GCA_023250585.1 Deltaproteobacteria bacterium
TGCATTTTCTGAAAAAGAGCGATAGGAAACTGAAATGTCCAAATCGACTGTCATTGCGAAAACCTGAAGGGTTTGAAGCAATCTCTTCTTACATATGCACGATTGCGAGTTTATCCCGAACCTGCTTGAGATTGCTTCGTCGGACAAGAAAACGTGTCCTCCTCGCAATGACAGGTGAGGGACCACCCTCGAAATGACAACGTGCGGTCTTCTGTCATTTCGAACGAAGTGAGAAATCTCAGTTTTTCACACCTTCTGAGCTGGTACAAGACATCTATCTTCGTATCTTTATGATCTCGTAATTCTTCACTCCGCCCGGGGTATTAATAGTAACTTCAGCTCCTTCTTCTTTGCCAAGTAATCCACGACCGACAGGGCTCGTAACGGAGATTCTCTTTTTTTCAATATCTGCCTCGACTTCGGATACAAGAGTATACGTCACCTCTTCTTCTGTTTCTACATTTGCAAGTGTAACCGTTGCACCAATATAAACTTTGTCGTCAGCAATATTTTCGTATTCAAGAATCTTTGCACCACCAAGCTGGCTTTCAAGATATTCTATACGGGCTTCGTTATGAGATTGAGATTCCTTTGCTGCATGATACTCGGCATTCTCAGACAAATCTCCATGCGCACGAGCTGTATCTATTTCTTTGGCAATCTGTCTTCGTTTTGTTGTCTTTAAATAATCGAGTTCTTTTTTTAGTTTGTCGTACCCTTCTTTAGTTAAATAATTTTGATCCATGAAAACTCCTCTTATACAAAAGTTCATTATACGTAATAACTATAACTCGTTGCAAGTAGAATAGCTTAGTGTACGTACCAGCTCAGTAAATGGGAATGATTAAGTAGTTTCTCTATGGAACTGGATCCCCGCGGTCAAGCCGTGGGATGACAATTTGAGAGTGTTTCCCGTTTGTCATCCCGTGGCTTGACCGCGGGGATCCATCTTCATTTTTCCCCTTAACTGAGCTATTACTAGCTCAGTCTAAAATTAATTTGACATCATGATGTCATTATAGTATGATGTATTTATGCACAGAATGACAATAAACTTAGAAAAAATTACCTATCACGAACTGAAGACTCGGGCACATAGAGAGGGGAAATCAATTGCAAAAATTATTCAGGAACTCATTAATTTTGCCTTAAGAAAGAATAAGAAAAAAAGCACAATGAATCTTCCTCTCCATAAAAACAATGGACCTCACAAAGAGATTGATATTAGCGATAGAACAACCCTATACGATATTATGGAAAAAATCTAATGTTTGCAGTCGATACCAACATTTTTCTTTATGCTCATTTTGAACAATTCTCACAACATAAAAAAGCACGAATATTTTGTAAGGACTTATTAACAAACACTAAGCCATGGTGTATGGGATGGCAAGTTTATTATGAATATCTTCGTATAACAACACATTCGAGAATATTACTAAGACCTCTTTCGATCAATGATGCGCTCGCAGACCTACAGCCATACCTTGAATTGGATACACTGTATATACTTAGCCATACCGCTCAACACAGGCAGATATCTTCTGATCTTTTCTCACAAATAAAAAGCGCAAAGGGAAATTTTATTCATGATTGTCACTATGCTGCTTTATTGAAAGAATATGGAGTAAAAATATTGTATACTGCGGATATGGACTTTAAAAAATTCAACTTTCTTGAAGTTATCGATCCAACGGTATGAATTACCCCAAAGACTTCAATAAATCATAGGAATAAATTCCCGTACTGTTGCCGCCATTCCAATAGATAACCTATTAGTTTTAAAAGACTTTTTTTTGAATACTCTGGCACAATAATTGCATACTTTTTAATCAAGAGCATTATAACGCTATGAAACTACTGAAAATAAGCATTGTAATATTTATTCTTACCCAACAATTCATAAGAGCAGAAGAGACAGTAATAGTTCCGGCCACAATGTCGTATCCTATTGAATATGAAAGGATTCATAGCTTATTCTCATTAGATTCTCCTACAAAGAAAGATTTAGAAATCCTGATGCTGCTCTATAGTAGAAGCCTTAGAGCCGAGCCTACGCTGCCTCTTATCCATGAAAAAGCTAAAGACTATGTTTCAACAAGGATAAATAATGAATACCAAGCATTGAAAAAAAGATTCGATGACAATCTCTCATCTTTTGATGTTTTAGGATTAAAGGCATTGTATCTAGATTTTGATAATCTCGAATTTATAGAAAAAACATATAAACGTTTTTACAAAATTGTTTTCGATTCAGTCTATGACAAATTACTCCGGGTTTATCTTGATAAGGAAACAAACGATGAAAAAATATACGAATGCTATGGAAGTATAATTCGTATTCTTGAATCAATGCTCAATCAACTGAAAAGTAGGCAGGAAAAAGAAGCACTTCTTGCATTGCTTTCACAAGAAAGTTTTTTTCTTAAACTAAAAAAAATAATAAACGTTGGAAAAAAGGATTTTGATTTTGTAATCAGAAACATATTACTTGAGGTTTCTTTAGAATTTTTAGCATACATAAGGCTTGCCCAAGCAAAAATATTGCTAAAAAATACGGAATATTTCACTGAACAAACAAAAATGTCGCCTTTTGATGTATCGCTTGCATATGTGTATGAGGCGAAGGAACATTATAATAAAAGTTATTCTCTCTTTGTCTATGAGGTGCCTCCATTTAAGAAATATCTCGGACCGATTCCCAATTACTCAATTGTTATTCCAAAATTTGATGAATTATATGAAGCAATAAAAAGAATAAAAACTACTACAAAGTTTAGAAATGAAAACTATCACACATCATTACAAACAAATGATCCGAAGGCTCTTGTAAAAACAATACAGGCTGAAGCAAGAAGAATAGATGAACTGCAAGAAGAAAAATTACAGTCAGCTTTAAAAAATCGTAAAATTACTAAAACTGATACTATAAACGATAGCTTTTCTGCACAATTTGCGGATGAAAACCAAGAGGCTATTGCCCTTGATTTTTATATAGAACCTGAAGTGAGTGAAACATACTTTGCCAAAAATGTCATCGATGAATTTAATCTAAAAACAGCAGATGGTGTGAGTTCAAAAAATCGAAAATTACAAAGCTTTGTGTATAAAAATACAAAATACGAACATACGTATTATGGAAGGATTTCACGTAAGAAAAAGATGATCGTTTTGCCAAAGGGCTTTGTTCCGGTAACAGACTCTGTCGTTATTATTAATAAAGAGAAGGTTAGCTATAGTTTTTCACAAGACGAATATGGATTTATCTATTTTGAATTAACTCAAAAACCAACAAAAGATATTTACTTTTCATTGGGAATTGTTCTTGACGAGAATAAACATAATCCTCCGGTATCATTACCGAATACTCTCGAAAATAAATTAAAACAAAAATTATTTACCGGAACGTATTCATCTCATACGGAAGAACATTTATTTGATACACTCAAAGAAAATAAAACACTTTCTTGGATTGTTGAATCAACTAATAATTATATTCAAGATTCATATGTTTACTTTGCAGGGCTTGATTACCAAAAACAAATTTTTCACGGAAAATACAAAAATAAAGTAGAAGCAATTGATCGCTCAATCGAAACGATAAGCCTGCACTATAAAGGCAAAAATGTGCGGCCAAGTATTTGTAATATTACGGCACTCGTTGCTACCGCTTATTTACGTGAGCTCGGTATTCCAACTGTCATTGTTGTCGGATATTCTCATAAAGGAAATAATATGTTCATTCCTCATGCGTGGATTCGTTATTATAATGGAAAAAAATGGATAAGCTTAGATCCTACTGCGAGAAACATTATGAAGAATTTTATTTTTAAAAATGTTCCCATTTCAAATACCTCTATGAGGTATCCAAAATGGGAGGCTTTTAGACTCAAAGAAAAACTAGAAGAAAGAACACAAAAGCAAAAATTTTATGAACGTATTGATGTTTTAAAAAAGGAATTTGAGGAGATTGAACGTATCGACCCATTTGAAGGAATAACAAATTATACTGATCCAATAAGTAAAAGTATTGCTCTTCGAAAATCTGACGAAAAACTAAAAAAACAAAATGAACAAGAAGATATTTTTTTACACTATACCAATGAATTTATTAAGCACCTGAACGAAGCTCATACCTTTACCCAAACTGAAAAAGATAAAGATCTACTCGGCGCATATTGCGAATTTTACTTAGGCAAGATTGAATATTTTTTAAAAAATCTAGGTAATCGCATTCCGAATGAAGATTCTCTACAATTGAATGAACTGATAAACAAATTCAGACAATGTTTCAATGGCAGTAATCGAGAAAATATATATAAATTCAATGCACCAAGTACAATATTTGGCTCTGATGATTCGAGTGGATATAAACGCAACTACGTAATTATTGAACAAAACAATGAATTATTTTTAAAAAACAAGAAAACATTTCATGCAACAAAATTAGGTATAAAGAAATCGGACTATTCTGAGATATCAAAA
Organism: Deltaproteobacteria bacterium; assembly: GCA_023250585.1. Taxonomy (GTDB): domain Bacteria; phylum Bdellovibrionota_F; class JAHFAK01; order JAHFAK01; family JAHFAK01; genus JAHFAK01. The sequence continues at coordinate 4,486 of JAHFAK010000071.1, forward strand.
TTTGATGTTTTGGAAGATCCAATAACCCATTCTTTAATAAACTATGTTGTCTCTGGAGTAAAAAAAGATGGCACTCTTTTCTATCGTCATAAGAATAACGATGTCAGCATCAACAGAAATGTCCAAGACTTTACGATCGATCAAATAATTATTGATAAACATTCTGATGTATATCTTTCAATAAAAACTAATATTGAATACAAGCCATACTATTTATTCAAAAACGGCAAAGAAATATTTTCAAATGCAACGAATACGATATGGCTCAATAAATCAAGCGCTGATGATAGTATCATTCTCATACCTTTTAAAAATAAAAAGAAACAAAAACGAGTTAAAATATTAATTAATGGAGAATATCTCTCATACAAAAACCTCAATGACTTTATGATCGAGGATCATTTTACTCTATCAAATAAAGCTCCCTTCATAATGATAGAATTAGATGATGGAAAAAGTATAGTATATTGCGATACTACCCTATTAAAAGATGAAAAAAATACGATTATTGAATTTCCATCTTCTCATAAATTAGAAAACGAATGGGAATACACCCATGGTATTATTTTTTGGTTTGGTAATAAAAGAATACAAAAGGACCATAAAACTCATCATAAAATATTCTACCGAGTGTATAATCGTTCATTAGGATTAACAAAGATAATCAATAAAGATAATAATTACGATGTTTATTACAACAGTGTTGAATTTGATGTATCATACACTCATTATGGAATTCTGTTAATACCAGATTACGATGATCTACCTTATAAAATTATCTTTGACGATGAAGAATATACACTCAATGTGCAAATGTTCAAAAAGAGTAAAGCAACAGTCCTCGCATTCACTATTAATGAAAATGATTTTTCATTAGTGCTGAAGACAGAAAATGGGTTTGTATTTGAGATTGATAAATCATCATTACTCCATGGTGTTTATATAGCTGATGAAAAAGAGCGGCCAGGGAAATTTAGTAATTTTGCTGCTATAAAACATCAAAATAATAAATTCAGTTATTTTATTAACGGTAAAGAGCTTACGTTAATGGATGGAACAACATTTTATTCGGATATTAAATTCCAATCTCCAGTTCCACGATATGTTATAAAAGAAAATTATAATATCACCAAACGTTTTATCCCTTTCGGTTTGGAATATATAAGATATTATTCTGCTACTGAACCTACATATGACAGTTATCTATACATTTTAGACAGGCAAAATGGACAAATATTTTCAGGAAAAGAATATTCACACTATGAAAAGTTATTTATCTCAAAATCCCTTACTACCTTAATTTATATAGAAAAAGATGATCATTTTGTTAATGTGCATGTTGAGGGCGATGCATTTAATGGGGAAAGAATTATTCAAATACCTCGATTCCCAAAAAAGATAAAAATCTGTGCCGGTCAAGTAAGGTCGCTTATTGTCAATAATGATGGAAAACACTACATGTTTATCGGGGTCTTTCCAGGTAAGAACTCTAGCAAAGAATTTATGTATAAAGTCTTTAAAGATGGTGAAGTAATTAAAGAATGGTCATACCCTAGAGAAGACTATCGAGAAGATTGTAGGTTTAATGATACGTTTACTATTAGTCTTGATAGCTGCGAAACTGATAATGCTTACTCAAATAATGCTTCAATTGAATGCTTCCAAATCAAGCATTTTGATGAAGTAATTTTCGATTCAACGATAGAGAAAGTCGATAAATTCATAGTGACCGAAAATCAGGACGAAAAAATTACTACTCTAAAAACATCAATTGAAACGGAATCAAGAGAAGAAGCAAAAAGCGAACTCATTGAATTATTACATAATCAAAAAAATAATTCACGAGATAGAATTGCTCTCATTTGGAGAAATTACACGCTGTCTCGTGAATTATTAGACCCTGAATTACAAACCAAGTGCAGTGATGAAATCATACAAGCACGATATAGAATTTTAGAGACATCGTTATCGGCCGAGGATAAAGCTCTTATGATCTTCTTTGTATTTGATGAACTGATCAAAAAATATATCGACACCGAAGAAGAATCAAAAAAAGCTGAAATTATACGATTTGTCCATTATATTATGAGTGCTCATACAACAATCAAAGAACTCGTAGCGCTAAAAGTTTATGAGAATATTGATTCCTATCGTGAGTACAAAGAAATACCTATTCAGAGTATAACAAAATCATTGGAAATAAAAAAAGAAATCGTAGAATTATTAGACAAAGAAAAAACCTATTATGACAAATACATACAGAAAAAAAATTAATTATAGCGACCTCAATAAATCATATGAATAAATTCCCGTACTATGCCCATCATTCCAATCAATGACAAAGGCATAATTACCAAGTGGTTTAATGCGATCAATTTTAATATCAGGGCGAATACCTTCTCGTTTAATTACTTTTTGTCCTGAATATTCATTAATACATTGAGCACAAGGGCAAGCATCACGGAGATCAAGATTAGTTATCACGTGCCGTCTTCCATCAGGCCATATAAATAAAACCTCTTTTTCATTATGTCGCACTTCGGGACGTTGATTTGGCTCAAGACTTTTCTTGCCAAGCGATCGAATCATTGTATCAACCATATCTTCAATTGCTTTTTTCCTCTCATAATTTTGGAATCCCTCGGTAAATGTTTTATTAAGAGGTAAACGCGCCAATGTCTCGAGGCCAAATTTATCGAGAAGTGTTGTGTCTGATTCAGGTCCAAAAATGAAATGCTTTTTATCGCAATTATCACAAGTAAAGTAACTCATGTTTTCCACTATACCGAGCATGGGAATATTAACGCTTTCAAACATCATGATGCCTTTAGCCACATCCACTAAAGATAGAGACTGCCGTGTCGTTACAATTACTGCACCGGAAAGTTTCAAAAGCTGAGTAATCGTCAATTGAATATCGCCAGTTCCCGGCGGTAAATCGAGAATCAAATACTCAAGCTCACCCCAGGCAACTTGTTTAAAGAGTTGCTGAATATAGCCCGTTACCATTGGACCCCTCATAACCGCAGGCTTTTCACCAATCAAAAACCCAAACGACATGAGCTTCAATCCATTGATTTCTAATGGATGCAACAGATTCGCCTGTTGATCATACGGAATGCGTGGGTTATACAGATTAAATAAGGTCGGTACTGATGGACCAAAAATATCAGTATCAAGAAGACCCGTTTTATGCCCACGTCGTGCAAGCTCAGCAGCAATATTGGCTGCAACCGTTGATTTGCCAACACCGCCTTTACAGGATGCAACAGCAATAATTGAACGGACGTTTTTTAATGCAGGAAATTCATTCCCTAAGTCTCGTTCTTGTGACTTCATTGTAACAAAAACCTTTTGTACTCCTTCAATGCCATACAGAGCGTCTTCTGCTTCTTTTCGAAACATCTCCTTCACGGGACATGCCGGCGTTGTAAGTTCGATATCAACTGAAACACTCGTGTCTTGAATCTTAATATTTTTTACAAAACCCAAAGACACAATGTCTTTGTTAAAATCAGGATCTATAATTGCCTTTAAGGCTTCTTTAATTTTTTCTTCAGTAATCATATAATCTCCCTTGTATTGTACTGATGTTAAGATTGTGCTGATGTACTGATGTTAGAATATTTCTCTTCAACATCAGTACATCAGCACAATCTTAACATGATACATACCCTGAAAATTTGTATCCTGCAACACTAAAAGTTCAATCATCTCTTCATCGGCATACTGATGGAAATGGTGTTTTGTTTGAATATAGTAGGCTTCAGGACTGATTGTCATGAAGCCTACTATAATGAGCCTAAATAGCTATTTCAAGAAAGATCATTCTATTGTTCTTCAGGAAGATCCCAATAATTGCCTGCATACGTACCAGCGAAAGCACCTCTATCGGTGAAACTACCAAATTCACTATTCGCATTCATGTCATCGTTATAATAACTACTATCAGGACCAGAAATATTTGGATTCACCGTGGAATTACCATTTCCAGAGGCATACGCAGAACATGAGATTTGGTCTTGGCCTAGAGCAAAATTGTAATAACAATTATTTGTAGAAGTATTATAGGTAGTGTTACTTGTAAAAGTTAAACCACTATACGGCAAAAACATATTTATGTTAATAATGTTATTATATGCTGTTATATTATTTGTAAACGAAATGATAGGCTCTGTAATCGTCGCTTCTAGTAAGATTGAAGGAACATCGATTGAAGGAACATCACTAGTATTACTTGATAATCTATCATTCCTAATGATCGTGTTATACTTACTATTGAAAACACCGCCCGGATTCTTACGATCTGACGTAGCTGCAATATACAGGGCTGAACCTTCTTTCACGCTGTAATTATAATAGAAGAGGTTATTCGAAAGTGTAGCATTATCCGATTCTTTCATATATACACCAGCACCGGTACCACCTACATTTGATAATACTGTTGCACTATTATTTGCAATAACATTGTTTCGTAAAAGAATACTATCGCTTCTCACAATAGTGTTTCCTTGCATATCCGTTTTTGGACAAAATTCTCGAGAATTTTTTTCAGTATACCCAGCATAGTCAGAACACGGTAAGTTATCTCCTGGAGTTGTATCCTCATGGGCGAAAACATATTTTGTATCATTACCGTTCACACACATATATTCCGTTTCACGCTGACCGGTAGGATATGCTTCGCTATTACATGAATAGACAGCAAAGCTCAATCCACCTCCGTAATAACTCGTATTCTCAGCAATAATATTATTATCTAGAACAATATCTCTATCAAAATACGTTCCAAATTTTCTATTGTAACCATCTGTTTCAAGGTCAAGATATATACCACCACCAGAACTCAATTCTGGGCTGCTTGTAGAATATGTAGCCTTATTGCCTATAATGACGTTTTGACTAAAGACAGGTACGGAGTTAATAAAATAGATTCCTCCTCCTTTTGTTCTTGCAATATTATTACGTATAATATTATTTTTTATAATAGAACCGTCTATTATACTATCTTCGGGATTAGAGTCTCTTTTTGAACCACCAATATACATACCACCACCTAATCCAGCGGCATTATCAAAAGTATTATAGGCACTGTTATTCTCAATTGTATTATCAGTCATCACTATATTTAGCTTCATTCCTTGTTTGAAGATACCTCCTCCACTTTTTTTCGTTGTATTTCCTGAAATAGTATTCTTTTCCAGTGTGATAACGTAAGTGGATTGATCATAACCATCTTTTGTAGTTTCATTAACCCATTGAATACTTGTAAGTGCCTCTAAGTATATTCCTCCACCATTTGAATTATCACCAGATGTAGTATTATCCTTAATTCTATTATTACGGATTACAGGGCTTGAATAATTCGCAGCAATTGCACCTCCACCGGAAACCCCGATATTATTTTCAAATGTATTATTTTCAATAGCATATTGAGAAGGATTCTTAGCTTTATCGTAGCTGGTGAAAATATAGATTCCGCCTCCTTGTGTCCCCTTATTATATAGAAAAGTGTTATTGATAATTTTTGGTGGAGCTGTTGTCGTCGTGGTTGTGATATAAATCCCACCCCCACCAGTACCTCCTTTTGCGATGTTTGAGTGGAACGTGTTATGTTCTATACGTAATGCATTGGTCTTGTATAAATAAAGTCCTCCACCGTCCGTAAGTGATTGGCTTCCGATAAAAGAATTATTCGCAATAACCTGCTCATTAGTATCAGATAAGTCTGAAAGATATATTGCTCCTCCCTCAGCATGGGATTCATTAACCTTATCAAATTCGTTACCATCCTCAGATGAAAAACCTCCAATAATCATATGTGATACTTTAAATAATGCAATAGCTCCTCCGGCAGAATCTTCGTTCTTATTACCATTAAAACTATTTGCCGAGAAACGTATATTATCTGATTGAACCCCAAGAATACCAGCACCAAACAGAGTTAAATTAGCTCCTTGTGTATCTGATAGTTTAGCCTTATTACTTCGTATCTCACTACCGGTAATGGTAATATTAGAGGAACTATCAAAGAATAAAGCACCTCCACCATGATACGTACTCACAGTACTGTTAATTTCGCCTAATGCTTCATTATTAGAGAGAAGAGACATATCACTAACTGCGAGGATTCCATCTTTATTCTTTAAATAAATTCCGCCGCCACTGTCTTTTGCTTTATTTGAATCGATGGTTGTTCTTTGTATTGTAAGATTTGACACATTCTCAAGGGCAATCCCACCGCCATTTATTGCTATGTTGTTTCTAAGGATTGCATCATCAATTAAAACGTTGGAGTTATTAATATATAGAGCCCCACCATTGGTAACACTATTTCCATTTTGGAATATAAGACCAATAATACTACTCTCTTCGTTGACGCCACTAGCATAAAATGAAAGTATGTTATTCTTATTGTCTCCATCAATAATAGTCTCTGCAGGCACAACTTTACCATTTTCAACTTTATAACATTTTCTTGCAATCAAGGTTATATCTTTACTCTTAATAGTAATACCTGATTCTTTGTAAGTGCCCACAGCAATGGAGATCGTAGAACTCTTACTCTCCAGAGAAGAAATTGTTAGGTTAAGACTTTTCCCCGGATTATCTTCTGGATAGAGCACAGTTGGATAAATATCTTCATCATCATCCTTCAGATCATCGCATGTATCTGAATATCCCGGAGGTATATGAGTACAAGCTACATAATATATTTCTTTATTTCCAAAACCATCCTCATCGTTATCTTTATGATAAACCACCTCTTTGCCGGGGCAATCCGCATTATCATCAACTAAACCATTACAGTTATCATCAATGCCATTATCTTGTTCTTTGGCACCTGGATTAATTGATGGTACGTCATCATTACAATCTACATTTGAAAGATATCCATCGCTATCTAAATCTTTACATATACTTGTGGTTCCGTCGCAGTTATAATCTACTGGCGTACTTTGACCAGCAATGTAACATGATTCAGGAGCACCTGGATACCGAGTCTTATCATTATCATCGCAATCTGCTTGGTTAAGTGAATAACCATCGCCATCCATATCTAAATCGCTGCATGCTAAATCGCTACCATCACAATTCTGATCTATTCCGTCACCGCAAATTTCTTGAGCACCAGGATAGATCTTCACATTATTGTCATTACAATCCACATTGGCTGTTGACCCATCACCATCTCTATCAAGATCTTTGCAATTGATTATACTTCCATTGCAGTTATAATCTTTTGGACTATCGCATTCTTCCGCAGCGCCAGGATATGTTTTCGCATCTGCATCATCGCAATCAGCTTGATTCTCAGTAAATCCATCCTTATCGTCATCGACGTCTTTACAATCGAGATCTTTGCCATTACAGTCTTGATCTATGCCATCACTGCAAACTTCTTGAGCGCCCGGAAATAATGTTTTATCAGCGTCATTACAATCGCTCTGATTTTCTGTATATCCATCGCCATCGTTATCTACATCATTACAACTTATATCTTTTTCATTACAATCCTGATCGATACCGTCATCGCATACTTCGGGAGCGCCGGGATAAATACTTTTATCAGCGTCATTACAATCTCCTTGGGTTTCATTAAAACCATCACCATCATTATCTGCTTTAAGTTCTGCAAGCGTTGTAGATCGAAATGCGCTATCTCCAAAACATCCTGCTACACTAAATAATATTAGTACTAGCCCATGTATGGAGTAAAAACGTATGTTGTTTTTT
>JAHFAK010000072.1 GCA_023250585.1 Deltaproteobacteria bacterium
TTCATGCAAAATGACAGCTTACTTCTCGATTCTCGACAATTCGTTTGATAGGTTTTTCTTTCTGACATCGTTCTTCGGCAAAAGGACATCGTGTGCGATACACGCATCCGCTTGGAGGGTTAAATGCAGAAGGAAGTTCTCCTTTAATAGGGATTTCTATATCTTTAGTTTTAATACTCAATATGCTTGCTAACAGAGCTTTGGTGTATGGATGTTTTGGATTCAAGAAAATTTCTTCTCGCGGTCCATATTCCATGATTTCTCCTAAGTACATGACGAGAACCATATCGGCAATGTGTTTTACAACCGATAAATCATGCGAGATAAAAAGATAACTCAAATTAAATCTGTTTTGCAGTTCGATAAGTAGATTGAGAACCTGTGCTTGTACCGATACATCAAGTGCGGATACAGGTTCATCGAGAATTAAAAATTCTGGATGTAAAGTCAGTGCGCGAGCAATTGCGATTCGTTGGCGCTGACCACCGCTAAACATATGAGGATAGCGATGAGCATAGTCAGAGCGTAGCCCAACTTTTTCCATCATCGTGAGAGCTTTTTCAAAGCACTCTTTTTTCTTATGTGTGCGGCGGATAAAAAGGGGCTCTGCAATAATCTTCCAAATTTTCTTTCGTGGATTGAGTGAACTATACGGATCTTGAAAAATCATTTGTACTTTTTCAGGGTAGACTTTTTTTGTATATGAATTGATATGTCTATCCTCAAAAAGAATGTGTCCTTGTGTGGGGCGCTCAATTTGCATTATTATTTTTGCAAGTGTACTCTTTCCACAGCCTGATTCTCCAACGACTCCAAGGGTTTTACCTTTTTCTACGGAGAATGAAAGATCATTAATTGCTTTTAATCGTAAAGGTTTTCGCAAGAAACGCTTTATGAAGTATTCTTTATGTAAGTTTTGTACTTGGAGGATCATACAAATGACATGCTATCTTTCTTTTATTATGCTCTTTTAATTCAGGTAATTCTTTTTCACAACGGTCGAATTTTTCTTTACAGCGCGGATGGAATTGGCATCCTGTTGGTCTATGGGCAAGATCAGGAACAAGCCCAGGAATCGAAGGTAATTCCGTACGATGTTTGGTATTCGAATAGTTTTCAGGTAATGCGGCCAAAAGCGCTTGTGTATACGGATGCTCAGGGCGGAGAATAATGTCTTCGGTCTTTCCCATTTCCATAATTTGTCCGGCATACATAACCATAACTCTATTTGCCATATGTGCCAGAAGCCCAATATTATGACTAATCAATATCATTGCCATTCCAAATTCTTTTTGCAGTGATTGCAGGAGTTTTAAAATTTGAGCCTGTATCGTTACATCGAGTGCTGTCGTTGGTTCATCTGCGATGAGTAATTGAGGCCGAGTAGCAATTGCCATTGCTATCATGATTCTCTGACACATTCCTCCCGAAAGCTCATGAGGATAAGAATCTAATCGTTCGTGTGCTTCAGAAATACCGACATGTTTGAGAAGTTCTATGGCTCTTTTTCTCCATCCTTTTTTTTTGTTATGTTCAGCTCGCATAATAGATTCTCGAAGTTGAAACCCAATAGTAAAGCTAGGGTTCAAGCTTGTCATGGGATCTTGAAAAATCATGGTAATATCTTTTCCGCGCAGATTTCTTTTTTCTCGATGTGATGCATGCAACAGATCTCGATTTAAAAATGAAAGTTGTTGTGCCTCGAGAGAACTAAAAGGCGGTAATAAATCTAAGAGCGCATAGCTTGCCATGCTTTTTCCACAACCTGACTCCCCGACAATACCGAGAACTTCTCCTTCGGTAAGAGAGAAACTTATATTATCAACGGCACTCAGTGAGCCTTTCAGAGTTTCTATACGAACAGTTAAATTTTTTACTTCTAATAATGGCATAAATATTTGCACATACGCAACGACATAACGAGCAGACCAAGGCGCGACGAAATCAAGGAATGAGGCGTATATGACAATACGCCTCAATTCCGAGATGAGGAGCAACGAAGGTATGCGACGTTATGTCGTTGCGTATAGTTATCTTTTCAATTTTGGATCAAACGTATCACGTAATCCATCTCCGAATATATTAAATGCAAGTACGGTAATGAAAATACAAAGGCCAGGAAGCGTAACAAGAATCGGTGAGCTTTCAATAAAGGGCCGTGCATCAGAGAGCATTGTTCCCCATTCGGGAATCGGTGGCTCCGCGCCCAATCCTAAAAAGCCAAGTGCTGCCGCGCATAAGATTGCATCGCTGAATCCAAGTGCGCTTTGTACAATTATAGGCGCAAGACAGTTTGGTAAGATAGTTGTAAACATCTGTCTCAGATGACTTGCTCCCATCGTGCGAGATATAATGACATAATTTTTATTTTTTTCGGCCATAACTTGAGCTCTCATAAGACGCATAAAATGAGGTAATTCAGCTACGCTTACGGCGATAATGGTATTTGCAAGGCTTGGGCCAAGTACTGAAATAATAACAATAGCAAAAAGCACTGATGGCAGAGCCATAATGATATCATTAATACGCATAATGAGACTATCAATGGATCCACCAAAATATCCGGCAGCTAATCCTAGAATACCGCCGATACTCAATGAGAGCACTACCGTAAAAAAACCGATTCCTAATGAAATTCGTGACCCATAGATGAGCCGAGATAAAAGATCACGGCCCACATCATCTGTTCCTAATATAAAATAATTATGTGTATATTCAGAAAATGGAGGAAGCCGAAAAGCATTTTGAAAAATTGTATCAGAAGCATAGGGTGCAAGAAGGTTGGCACAAAGGGCTACGAGCATAAAAAAAGCAATGATAATAAATCCAAGAAGAGCGCCTTTGTGGTGTATGAATTGTAAACTGAATTCTTTTAGAGAGCTTGTTTCTGTAGTATCATTCACGTTTGTTTTCTCATCTTTGGATTAACAATAGCATACGTTGTATCCACTAAAATATTAATCATGATGATCATGCTTGCAATAATAACAATACCTCCTTGGATAACAGGATAATCTCGTTGAGTCACACTGAGTACGAGCCATCTTCCAATGCCTGGCCATGAGAAAATAGTTTCTGTAAGGATTGCTCCGGTAATAATGGAACCAAAAGCAAGTCCAATAACGGTGATTACAGGAATAAGCGCATTTCGAAGCGCATGGATTCCAATTACTCTCATGTTTGTCAATCCTTTTGCATGCGCGGTGCGAATATAATCTTCTTTTAAAATCTCCAGCATACTCGAGCGTGTCATACGGGTTATAACCGCTAATGGCAAAGTTCCCATAACGATACCTGGTAGTATAAGATGTTTAAGAACGTCAATAAATGCAGGCATTCCTTCGCCTCTAAGCCATACATCAATGAGCATGAAACCTGTTATAGGTTCAATATCATACATAAGATTCATACGCCCTGAGACCGGGAGAATATGTATGTGCACGGAGAAAATAATGATGAGTACAAGACCCCACCAAAATATGGGCATTGAATATCCTGCAAGTGAAGTAAAAGAAGTAAAGTAATCAAAAAATGAATTTCTTTTGACCGCTGCACATATTCCGAAAGGCATGCCAACAGTAATTGCAAAAAGCAGGGCAATAATGCCAAGTTCAAGTGTTGCAGGCAAACGTTGGAAGAATTCATCAACGACTGGACGTTTGGTAATTACTGAAGTCCCAAGATCTCCTTGAAGGCCTTGATAAATGAAAAGAAAATACTGTGTGATTAATGGTTTATCAAATCCAAGATTTGCGGTCATTTCTTTGCGTAATTCTTCTGATACACTGCGCTCACCTAAAAGTAAAGTGATTGGATCTCCAGGTGCGAGACGGATAAGCGAGAATGCAATGATTGTAATTCCGAAAAAAGCAATGAGAAGAACTACTATACGTTGTGAAAGGTATCGAAACATTATTCCTGTAAATCTACTCCATAGAATCTATCTCTTCCAAATGGATCAATTTTGTAACCTACAACTTTATTTGACATTGCAACTGAAACTTTTGAATGGGCAAGTGTTACCCAGGGTGCTTCGTCATGGAAAATTTTTTGAGCTTCTTTATATTCAACAATACGTTTATCCAGTTTATCTGTTTTTTTTGCTGCAATAAGTTTTTCATCAAATTGAGTATTGCACCATCGGGCTCGATTAGCTCCACCGGTTTTTGCATCGCAACTCAAGTTAGTGTAAAGAAAATTATCCGGATCGCCATTATCACCGGTCCAACCCATTTGAAGTAACTCATGTTCACCATTTTTTGATTTTTCCAAATAAGTTGGCCAGTCGTATTGTACGAGCGTTGCTTTAATGCCAATTTTAGCAAGATCACTTTGCATCATCTCTCCCATTTTTTTGCCTTGTGGATTATAAGGACGCGAAACAGGTAATACCCAGAGCTTTGTCTCAAATCCTTTTGGATATCCTGCTTCTTTGAGAAGTTTTTTTGCACGTTCAGGGTTGTATTCATAATCTTTAATTTCATCATTATACGACCACATGCTTGGTGGGATAGGATTCTTAGCAACACGCGCATTTCCTAAATAAATAGCCGTAATGTAGGATTTTTTATCAAGCGCATGATTAATAGCTTGTCGAATGAGACGATTATCAAATGGTTTTTTATCTACGTTCATGGCGAGGTAACCAACATTCAAGCCTTCTTGTTCCATAACGCGCAAGTTTTTATCTTTTTTTATTGCATTCAAATCAGTAGGAGATGGATAGGCGGCAAAATGACATTCCCCAACTTTGAGTTTTTGATAACGTACACTAGCATCGGGAGTTATTGAAAACACAAGTTGGTCAAAAGGCGACCTGCCTTCAAAGTAATCTTTATTTACTTCATAACGAATAATTGTATCTTTTGTATAGCGTTTGAAAATAAAAGGGCCTGTGCCGATAGGTTCCGTATCAATGTGTTCTTTTTTCCCAATTTTAATTAAGTAATCTCCATATTCTTTAGAAAGAATACTTGCAAAATCCATGGCAAGGTTTGCTAAGAAGGGAGCTTCAGGTTTTGTAAGAATAAATTTAACGGTATAATCATCGACCTTGATAATATCTTTGATGAGCTCTCCCATTCCCATTGAATTGAAATACTCATAGGTTCCGCCATTTACAAGGTGATACGGATGATCTTTTTTTCGCTGCCGATCAAAAGTAAAGAGAACATCATCGGCATTGAAATTACGAGTTGGTTTGAAATATTTTGTGGTATGCCAATGTACATCATTGCGTAAATAAAAGGTATACGTTAATCCATCGACAGAAATTTTTGGTTTTTCTTTTGCGAGTGAAGGTTCTACTAATGTAGTGCCTACTTTAAAATCAACAAGTTTATCATATACTGGTATTGTAGCATTAAATGTTGTGCCATCAGTTGCAAGTTGGGGATTGAAAGAACTTGGGCTGCCTTCTGAACAGTAAATAAACGTTTTATCTTTTGCATGAAGAGATATAAAAGATGATATGCATACTATAAAAGATGCGCTCAATAATAGTTTTATTTTCATAGTACCTCCTAATTATGACCTTAAAAAAGAATAAGTTTAGTATACAGAATTATTCTGCTGAGTAAAGGCATTATGTTGCCTTTTTAACGCTGTTTTGTTATTTTTTCTCACTTATGATTCCCAAGGAGTTTAATAAAAAAATTCGGAATAAACTCATTGTTACTTTTTTGGTTCCTCTTTTGATCATCATTCTTATTTCCGGAGTAATTATTTATTTTATTGCATATCGTGGGCTTGAAGAGGAGTTGAGCCGTAAACTGATTTCAATTGGACTTGCGGCTACTACACGATTTCACGCTGATAGTATAGCATTGCTCGATCCTGGCGATGAATCAACTCGTCTTTATCGCAGTACTCAACAAAAACTTGCCGATCTTTGTAAGCTCACAACGATTAATAGGATTTATCTTTTTAAACCAGACAATACTTCATTAATTGATACAGAAAATGATATTAAGATTGGATACAAATATAGCCATCATGAGTTTGATCAGAATGAACTTTCGTATGCTTTATCTGAATTCCAGCCGATTTCTTCAATTCTCTTTCAAGGGCAAGATGGTGAATATTATAAGACAGGCTATATTCCCATTAAGACAAGCAGCAATGGAGCAATTATTTTAGCAATTCAGGGGAATGCTGCGTTTTATAAAACGCTCTCGAGCCTGCGCAGAAATATGTTTTTTGCTATTTTCGTGGTTATACTTTTAATAGTTACGGCATCACTCGTCTATTCTCAAAATATAGTTTCTCCCATTAAAAATCTTGTCGAAGCTGCGATGAAAATTTCAGGAGGGGAACTTACTTCAGAAGTGAATATTAAGACTAAGGATGAAATAGGCTTCTTGGGACAAAAATTTAATCAAATGAGAAAAAATGTTCTTGAACGAGATCAGCGTATGCAGATGATGCTTCGAGGTATTGCTCATGAAGTGCGTAATCCTTTGGGTGGATTGGAGCTTTTCTGTGATTTAGCGGATAAAGAAACTGACCATCGTGCAGTGAAAAGGCATTTAAAAAAAATTAGAGAAGAAACTGCCACGATTAATCGCATTGTTAATGAGTTTTTAGATTTTGCGCGTACTATTGGTATTACGGTCAGTAAAATTTCATCTGCAGAATTTCTTGAAGAAATTGGATTTCATATAGCACATGATATTGAAGTAGATCATATTTTATGGAGTTATACACTCACCGATAAGGACATTATCTTTGAAGCTGATCGAGAGCATTTCAAACGTGTCTTTTTGAATGTTATTAAAAATGCGCTTCAGTCATTGGATAAACCCGAAAAAAGAATGAGTGTTTTGGTCTCTCGTGATATATTGAATAATGATACTATTCCAACGGATGCTGTTAAATTTATTATTGAGGACAATGGCATGGGAATTAAAGAGGATGATATAGAAGAAGTATTTAAACCATTTTTTACAACAAAAGAAAAAGGCAGTGGCTTGGGGTTGGCATTTGTTAAAAAAGTTATTAATGAGCATCATGGTACTATTCATATTGAGAGTAAGTTGAAAAAAGGAACGAAAGTAGTTATGGTGCTTCCTATTGAGTATAAAACTCAGGTATAAAGAGAGGTATATATGGCAAGTATTTTAGTTATTGAAGATCACGATACAATGCGAGAGGGATTATATTGCAGCATTACTCGTATGGGGCATTTTGTAGTTGCGACAAAAAATGGTGCTCAAGGAATTGCGACTTATAAACAGAATGTCGATGATTTTGATTTCGTTATTACTGATCTAAAAATGGATGACAAAGATGGAATGACAGTACTCAGAGAGCTTCGACACATTAATCCAGACGTGCTTATTATGATTATTACTGGGTATGGCACTATTGAGACGGCAGTAGACGCAATGAAAGAGGGAGCATATGATTTTATCACGAAACCATTTTCATATGAACTTTTAAAAACTAAAATAGATTCGGCATTGAAGTTGCATGAACTCAAAAAGGAAAATGCAAAACTGTCAAATTTTAACTCATATCTTCGCCATAAAGAAAAAGAAGAATTCAATTTCGATGAGATTGTCGGTACTTCGTCTATTCTTGGAGGAGTGAAAGAAACCATTAAAAAGGTTGCTCCCACTCATTCTACTGTGTTAATTAGTGGAGAAAGTGGCACGGGGAAAGAGCTTGTAGCCCGTGCTATTCATTACAATAGTGAGCGGCGAAACCAACCTTTTATAAGTTTTAGTTGTAGCGCCTTGGCAGAAAGCCTTCTCGAAAGTGAACTTTTTGGTCATGAACGGGGAGCTTTTACTGGAGCTGTTAAAGGGAGGCTCGGACGCTTTGAACTGGCAGATAGAGGGACTATTTTTTTAGATGAAATTGGAGATCTTTCTTCAACTGTCCAATTAAAATTACTACGAGTACTTCAAGAACGTGAATTTGAAAGGGTAGGAGGCACCCGTACTATTAAAGTCGATGTGCGTATTATCTGCGCAACAAATAAAAATTTGCAGAAATTAATTGAGGATGGAACCTTCAGAGAAGACTTATATTATCGGATTCATATTATCCCAATTGTTTTACCGTCTTTACGGGAACACAAAGAAGATATCCCCGCATTGGCTCATCATTTCCTCAACCGCCTTAATGAGCGATTTAAAAAAAATATTACGACAATAACGCCCAAGGCGCTGCAGGTACTTTCAAATTATAAATGGCCAGGAAATATACGAGAATTAGAAAATATTATTGAGCAAAGTTACGTTCTTTCAAATGGCTCAGTTATTGATGAAATGGATCTGCCGTGGAGTTTGAAAGATATCCGTAATAGAGATTTATTACTTGTTCCTCAAAGCGATCTTTCCTTGCCCGATGTTTTAGATAATCTTGAAAAACAACTCATTGAAAAAGCGTATGTGAAATCACGAGGAATTAAAGCAGAAACTGCACGTTCTCTTGGTATCAAGACAAGTGCTCTTTATTATAAATTAGAAAAATATGGACTCTTAGAAAAATATGGCTTTAGAGACAGTGAGATTGCCGAGTAAAGGAACCTCTACAAAGGCCCATCTGCATCGTTGCGCGCAAAACCACAATCCTCACATACTACCCCAGTATGCTCCGGTTGCGGCTTTGCGTGCGCCTCGCATCTGGACCTTTGTAGAGGTTCCCCGAAATTATGAGTTTTTCTAAAGAGTCCTAAAGATTATGTATAAATTTTCAGAAAATTTTTAAGATGAATTCTAAATTAATTAATGTAATTTTTATTCTTGTTATTTCTTCTTATTCTTACACGATAGCTGCATCTTCACAGTCAATCGAAAAAACAAAAAAGGAAATAACAGAATTGAATACGGAACAAAAAAAAATCCGTACATCTATTAAAGCTATTGAAGAAGAGATGTTCGCTCTATCAAAAGAGATTACTGATTTAAAACTAAAGGAAAGAAATAATCGGAGCTTTTTTGGAAGCATGAAATTGGATAATCTTTTAAAAGAATCTGAAAAAATTGAAAAAAAGTTAAAAGAGGAAGAGCTGAAACTGCAAACAGTAAATGCCCATCTTGAAGAAAAAAATATGCTCTTAATGCAAAATTATACTGAGCTTATGAATGAGTCTAAAAAAGATTTAGAGCAGATGAAAAATCGTAAAAGCGAAGCCTTTACCCAACTGCTTGAAGAATATGCAAAAATTTTTCAAGAACGCGAGAGGCTTATACAAGAGCCTCTTTTTAAAATGATTGATTTTTCTGGAATTGTCGTCAGCGAACTTGATACGAGTGCAGATGTGGAAGAGAAGCTTGATATCTTGGTAGATTATAGAGAAAAGATGCTTGAACAAAAACGTGCTATTAGCCAGCGATTAAATGAACTCGTTGAACGCAAGACCCTCATTGATCAGGTTCGACAATTTGATGAAGAACTCCAGTTTTTTAGTGATGATTTTGTAAAATTTGCGACAAAAGTAAAGGATTCAGAATCTACAAATAATGAGGAAGGTTCCGCTTCTACAGCAGGAGCTACTGACTCTCAGACAGCTAATAACACTTCATCATCGCAAACAGCAACCCCATCAACAAATGGAACCAACAGTTCGGCCAGTACACAGGGTGATACATCTTCTACGACTACAGGAGTTCAAACATCGTCGCAAGACAATGTTAAAAACCCTGTAGAAGATTCGAGTTTATCAACCGTACCTTCTGCAAGTTCCACTTCCAGTTCTAGCAATACGTCAACAGAGACTCTGAATACTACAAATACGTTACCCGAAAACTTACTAACAAGGAGTGAACAAATTACTCCATTTAAAAATAGTTTAGATACTTCAAAAGAAACTTCCTCAAGAGAATCTACAATTGAAGTTATGATTAATAAGCTCAAGAGCGATAAACGTATTATTGATACAAGGCTTAAAAAGATTGGTACTAAGATTAGGTATTTTAGAGAAGTTGCAAACACACGTAAGGAGAGTGAATGAAAAATGTAAATCTCTCTTTGATTTTCATCATCTTAATAATAAATGTTCAGACTGTCTTGAGCGAAGAACAATCACCATTTCTCTCTGATCTCGAAAAACATTTGAAGACAAAGACAAGTGCTCAAGGTGGAATTGAATATGATTCGAATGTTTATAAAACACTAGATACGGTAGGGCTTAAAGATGATTTTTTATTTCGATTTTTTCTAAACTTTAATTCAAATTATAACCTTAATAAGTATGATTCCATTATTTTTACCTATCAGGGTGGGGCAAAAAAGTTTATTGATAGTGATGATAAAGACACTTTGCTTAATTCTTTGAAATTGGGGTACCGAGGAATCTTTTTCGATAAAAATCTTGTTGCGGTGGAAGGTAATATAAAAACAAAGGATGAGCGCGGTTCAAATGCTGAATTAAAAGAGGACTATTTTTTAACATGGGTAGAAATGCGATTCGGCAGGACTATACATGAT
The DNA here is from genome assembly GCA_023250585.1 of Deltaproteobacteria bacterium. GTDB lineage: Bacteria > Bdellovibrionota_F > JAHFAK01 > JAHFAK01 > JAHFAK01 > JAHFAK01. The sequence continues at coordinate 10,438 of JAHFAK010000072.1, forward strand.
TTTCTCGATGCCTCAGCGGATTTTCAATATACCTATTTTGATTTTGATGCTAACGATAACTTCGATTATCAACGAGGCCGTTATGGCTTTACCTTGGATAAAAAATTTTCACGTTTTTATACTGCAGATGTGGGGTACCATTTTAGTAATCAAAATTTTCGTGAAACACTTATTGGATTTGGTGATCGTGTTGATACCAAACATGAGTTCCTCACTTCGTTTGAGGCTGATCTATTGGTTCTCTCGCGGTTTTCATATATATTCGAAGATTCTAATTCAAATATAAGTGGACTTTCATTTACCAATCATCGTTTTTCGCTCCAAATATCACGACTGTTCCCATGGTATATTACAATAGTGGCCCAGGGTACTTTCCAGATTAAAAGTTATCCAGCCAGTGAATTTGTTGACGATGAAGGACAACGATATCTCCTTACTGAATCGGAAGATGAAAATTTTAATTCTATAATTTTGAAAATATCTAAAAAACTCTATGAAGACTTATTTTTAGAATTTAAATTTTCTCGTTTTTCTAATGAATTTTCTGATAAAGAAGATCCATTTAGGCGATATCTCTATAACCTATCGGTACGATATGTCTTCTAAAGGAATTATATACACAATAGCCACGCCGATTGGGAATCTTGAGGATATAACTTTGCGGGCGATTAGAATTTTAAGCGAAGTTGATATGATTCTTGCCGAAGATACGCGCGTGACTCTTCGCCTTCTTAATCATTTACAGATTAAAAAACATCTTATCAGTTTAAACCGAATTAATGAAAGACACCGGATTCCATCACTCATAGAGCAATTACATGAAGGAAAAAATATGGCTCTTGTTTCTGATGCTGGGACTCCACTTTTGTCAGATCCAGGCCGGATCTTGATAGAAGCTGCTTTAGACGTTCATATCCCTGTTATTCCTGTCCCTGGAGCTTCTGCTGTAAGCGGCATTCTACAAGCATCAAAGCTGGTGAGCAATTCATTTATTTTTTTTGGATTTTTACCCCGTAAAAAATCACATAAGAAAAAATTACTGGATCAATTTCCTGACAGGACTATTCCATTTATTATTTTCGAATCACCATTTCGGATTAAAAAGACGTTAAAAGAATTGTATGAAATTTTAGGTGATCGCACTATAACTATAGGTCGCGAAATGACAAAAATGCATGAAGAATATTTACATACGACATTGCAAAATGCGATCAATAATTTTGAAGAGAGAAATAAAATACAAGGAGAATTTACTCTGATTATTGCATAAATAAACTCAATCCGCCTTCGCAGAGTACCACAGCTTTAGGCGCATAAGGGCTAACGTGATGATAGAGAAAGTTAATGTTCCAAATCTGTCATCCCCGCGAAGGCGGGGATCCAGTGTCTTTCTCTCATTAAAGCTTCATACACTTCGTCATGTACTTCTTCTACTACGAGCAAGCTATAAACACTATATTGTTTCATATCTTTGAGCTACATTATTTCTGGATCCCCGCCTTCGAGGGGATGACATAAGAAAGATATCATAATAAAAACAAGCTTCTTTCTAAAAATCAAGTTAGCGCTTATGTGGCTTGACCACGGGATCCATCTTCATTTTTCCCATTAACTGAGAAGGTGTGAAAAAATCAAGAGAGAGCTCCATTTTCTGAAAAAGAGCGATAGGAAACTGAAATGTCCCATTCGACTGTCATTGCGAAAACCTGAAGGGTTTGAAGCAATCTCTTCTTACATATGCA
>JAHFAK010000073.1 GCA_023250585.1 Deltaproteobacteria bacterium
TCTAAAACAGAAATTTTCGCATTTTCTTGATTATACCACTTACCATCAATATAAATCTTATATTCCATAGGAGCTTCTCCGTATCATACATATACTTAAAAGCCAATTCAAATTTACACGTTATAGAAAAGTTGATAAATTTCATAATAAGATGTATTATTATAATTAGATAGGATCAAGTAAGTTAGCGTTAAAACAGATCTTATAACACTATGTTTCTTAAAAAAAATAACGAAATAGTAGCTGAAGAAGATTTAGAAAAAGAGCTCCAGTACTTCTCGTATAAAATTAAGGAATATTTACCTCTTTCTCATTTTGCTCCTATTGAAAAGGCGCTACATTTTGCCAATGAGGCGCATAAGAGTCAGAAAAGACTGTCAGGGGAGGCTTATTTACGTCATCCAATTGAAGTAGCAAAAATTTGTACTGAATTAAAACTTGATATTGCAAGTATTTGCGCTGCACTTTTACATGATACAGTTGAAGATACTCAGACATCGTTAGATGAAATTAAAGAGAAGTTTGGAGATGAAGTTGCTTCTATTGTCGATGGGCTCACCAAATTACAAAAGATTACCTTCACCAGCCGCATTGAAAGCCAAGCAGAAAATTTTCGTAAAATGCTTCTCGCTATGGCAAAAGATCTTCGTGTCATTGTTATTAAACTCGCTGATCGTCTGCATAATATGAAAACCCTCGAAGCCATGCCTGAAGAAAAGCGACTTCGTATTTCCCAGGAAACGCTTGATATATATGCTCCTCTTGCTCATAGATTGGGAATTAACTGGGTTAAATCAGATCTGGAAGATTTGTCGCTCAAATATCTCAAACCAGAAATCTACTTTAAATTAGCTGAAAAAATTGTAAAGTCGCAACAAGAGAGAAATAATTATATTGAAAATGTCCTAAAAATTCTCGAAGAAAATTTAAAGAAATACAACATCAAATTTCGAGTCTATGGTCGACCAAAGCATGTGTATAGTGTCTACAAAAAGATGGAATTCCGGAATGTGGAATTTGAGCAAATCTATGACTTAATAGCCTTTCGAATCATTGTGGAGAGCATTAAAGATTGCTATGAGGTTTTGGGAATCATTCATTCTCTGTGGAAACCAATTCCAGGAAAATTTAAAGATTATATCGCTCTGCCAAAACCAAATCTTTATCAATCATTGCATTCTATATTAATCGGCCCAAAAGGTGAACGTGTTGAAGTACAAATTCGTACCGAAGAAATGCATAAAATCGCTGAAGAAGGAGTGGCTGCGCACTGGGCATACAAAGAAAAAAAGAAAATTAATCAACAAGAAATGGATACATTTAACTGGATCAAGCAATTACTTGAATGGAAGGATGATCTTGTTGACTCAAATGAATTTTTGCAAACAGTAAAAACAGATCTCTTTGCTGAAGATGTCTATGTCTTTACTCCACGTGGCGATGTAAAAGAATTTCCCCGAGGAGCAACTCCTATTGATTTTGCGTATAGCGTGCATACCGATGTTGGACACCGCTGTGTAGGAGCAAAAATAAACAACCGCATCGTTCCACTCCGATATAAGTTACAAAATGGAGATGTCGTTGAAATTATTACCAACCCAAATCATCACCCCACTAAAGATTGGCTTAAGATGGCATTTACTTCTCGAGCAAAAACTAAAATTCGTCAAGTGGTACAAATTGAAGAACGTAAAGCAAGCCACACTTTAGGCGAAGAAGTCCTTGAAAAAGAACTCAAAAAATACAATTTCTCAATTGCTCAATTAGAAAAGATTGATAAGTTAGACAATCTTGCATCTCTCACAAAACATACATCCTTCGATGATTTATTAGTAGCGCTTGGATATGGAAAAGCTGATGTTAAAAAAATAATAGAAAAAATTCTTCCTGAATCAGCTCGTGTAAAAAAAGTAGAAGATGAATCTTTTATTGAAAGTATTATTAAAAAGGTAAAACGTAAATCTTCTACCGCAATTAAAGTAAAGGGCGTTGATGATATTCTCGTGAAATTTGGAAGATGCTGTAGTCCGATTTATGGAGATCAAATTGTTGGTTATATAACAAGGGGCCGCGGAATTACTGTTCATACAATTGATTGTCCAAAAGCCTTAGACATGGACAAAGAACGAAGAGTAGATGTGGAATGGGATCGTAAAGAAAAAACTATGCGCAATGTTAGAATCCGTGTCTTTACCATTGATATGCCAGGTATTTTAGCCCAGCTGACAAAAGAAATTACCAATATTGGAAGCAATATCATTCAAGCAAGCATCAGAACAACCAACGATAAAAAAGCTATAAATTCATTTGAAATTACTATCGAAGATTCAACAAAACTTTATTATCTATTAAAAAATATCGAAAAAATTAAAGGCGTAATTGCAGCTGAGAGATATAGTGGATAAATACTCAACACAATAACTTCGTATACCTTCATTGCTCCTTGTCTCGTCGTTGCGGCGTAACTAAGAGTACGCCTCACTTCTCGACTTTGTCGCGCCTCGGTCTACTCGTTCTTGCGTTGAGTATCTTTAGATATATTTTTATTTCTCTTCTTAATCGCCTGTCTTACAATGACATATCCAGAAATCGGGCCAGGAATAGCTCCTTGAATATATATGCAATGATCTTCAGGCGTAACTTTAATAACTTTTAAATTTTGTATGGTGACTTGAGAATTACCATACTGACCAGCCATACCAACGTTTTTATAAACACGAGAAGGATCAGAATGCTGACCAAGTGATCCACCATGGCGGAAGTACTCATGCGTTCCATGAGAACCAGGAGAACCCGTAAAACCATGGCGTTTCATAACTCCCGTAAATCCTCTTCCTTTTGTTATACCAATAACATCAACAAAAGTTTCAGGTTTAATAACCTCTTCTACCATGACTTCTTTTCCGGGAGTGAACGTTGCCATATCTTCGCCGCTCACTTCTACTTCACGAACAAAACGTCGAGGTACTGAGTTAATCTTTTTAAACTTACTCAAAATTGGTTTTACGGTATTTTTTTCTTTTTTTGTATCAAAGCCGAGTTGAATCGCATCATATCCATCATTTTCTTTCGTCTTTTGTTGAATAACTACACAAGGACCTGCTTCAATAACGGTTACGGGAATAACCTGACCTTTAGCATCGAAAACTTCGGTCATACCTACTTTTTTACCAAGAATTGCTTGTATCATAACAAAACCCTTTCATGCTTACGTGAAACACGTTTTGTTAATCGATTTCCATATGAATTGCAAGTAAAAAGTAATGCCTCAGTTATTAGGGAGTAGGCATGTTGCAAAAAAATATTCCTATCGAGCGCGCTTTCCTGTTCTTAATAATATTATGGAAGCGACGTCGATAGGAATATTTTTTTGCAACATGCCTACTCCCTAACTCACCCCATTAACTGAGCCATTACAGTAAAAAAGACTTCCACGACGGAGGGTAATCAGCAGTAATTTTTAATGTTTCTTCTCTAATGGGATGAGAAAATTCAACATATCGGGAATGTAACGCTACTGAATTATGAACAAATTTTTTTTTTGCTCCATATTTTTTATCTCCCAAAATCGGAGAACCAATATAAGCAAGCTGAGCTCGAATCTGATGATATCTTCCGGTTTCAAGGATTATTTCAATGAGTGACGTATCATAAGAAGTTCTGAGAATTGTATATGACAAAGACGCTTCTTTGAGATTTTTCCTTGGTTTTTTCTCCACTTTTGCCTTCATGCTTCCATGAGCGATATAGTGTTCTAAATTTACTTTTTTACCAACTTTACCCATACCGCCTTCTACCAGCGCATGATAAATTTTGATAATTTTTTGTTCACGCATAGAATAATTAAGGCGCGACAGAGCCTTACTTGTTTTTGCAAAAATTACGGCACCACTTACCTGACGATCAATACGATGAACTGCATGAAGAAAAACATTGCCGGGTTTTTTATATTTTTTTTTCAGGTACTCTTTAAGATTACCTTCCAAACTGTCAGATGTATCGTGCGGCGTTGGCTGCGTAAGCATTCCAGCTGCTTTATTCGCAACCAGAATATGATTATCTTCATATAAAATCATGCGCTATCCAACGTGCCCACGTTCCATTTGGAAGAGAATATACATTTTTATTTCCTCGAAGAAACATTTCGCCTTTTTCTATTTTTCCCTGAGCCTTGCTCTCTAATTGCTGCAAAAGATTCTCCATTACTTGGGGGCTAAAACCAGGGGTATGACATGAAAAAAGGATAAAGAGCGGCTTTTCGCTCAGCAAACTCTGTACAAGTTCGAGTGTGGGAATAATATCATTTTCTATTTTATATACTTCTCCTTGAGCTCCCCGTCCAAAGGTTGGTGGATCAAGTATGATAGCATCATAAGCATTCCCACGTTTTTTTTCACGTTTCATAAACTTTATAACATCATCAACAATAAAACGCACAGAAGCGTCTGCCAAATTATTGAGTGCAATATTTTCTTTTGCCCATGAAATCATACCACGTGAAGCATCGACATGGCAAACTTTTGCGCCTGCAAGTAATGCTGCCAATGTAGACCCTCCAGAATATGCGAAGAGATTTAAAACTGAAATTTCTTTTTGTCTTCTTTTTATTTGAGCCTTTTGAAGCACATCTCGTATCCAAGTCCACATTTCTCTTTGCTCAGGAAAAATACCAAGATGCCCAAAATCTGTGCCGGAGAGCTTAAAACGCATTCCATCTATTTCAATAGTAAAGCTTTCAGGAAGTATATTTCGTCCATGCCAACGTTTCCCTGATTTTCGATCAAAGGAAGCATAACAATTCGCCCAAAGATGCTCATCCAAAGTTTTTTTCCAAACAGCCTGAGCAGCAGGTCGACGGAGAATATACTTTCCAAAGCGCTCAAGCTTTTCTCCATCACCACTATCGAGGAGAGTATAAGAATTTTGATTATTACTGAAAGCTATGGACATGGGCTTTATTTTCCATGACACTTCTTATATTTTTTACCACTACCGCAATGGCATGGATCATTGCGCCCGACTTTTTCACCTTCACGTTTTATGGTTTCAGCTTTCTTTTCTACAGCTCGGCCCAATTGAAGCATTTTTTGTCGGCGCGCGTATTCTTTCTTTACTTCCTCTTCTCGATCTTCAGCTACTTGTGACATGGAAGCTTCTTCTTGTTTTACAATCTGAATCTTAAACAGTTGTTCTACGGTATTCTCTTTAATGCGATAAAACATATCGCTAAACATATCAAAACCTTCTTTTTGATAAATAAGAAGCGGATCTTTTTGCGCATAACCATACAATCCAACCGCATCTTTTAAATGATCCATTGAGAGGAGATGATCTTTCCATAGATTATCCATAGTTTGAAGCGTTATAATACGCTCCATTCTTCGCAGCTGCATTTCTCCGATCAACTTTTCTTTTTCTTCATATGCTTTGAGAATTGTGTCTTTAATCAGCGTAACACTATGAGCAGTATCATTTTTTTCTAAAACTTCTTCCGAAAGATTAAAGTGAATATTAAATGCCCCAAAGAGTGCTTCATTGAGATTTTTTAAATCAATTCTTCCCTCATCATTTAGATTGCTCATGTGAAATGAAATGAGATCTTCTATGAGTTCTTCAATCCACGTTCGTGTATTTTCTTTTATTATTTTTCCTTCTAATACTTCTCGACGTCTATTATAAATAATCTGACGTTGCTTATTCATAACATCATCATATTTTAAAAGGTGTTTTCGAATATCAAAATTATGCCCTTCCACTTTTCTCTGCGCATTCTCTATTGCTTTTGAAATAAACGTATGCTCAATCGGCGTATCTTCATCCATACCTAATCTATCCATGAAATTTGCAATACGCTCTGATCCAAAAATACGTAAAAGATCATCTTCCAAAGAAAGATAGAAACGACTGGATCCCGCATCTCCTTGTCTTCCAGCACGGCCTCGTAGCTGATTATCAATACGTCTACTTTCATGCCGTTCTGTTCCCAAAATATGAAGGCCTCCTTTAGCTGCAATCCCTTCACCTAAAACAATATCAGTCCCACGACCAGCCATGTTAGTTGAGATAGTTACCGTATATGGTTGCCCAGCCTGCGCAACAATTTCAGCTTCTTTCTCATGCTGTTTTGCATTTAAGACATGGTGTTTAATACCTTCACGTGTAAGCAATTTACTTAAGAGTTCCGATTTCTCAATTGATATAGTTCCCACAAGAACCGGACGGCCAGTACCATTGAGTTCTTTAATTTCTTGAACAACTGCTTTAAATTTCTCGCGAGCTGTTTTGTAAATTAAATCAGCATGGTCTTTACGAATCATCGGCTTATTGGGTGGAATTACTATAACTTCAAGATTATAAATTTTTTGAAATTCCTCTGCTTCAGTATCAGCAGTACCGGTCATCCCCGCAAGCTTTTCATACATACGAAAGAAATTTTGGAAAGTAATCGTTGCGAGTGTTTGATTTTCTTTTTCAATGGTAACGTTTTCTTTTGCCTCAAGAGCTTGATGAAGTCCATCAGAATAACGTCGTCCCGGCATAAGTCGGCCAGTAAATTCATCAACAATCACGACTTCATTCTCTTGCACGACATAATCCACATCTTTTTTAAAACACATATGCGCTTTGAGAGCTTGACTGACATGATGGAGAAGCTCCATATTTTCTGGAGCGTAGAGATTATCAATTCCTAAACGTTTCTCTACTTTACTCATTCCCTCATCTGAAAGATTTGCGGTTTTAGTTTTTTCATCAAGTGTATAATCAATATCTTTTTTGAGGCCAAAAATTGCAGAATTTACTTTGTAGTATTTATCGGTAGTTTCATCGGTAGGACCTGAAATGATCAATGGCGTTCGTGCTTCATCGATTAAAATACTATCCACTTCGTCTACAATAGCAAAATGAAAATCCCGTTGAGTATAATTCTCCAAACTGAACTTCATATTATCGCGTAAATAATCAAAACCAAATTCATTATTCGTTCCATACGTAACATCACACGCGTATGCAGCTTTTCTTTCAGTATCATTTAATCCATGAACAATAACTCCCACAGATAATCCGAGGAATTTATAAATCTCGCCCATCCATGTTGCATCTCGTTTTGCGAGATAATCATTGACTGTTACGACGTGAGCCCCTCTTCCGGTTAAAGCATTTAAATAAATGGGCAACGTTGCTACGAGTGTTTTTCCTTCACCCGTTTTCATTTCAGCAATTTTGCCTTCGTGAAGTATAATGCCTCCTAAAAGTTGTGCATCAAAATGTCGCATACGTAATGTTCGTAAGGATGCCTCACGAACAACAGCAAAGGCTTCAGGTAAAATGTCATTTAATGTAGATCCTCGTGAAAGTAACTCTTTAAAATAAGAAGTTTTTTCTTGTAACTGATTATCGGAGAGCGCATGAATGCCTGATTCTAATGCATTAATCTTATCGACAAGAGGCTGAATACGTTTGAGCTCTCGAGCGTTTCGCGTACCAAAAATTCTTTTTGCAATAAAGTTAATCATGAAGCTCCTAATAAATAAAAGAAGTTATTATACTTAAGGTACGAGAAAAGACAATTTTTTTCGGCGAGTCATTGTATGCACTTTTTATCCTATAAAGTGGGCAAAAAGCTTCCATCTGCCCCTTGTTATTGATCTTAATACGTAAAAAAACATTAAATTTCAACAGCTTATATTTATAGAAAATTGGCACAAAGATTGCAGTATTATCTCTATGAAAGGTATGCATTATGAAAGCATATATTATCAACAAAATTAAAAAGGAAAAAGAGAGACAGAGAGAACACGAAATGGTTCTTGAGCTACCACTTGAATTTCCAAAAGCAAAAGAACGAAAAGAAGAAAAGAAAGAAGAAAAGCGTGTTATCGAAATAGAGCTTTAATAATCTCAGTTTTCTCACCTTACCCAGTTTTTCCTTTACAATTCTACCCTAAATTTTGTATTTTTCTTACAATGTAACATTGATTCACTTAATTTTATGTAAGGAGTTTACGTATGATGAAAACTAGAATTTTTACTTTCAGTATGTTTTGTTCTTTAGTAATTCTCTCATGCGGGGGAGATGATGCTGATCCAAACTTTACGATGACAGCTGAAGATGCACAAGCCGTCTCAAGTGATGATACCGAAGCCGTTGCTCAAATTTATACTGACTCGGTAGATGGAGCTAGTTCATATTTTAAAGCTGCTCTTCAGGGTACCAATGAAGAATTCTTAAAAAATACCGCTGCTACCGTTAGTTGTGGAGGAGGTGGAACACTCGCTATCGATATACCGACACTGGCAACGTTAACCACCGTTGCTACAAGCGGCGGGACTTTAACATTAACAGCTACTGCAACTAATTGCGTATATACTTCATCAACAACTGACGATGCTGGAAATACCTATACATACGACACAACAACAAATGGTACAATTACAACAGAGATCACCGTACCTGCAGGTGGCTATACGGCCAGTCAGCTTGGAACAGGCGCAATTCTACAAACACTTGTAGCTACAGTTTCAGGCACTGATGTAACATTGACCTATAAATATACAGTCAGCGACGGATCAGAAGTAAGTGCATCTGAAAAGAGCACTTTTACTATTACTGTTAATCCGGCAGATAGCGATTATTACATGACTGGATCCATCACAACTGCAGGGACATATACGGAAACTGTAGACGGGACAACCTATACAGGAACCTGTGATGCTACTGCAACCATTGGAGTTGATACTACACTGAACCCAGAAATATTTACCAATAGTGCTACTATCGAAGGAAAAGTTGCAGTCTCATGTAAAGATTCTACAGGAGTTTCAGGAAGCTATGCATTCTCATATGCCGTAGAACTTACAAATGGAGAAGTCACAACAATTACAACTACTCCTGTACCCGCGCTATAAACTTATTTTTAAAGTACTTTGAATACTTCTTCAATTGAATCAAACGTATAATCAACTTTCAACGAAGCATCAAGATCCCAATTTATTTTTGCCCAACGAGCATGGCCAGCTACAACGCCTGCACGATTTGCCATTCCAATATCGTAATGAGTATCGCCAATAAAAATTGTATCTTGTGGTTTGAGATTACAGTGTCTTAAAAATACTTCGAGACCCTCTGGATGCGGCTTATGATTGCTGAGATCCGATCCAGAAATAAGAATATCATAATTGTTTTTAAATCCGAGATACTCTAAGAGATCTTCCGTAAGATTCCTCATACGTCCGGTTATAATACCTACTTTCATTCCTTTACTTTGCACTAAATCAAGTAATACTTCTACCTGCGGATAAATAAACACCTGTGAACGATTTTTCCAAAAATGTTCTACATAAATTTCTGTTGCTCTCTGTGCTTTATTTTTGTCATTTAGAATTTTTTCAAAAAAAACATCTTCGGGTGGACCCATATATTGTTTAAGAGACATAAAATCATCAACGCAATATCCAACAGCATCGAGACCAATTTTAAGACCTTGAAGGGAAATTTCCATTGATTCAATGAGTGTTCCATCAAGATCAAAACCAATTCCTCTAAATTTTTGCATAAACTATACTCCACTTAAAACGTTATTGCATAATTAAAAAAAACCAATTATCATATTGAACTACATATGCGCAAGTCTTCTTTATATCAGCATTCACATAATCCACAAGACATAGCCGAACGACTTGCACAAGGTCCACGTTACAGCTATCTCCGTGATTTTATTTATGGAGCAATTGATGGAACCATTACGACATTCGCTGTAGTCGCTGGTGTTGCAGGCGCTCATTTATCAAGCAAAGTTGTGATTGTTCTTGGAATGGCTAATCTGATAGCTGATGGTTTTAGCATGGCTATAAGCAACTTTTTTGGAACGCGTTCTGAACGAGAACAACTCGATATGGCCCGCAAAATTGAACATGAGCATATTAAAAACGATCCTGAAGGCGAGAAAGAAGAAATCCGTCAAATATTTGCGAAAAAAGGATTTTCAGGAAAAAATCTCGATAGTGCAGTTGATGTTATTACCTCCGATATTGAACGCTGGGTAAGCATTATGCTTCAGGATGAAATTGGCATGAAATTACATCCGGCCAGCCCTTGGCGCGCCGGACTATCAACTTTTACCGCATTTGCACTTGCCGGAGCTGTGCCACTTATATCATATATTATTAATCTCTTCTCTCCGCAATTTATTGGAGAACCATTTATTGGAAGTGCCATTCTCACTGGCATTACCTTCTTTATGATCGGTTCACTCAAAGGTCCATTTGTTTTAAAATCCTGGTGGCAGAGCGGATTAGAAACTTTTTGCGCCGGCATGGCAGCGTCTCTCATTGCATATTACATTGGGTATTCGCTGAGAAGTTTGGTGTAAAATATTTTCTTTACCCGATTATTGATATACGATATACGAATACAGAAAAATTATGCGCCCGTAGCTCAGCGGATCAGAGCATCTGACTACGGATCAGAAGGCCAGGGGTTCGAATCCCTTCGGGCGCGCATTTGTGAACACTCAGCCGTTTTCTGCAAGTCGGAGAACGACTTTTTCTTCCAGCCTAATCGAATGGGCTTACAGCGGTCGTACAGGTTTTTTGAAATGATGAGTGTAGGCGTGGCTGGATAACCTGATTTTTGACCTTCATCATGCCAAAGTAAAATAGATTTTGCAGAAGCTTGTAGATATTGCCCGATAGCAAGTGAATAGAAGCTGCCACAAATGAGGTCTAACCTTGCGTTATGAACAAAAGTTCAGGGATATATAAATGATGACTGCAAAATGGAGATATGATTACTACTATTTTCCTTTTAGTTCTCTCATGATTTTCTGTTTCAATTTCTTGGCATCTGGAATTTTCCCTACCAATGCTTTTGGTAATTTCGTCGTCAACCTGTATTCGGCCACCCCCACTGGTTTATGAATCCCACGAAGAGCAAACTCAACTTCGAATTTATCGCGATCAGCACATAAGATGATGCCAATTGATGGATTTTCATCTTTTTCTTTGACGTACGTATCAAGTAGATTCAGATAAAAATTCATCTTCCCTTCAAACTCAGGCTGGAAAGCAACCGCCTTGAGTTCAATGGCCACCAAGCACTTCAATCGACGATGATAAAAGAGCAAGTCGATAAAATATTCTTTTTTGTTCGCCTTGATCCGATACTGATTGCCAAGAAAGGCAAATCCATAGCCCAGTTCCAGAAGTACGTCTTTAATGGCCAGCACCATTCGGCTTTCCATTTCACGTTCAAGAATAGGCTTGGTGACGCCCAAAAAGTCGAGCATATAAACATCCTTCATGGCCTTGTCTGCCTGCTCGGCCAAATGAACGGGAAGTGCTTTTTGAAAATTATGCTGTTTGGAGCTCAATTGGTGTCTTTCGTAAGCTTTGGCTTTAATCTGGTTTAACAGGACGGCGCGGCTCCAGCCCATCTTTTTCGTGGCTTCCAAATAATAAGCCCTGGCTCCTTGGTCCTTGACCTTCTGTAATACGATGAGATTTTGCCCCCAAGGCAATTCTCCAACAAGTCGTTGGAGAATTTGCTCATCCTGATATTCAAGATAAATCTGCCGCATGAGCCATAAATTTTGCGGGGAGTAGCCGGTGCTATTTGGAAAATCTTTTTTCAGGTCTCGTGATAACCGTTCAACAACAGCTTTGCCCCACCCAAGTTTTTCTTGCTTGTCGACAATATCTTTACCAATCAACCAATACAAACCAACCAGTCCTTTGTTCAGAATTCGCGATGCAGATATCTGAGCACTTCGAATACGAGATTTAATGCCGTTGAGAAATTCAACGTAGTCATTGGTGGTCACTAAATTATTTGGCTTTGTTTTTTTCATTCAATTATTTGCCTCCCAAATAGTCAGTGTAAGGCCACCATCAAAATAGCGCAGAGAATAATTAACTCTATGGCCATAT
>JAHFAK010000159.1 GCA_023250585.1 Deltaproteobacteria bacterium
CAGTTCTTTTGATGGGTTCCGGAAAAAGAACTCCAATACCTTCTGAATGGTAGATTTTTCTATCATATGGTAGATAAAAATATCAATTGGTATTTAAAACTATCGGTTATAAACAGAAGACACATCAGAGCGAATATATTATTTTGAAAAAGTGTTTATAAGGAAAAGTGCGAAAGTCTAGTTCTTTTGCACAATGGGATGATGAATACATTTTTACCGGTGTGTATGATTTGCAGGAAAAATTCATTAGGAAAGATTTAGAAAAGTTTGGATTTGATTTTGATATGAGGTAGAAAAAGATTATTTAAAATTGTATAGGGATGAGAAATCAAATAATTAGTTATTGTAAAATAAAAACAATTTCTCATATTTTGAATCCCGTGAAAGCTGTTTGAATCTTCGACTTGACTCAAGTTCTCTTAGCTCCCTATCACTGTCAGCGCCGAAAACAAAGTAAGTGTCTTGAGGCATTGCACTATTCCAAAGATCGTATGGGCTTGTAATATCATCAAGTGTTAATCCTGCTCTTTGAGCCGCTTGCTTCTCTACCAACCCCACTGCCCGATATTTGTAGCCTAATCCGCCTACATCAAACATTCTTGCCGGTATTGGTATATTTAAAGTTGCCATTTTATTACTCTAAAATGATTTCTTTCTACTATTTAAATCTTTCGTTTTTGTTACTACTATTTAATAGTATAATTACCTTGCACCCATTGCTTTAGCCATTTGTTCAATACGCTTGTATTTTTCGTCTAATCTTAGATTTCTCACTATCCCCTCCACCATGTCTTCAGGAAGACCTCGAGTTTGATATGCCACATAACCTCCGACCTTGCCAACTTTTTCTACAGCCCTTATTACTGGCTTTATTCCTGCTATCCCATTGCCAGTCCTGATTAAAACACGCGGCTCATCTAGTCCAAGATTGTGTCCCCCTACAATATATGCTTCGGCGTGATTTGGCGCTGTATTTACAAAAAGATGCCCTGGCACATCAATTGATTGTCTTGGTTCTCCGTAATTCCATCCGTCACGGTAGGCTGCAGTGTAAAATGCGTCTCTTACCTTTAGGCCTTCAAAAGTTGCAGTATTTGTTCTGGCATGTTCATTAATTAAAGTGTCGAATCTTGCGGGATGGTCGATTTTACGCAGGTAATCTATGCACTGCCAAAAAATATTTTTACTATCTAATGGAAATGTTGCCCAATCATTTCCTTGCATTTTAGCATTTTGTAATGCTAGCGATACAGTTCCTCCAGGAGAATAAAATGCGGTTAAAAGTTTGTGAGTTCCATAACTTTGGTCTACTTGTTTTTCTTCTAGCCTATTGTACGCAGCAATAGCTGCCATATGAGTTACACGAGAAATTTCAACACGAAAGTTTTCTGCCAATGCCCTAATCTCATCCGAATCTTCAGCAGGAACAATATATTGATTTTTATTAACTCCAGATTTACCAAGTATCTCACTTCTTGATTTAGATGCTCTAAAAAGTAATCTTACAGTATCGTCCAATGTAACAATCGAACTTTCTCTTCTCTGTCGTAATGTTTTAGTCATTTTTTCTCCATCACTCTTTTTATTTGTTATTACTTGGAAATAACATCAAATATTAAAATTTATTCCATAAAATATGGAATTTTATGCAAAAAATAGCAAGTTTTATATACTAAAATGAAATATTATTCCATTATGGACAAGAAAGATGAAAAAATTTTGGAATTGCTGAGGGAAAACAGCAAGCTTACTACGCAGCAGATTTCCAAGAAGACTTTGATTCCGATAACAACTGTGCATAATAGGATTAAAAAACTGGAGAAAGAAGGAGTAATAACAAAATATACAATACAACATGACCATAAAAAGTTAGGAAAAAATCTGGCAGCATATATACAAATTGTGGTGGATTATAAATTGTTGAAGGAAATAAAAATGTCCCAGCATGACTTGGCAAAAAAGATTAAGCAGAATGAATTTGTCGAAGAAGCCGCATTGGTAACAGGCGGAACAGATATAATAATAAAAGTGCGAGTCAAAGATGTTGATGAACTAGATAATTTTGTTACAAAAGTCCTAAGAAATATTGATGGAATAGAAAAAACTCAAACAATGGTAATTTTGCATGAGATTTAATAAGAGCTATACATGAGTTGCAGATTTTCCTACCAATTTCACTTCTAATCCAAGCTGTTCAAACGCTTCTTTGACCTCAGCAAATGATTCAGGATCAGTTATAGAGAAGAATGGTGGTGCAAAATGGTAGCGCTCGGCAGCAACGTATGCTCTAACCATTTTATTTAATTTTTCTTTACGTTCATAGCGTCGGTATCCAAGATGATCTCCAAAAATTCTGTGTTCATCATGGAGTAAAGCATGAATATTGGTTTTGTGTCTAAAAGCACCAGGACGGTTTCCGTATAAGTCTTCAAATCCACTCACCCAGTTAAGGCGCGCCCAATAATAAAGATCACTTGGTGATTCTGAAGGAAACTCTGAAAGTGGAAACCTATGGTCAATTAAAACATGCGTAATTGATTTTTTATCAATTTGAAAGCCATCCTCAATAAGAGTTTCGGAAATAACTAAAGGGTCTGTCAACCAAAATCTCCGCTCTCCAGAAATGTTAGTACTGAATCCACGAACATCAGGATGTTCTACTAAGTATACTATATCTGGCATTCAAGGGATAAAATGTACTCTACTTTTAAAACCCTTCTATTATGTAACCACTATAAAGAAGTATCTAATACAAAAAACTTTTCTCATCAATCCTTTTCCTCCGCCATAGCAATTGATAAACACTTTTTTTCCTCTGCTATAACCGAAACATTTATAAATAAACTTGACTTACTGAGGCACATGGACGGCATAATAGGAGCATTGAGAAGCATGAACATATGGTGGACAGGCAAACACTTCCAAAAAGAAGGAATGATAGAAAGAACTATGCAAAAGCCAATTC
>JAHFAK010000074.1 GCA_023250585.1 Deltaproteobacteria bacterium
ATCATGGCATATGAGAAGGAATTGCTTGAACGATTGTTAGTTAAGAATAACTGGCATAGGATGAAGACTTCTAAAGAATTAGGTATATCTAGGAATAGGTTGTATAAAAAAATGCAGGCTCTGGGGATTGGATGAATTTCCATCTTTATCCCTTCATCCCTCGGTACGCCGTGGAATGGCATTTTGGAAAATTTGTTTTTCTCTGTTAAATTAAAATCAGCTTCCTTGTAATACCCATTCCTTTTTGCTATAGCTATTCTTAATCTATACCTATGACAGTTCAATCCAAAAAAGGACAAAAAAAGAAAAAAGAGCCTATAACTCCTTCTCTCCCAGCAGTTCTTTCATCGCTCGCAAGGTATTTAATAGAAATAAAAAAATATCCGTATCTTTCGCGTGAAGAAGAAGAAAAAATCGCAAAGCAGTATTATGAACATGGAGATCTTAAAGCGGCTGAAAACCTCATAACTGCTAATTTGCGATTAGTCGTTAAAATTGCGTATGAATATTATCGGACGGGATTTAAGGTAATGGATCTCATTCAAGAAGGAAATATTGGACTCATGCAGGCAGTGAAAGAATTTAATCCCTATCGAGGAATTCGGTTGGCGACATATGCAAGTTGGTGGATTAAAGCATATATCCAAAACTTTCTCATTAAAAATTGGAGTTTGGTGAAGATCGGCACGACTCAAGCACAGAGAAAACTCTTCTATAAATTGGAACAAGAACGAAAACGGCTGGAGGCATTGGGAATTACCCCGGAAATTAAATTGCTCTCAGAAAATTTAGGAGTAAAAGAAAAAGAAGTTACGGAAATGACCAAACGACTTTCCGGAAGAGACGCTTCGTTAGATGCTCCCATTGGTCACGATGAAGGGGCAACGTTGCTTGATTTTCAATCCTCTCACGCAGAAGATTACTCCACTGAATTAGCAAATCGTGAAACACTCACTATTTTTAAAGACAAACTTGATGATTTTGTGAAAACATTAACAGGAAAGAGTTTATACATTTTTGAACGACGGATTATGAGTGATGAACCTATGACACTTCAAGAAATTGGAGATGAATTTGGCATAACGAGAGAAAGAGTAAGGCAAATTGAAGTAGATGTGGTTGAGCGATTAAAAGAGTATATTAAACAACATGCACCTGAGTTAGGAGTAAAATAATAGCTACAAGGAGGTTCTATGAAAAAACTATCTTTAGTAATTCTTGCTTTAGTAAGTATGACTGTATCACTGCAAGCTGCAACCATTGGAAATGAGAGTGTGTTAGTTCCTAATCCCTTATCATTAGGAGTTGGTATTGAACGATTTAATACGACGACCGATGTGTTAAATACGTTTTCTTTTCTTGTAGATAACATAAGTTATAATCTGCGTGTTGGAGGAAACTTTGGTTTTGCGGATTCTTTTGATGACCTGATTCTTGGGCCTAAAGTCCAGTATATGTTTTATGGGAGAAAATACTTTGAACTCTTTGCTCAAGCCGGCATTTACTATCGTAGACATTTTCGTGTAGGCGATGGACTCGACGGAAATGTTTTGGGTGGTGTTGAATTTAAGATTCCTGAAATTGAAATGCTAAGAATTTCATTAGCCTACGGTATTGTATGGGATGCCATTGACCAAAGCGACGTCAGCATGAATCACGGCGATGTTTTTGGAAATTTAGCAATACATTACTATTTTTGAGTTGATTACCATGATAAATTTGTGTTTAATTTCATTTAATAAATAATTTTAATATTTAGAGATGGCACCCTATGAAAAAACAAATGTATCTTTTTAAAATCACTTTTATTTTAATCATTGTCTCTTTCTTTCCTTTGTACCTATTTGCAGAGGAATCTAGTAATGACGAAGCTACAAAAAAAGATTCACTTTTGCTTCTTGATTTACTCAATAGAAAGAGAATGTACGTGGTTCAGGAAAAACTTTTTAGGAAATCTCCAAAACTCGAAATTGCGCCTTTAGTTGGAGGATTTTTTAATGATCCATTTTGGGACACGCTAACATACGGTGGAGAAGCATTCTTCCACTTTTCAGAATTTTTTGCCATTGGTGGAAGTTATCGATATGCAAAAACATGGCAGTCAAATAACGCAAAACCTTTGGAAGAGGTATTTGATATTCGAGCTGATTCTTCCATTCTCAATTATTTGGTTTTAGGCAATATCATTATTACTCCAATTTATGCAAAGGCGAGCCTTTTTGCTCGTAAAGTTGTACACTTTGATTTTTATTTTACTTTAGGAGCCGGTCTCATTAACACGACGGCGGAATGGTCAGAAGAAGTCTCAGATGCAACAGGAACACGAGTTGTTCAACAATCTCAAGACGGAAGCAGTCTTGCATATAATTTTGGGGTAGGCGCGCGCGTATTTTTAACTAAACGGATATCTTTTAAAGTTGAACTTTCAAATGTTCTCTATCAGGATTTTGTTCGTGATCATGAGACATGGTTTTGGAGACTTCCTGTTAACGTAGGCTTTGGTATCTTTTTACCATAAGTAAGGATACGAGGATATGAAAAAAATAGTGTTGTCCTTTACGTGTATTCTGTTGTTTAGTACTTGTGGTCCAAAAAAAGAAATGAATTATGATGGATCACCAAAGGCACATTCTGTTGCTATTAATACTAAAACCAATTTAGGTCAGGCAATTGAATTATATAAGGTTCAGAATTATCTTCAGGCATCTGTTTCATTTTATGAGGCGCGAAAAGAAGTAAAAGAAGGCTCTGAGACGTATTTTCGTCTTAATCAATTTATTGCTAATAGTTTATTCCATTTAGGTTTTCCTCACGCTTCTATTCCTTATTTAACGGAGATTATCAGTAAAGGAAGAACGAGCAATCGCTATCCAATTGCTATCCGAAAGCTTGTGCTGCTTTCAGAATTATTTCCCAGCGATGAAAAAATTCTTGAAAGTTTAAATAGTATTAAAATTGAAGATTTCCCTTTTATGCTCAATGATCGGCTTGCCATTTTACTTGCTCGTGAAGCTCTTTTGAAGAAAGACTTTACTCGTGCAAAAGCGCTTTTAAATCTTATAGGTGAGGCAAGCCCTTACGCGAAGGAAAAAATCTATTATGCTGGTCTTGTTAATTACAATGAAGGAAATTATAAAGTTGCGATTGAGTCTTTTAAAAGTTTGGTAGAATTTCATATCAGCGATGAAGAGCCTTATTTGGCTGATCAGACATATTTATCGCTTGCCCGTGTATTCTATGCACTTGGTAAGTATGAAACCGCAATAGAATTTTATGAAACAATTCCTCATAATTCTATATTTTGGCCAGAGTCGCTTTTTGAGCTCTCATGGGCATATTTTCTCGACGGAAATTACAATAGATCTTTAGGGTTGCTCGATGATTTGAACAGCGATTTCTTTGTGAGTCATGTTTTAAATGAAAGCCTTGTTGTTATGGCTATTATTTATTTTGATCTTTGTATGATTCAAGAAGCTCGTCTTTCAGTAGCTGCATTCCACGAAAGATATGATCCATTGATTGATAAAATCTCGCGACTTGATACTACCTATCAAAAAAATCCTAAAGACTTTGGTTTAGTCCTTAAAGAAAAAAAGTATGACCAACTTGGATCTGAACTATTATCAGAGCTTTTCTACCAAAATATTGAGATTGAAAATCAGTCTGTACTGCTTAAAAAGCTTGATCGTGAGCTTGAAATCTTTGTAGACCGTCCCGAATATTTTAAGAATTCTGGACTTGGCAGTACCGTTTTAGAAAATTTAGAAAGTTCTATTGATACTCAAATTGATAAGCTTGGAAAAAAGGGCCTTGAGGATTTAGCTGCTCTTAATTCTCGTCTTAAAAATTTGGCAACGCAAGTTGATCTCGTTGAATTTGAAGTACTTAATCTTGAAAAGAAAGAGCTTAACCTAAGTCTTTCAAATAAAGAATCTGAAAGTAAAATAGAAAGCAATATTACCAAATATGGAAATATTGTAGATAGTGAATTATTTCCTTCTCATGCTTATTATAGTTGGCCAGATGAAGGAGAAGGTTGGACCGATGAAATTGGGCATAAAGTATTCTTTTTAGCAGAAGGAAATTTATGTCAGCAACAATAACTATGCGCAACACCATAACTTCGCATACCTTCGTTGCTTCTTGTGTCGTCATTGCGGCGTATTGTTTTATACGCCTCATTCCTCGACTTCGTCGCGCCTCGGTCTGCTCGTTCTGCTGTTGCGTATCGGGTGCTTTATATATACTCTTATTTTGTTTATTGAGCACAACTCTTTTTGCTGCCCTCCAGAAGCCTTCACAGAGCGATATCACCTTGCGTGATTTCTACAATCGCGAAAAAGGCGTTAAAGAAAGAACAGATGCTATTGTTGATACTCAAATTAAAATTCTTACGAAATCCTTAAAAAATATTGATGACTCAGAACAAAAAGTAAAATTTATGTTGCGTCTTTCTGAGCTTTATCAAGAGAAAGCACGTAGTATTTATTTCGATGAAGTAGAGGCATACGAAAAACAGTTTGATATGTATACTAAAGAAGGGAAAAAGGGTCCCGAACCAAAACTTTCACAAGATAAATCAGATGAGTATATAGATAAAGCTATTGCGCTCTATAACAGTGTTTTAAATGATGAAAGATATAAAAAATATTCCAAAAAAGATTTTGTTCTCTTTCAACTAGGTATAAGTTTTCATGGCCTTACTAAATCAAAAGAAGCGTATGATAGTTTTCAACGATTAATTAAAGAATTTCCAAAAAGTGAGTACATCGCCGATGCATATCTGTATGTTGGCGAGTATTATTTTGATTCGATACAAATTAAAAGCGCCATCGATAGTTATAAAAAAGTTTTGGAATATCGTGAGCCAAAGCTCTATGGATATGCATTATGGAAGCTCGGCTGGTGCTATTATAACTTAGATCAATTTGATGAAGCGATTGAAACGTTTAAGCAAGTTGTTTCATTTAGTGAACGCCAAGAAAAGATTAGCCAGGAAAATAGAATTGTTCTTAAGAAAGAAGCCCTCAATGATTTAATTCTTGTTTTTGCTGATGTCGGCGATATTGATCGTGCTGAAAATTATTTTAGTCAAGTTCAAGGGAAAGATTATTATTATCGATTGCTCGAAAAACTTGGTGAAACATTTGCGGCAAATGGAGAAAGCGAAAAAGCCATTACTACTTTTTCCAAGCTTTTACGTAAAAATCCTCTGTACCGAAGGAATCCAATTATTCATAAAGAACTTATAGGAGTATATGTAAAAGTAAAAAAAGATAGAGAAGTATATGCGGAATTAGTTAAATATGCTCGTTCATATAGTAAAAGTTCAGAATGGTATGAAGAAAATAGCAAAGACGCTGATGCGATTAAGCTTGCTCGTGTTACGACAGAAAATCTTTTACGAAAATACGGTTCTGAATATCATAAAACTGCTCAAGAAAAACAAGATAAAGAGCTCTATGCATATTCAGGAAAGATTTATGAATTGTATCTACAGCATTTTCCTGAAGATAAAAATGCATACGATATAAGCTTCTTTTTAGCGGAAGTATTTTTCTATATTAAAGATTATGAAAAAGCAGATGTTTACTATAAGAAAGTTATCGATGATAAAACGCATGATCAACATCGTATTGAAGCTGCATATGGTTTAGTACTTGCACGCGAACGCATTTCCTATAGGGATATTGAAGAAGAACGCAAATCAAGTATCGTCAAATCTGAAGAGCTCAAAAAGGGAGCTGTAGGAGCTGTAGTTCAGCCGAAAGAAATTCCTGATAAAGAAATGAAATTAATTGAAGCGTGCGATCTCTATGCAAGTCTTGTAAAAGAATCAACTGAACTTCCCGATATACTATTTAATGCTGCTCGTATTTATTTTAAATATGACAAATTTCCTGAAGCTCGTCAGAGATTTTTAGCAATTATTAATCGATACCCCAAACACGATATTTCAATACTTTCTGCCAGTCTTGTTTTGGATGCGCTTAGCTATGAAAAGCTATGGGATGAACTT
The DNA here is from genome assembly GCA_023250585.1 of Deltaproteobacteria bacterium. Lineage (GTDB taxonomy): Bacteria > Bdellovibrionota_F > JAHFAK01 > JAHFAK01 > JAHFAK01 > JAHFAK01. Next base: position 6,020 of record JAHFAK010000074.1, read on the forward strand.
ACGAAACAAGGGAGCGTATTTTTAGCTAAAAAAGATCTTGGAGACCAAAAGTTTAAAAATTATATCAAAGATATTATTGAAGGAGCTAAGTTTAAACAAATTTTTGAAAAGAAGGACGAAGCCCCAGGAAATTTAGCACAAGCGTTTGAAAATTTTGTTTATAGTCATCCTCGTTCTCGTTTGGGAGATAAAGCATATTACAATGCGATTATCAATTACGAGAAAACAAGAAATTTTAAAAAGGTTAAAAGTGCATCGCTCACATTTTTAAAATCTTTTCCAAATTCTGATCTTTACCCAAAGGTGTTGCTCAAGCTGAGTAATTTACGAGAAAATATTGCTGATTTTGAAGGAGCAGCTCAAGGATATGAAGAGCTTTCAGCCAAGTATCCTGCTCACGAAGAATCAAAAACTACTCTGTATAATGCAATCACGCTGAGGATTTATTTGGGTCAATATGATAAAGCTCTTGCTAATTGCGATACTTATATTAAGAAATATCCTCAAGATTCAGAAATTCCTAAGGTCCATTTTTTTATTGCTCAGATATATGTAAAACAAAAAAATACGAAAGCTGCAGTTGCAAAATACACGGAAATTATCAATACCAATAAGGATAATAGAGTCGCATTATTTCAGGCCTCTGCTGAACTTGCGCTTTTCTATTTAAAAGATGGGAAAATAGCGGAAGGCACTGATTATGCTGATAATGCAAAAATGCATTATCAGAAACTTGAGAAAAAAGATCAAAATTCTTTTCTGACTCTTTATGCTGAATTACGATTTCAAGTTGTTGGGCTCACGTTTAATGAATTTCAAAACATTAAGCTGAAGCTTCCTCAAAATGTATTAAAAGATCTTTTACGAAAAAAGGCAGCACTCCTTAACACAATTAAAGATTCATATCTTGAGATTATTAGTTTGGGAGAACCTACGTGGGGAATAGCCGCTCTTTATATGATTGGTTATGTATATGAGGATTTTAGTAAAACATTATTTAATGCGCCTATTCCTGCAGGTTTAACTGATGCACAAAAAGAAGAGTATAAACTCTCGCTTGAAGATCAAGCCTTTCCTATTGAAGACAAAGCAGTTGAGGCATATGAGAAAGCCATTCAAAAATCTTTGGAACTCAAGGTGTATGAAGTTTGGACTGAATATTCTCTAGAGCATTTAATTAAGTTTAAACCTGATAAATTTATTCCTATCCCCCATCTTGCCGAATTGCGATCAAATTATATTCCATTATTTGATGTTCGCATAATTGATCCAAAAGGAGCTCTGCAATATACAATTGATCCGCAATTCAGACAAAGCATCGATATGGGAAAAGAATATCTTTATTCTAAGAAAGATTTTGTAAATGCAGAAAAAATATTTCGAGAAGTGCTTCGTCGTGATGTTCTCAATGTGACCGCATATCATTATTTGGCATATACAAAATATTTGGCTAATGATTATAAAGCTGCAATTACGCTTTATCTTGATATTCTCAAGATGAAGCCAAAAGATATGATAGCAGAGAAGAACATTAGTATTCTCTATTTTAATAGTAATAACTCGAAAGAAGCTCTTATACATTATCGAAAAATGTATGACTCAGATAAATCAGAAGAAGTTATCCTTAATTTAGCTGAGCTTTATCGAATAAATCATTACTTTAATGAATCTAAAAAACTAATGTGGGATATTCTCATCAATAATCCTGAGAATGTTCGGGCATTTGATATTCTCTGTAGAAATTACATTTTAGAGAATAATTATGAGTTAACTAAACTCGCGTTTGAAGTTGCATTTCGATCAAATCCAAATACTCCCGAGCTGGAACATTCGTATTCACAAAGTCTTATTGCCTTTAAAAATTATACAGAGGCACATTTTAATTTGATGGAAGCTTATAAAGCAAAAAAAGTTAAGGAAGTATATAGAGATTTAGGAGTATTTAATTTATATTTCCGTAATTATCGTCAAGCAATCGTTTATTTTGAAGAATATGTAGCCACAGGCGTTGATGATAAATATGCACAATTCTTTTTGGGGTTCGCGTATAACGGAGAAAAAGATTACAATAAGAGCATTCAGATATTCAATACGCTTCTAGCAGCTTATCCAACGGATGATGAGATTACCTATATTCTTGGTACATGGTATTATGAAAATATACGAGATTATGGAAAGGCTAAAATGCTTTTTGAACGCGTGCAAAAAATAAGTTCAGAAGGCGGGATGTTCTATAACCGTGCAAGTGATTACCTACAAAAAATCGAAATGAAAGAAAAGACAAAGGAAGCAAAAAAATGAAAAAAATTATTATAAACATAATGACATATATATTTGAACATACACAACGCAAGAACGAGCAGACAAAGGCACGACGAAGTCGAGGAATGAGGCGTACTTTTTTTAGTTACGCCGCAATGACGAGACGAGGAGTAACGAATGTATGCGAAGTTATGGCGTTGTGTATAGCATTGTTTTTTGTAACAACATCTGCTATCCTGGCAGAAACCAAAACAGATAAAGATAATGAGCCTCCGCCCATTATCAAAAAAGAAAAAGTGCAAGTCATAAAATACAGGAAAAAGACACGTATTGATTTTACTGAACTGACAGTTCAAGGAGATCTAAAGAGACCCTCAGGATTTCTTATTCTTAAAAGAAAAGGAATTGAGTTTTCTGGACTTATTAATTTGCGAAAAGATTTTGATGATAAGTTATATGATTCCGTTAATTTTATAGGTAAGTAACCGTGAAAGAAATGAATACAATACAAGTCCTTCCCGTTACCTGCAAAGTTTATTATAAAGGTAAATTTTTGCGTCGAATAGCATTTCAGCAGCAGAGTATTCTGATCGGTCGAGTTTTGTCGGCAGACTTACAACTCGAAGATGAGAAAGTGTCTCGAATACATTCAGTCATTGAGATTATTAATGGTGGCAAAGATGTATTGCTATTTGATTTGGGAAGTTCAAATGGAACCCAAGTAAACGGAACGCTCACCAAAGAAAAACAACTTGTTTCCGGAGATGTTATTTTGATAGGTGATAGCTCTATTGTTGTAAGCCTTGAACAACGTCCTGTTTCGATTGCGCTCGAAGAAGTACCTGTTCCTATTACCGATTATAATAAAGAAGCAGCTGAAGGGGTATTAATGCTGCATGAAGCTTCTTACAAAAAAGGCGCTGCAAGCCCTGAAGCTGTGAAAGAAACAACGCAATCAAAAGACGTAGAAGAGATCATAGAAGATAAGAACAAAAAGACAATTCCTGAAGTTCTTGAAATGACAATGTTCTGGTATGACAATATTGTCGATATTCGTCATTTCGATAAACCAGAACAAATTACTATTGGTAATTCAACGAAAAACCACTTTAATTTTTATTCTGATAGTATTCCGGAAAATTTTGCTTTAGTTCGTTATCGAAGTAATAAATATTTTATCTACTTTAATAAAAAAATTACGGGTGAAATACGCTATGGACGGCATGTGAGATCTTTGAATGAATTTACCGGGATGAAGCAATCACGCCAAGTTTCTATCGATGGCGAAGTTTATACGGAACTCGAATTAATTCATGATATGCAGTGTGTTGTTGAACTGAGCAAGATTTCCTTCTTCTTACAATTTGTTTACCCAGCCAAAAAATACCATATAAGTTTTTGGAAGACCATTGATAAGTTTTTCACGTTTATTCTCTTTATGGTTGCATTGGCACAATTTTTATTTTTTGCATATGCTCCTGTTCAATCCGAGGAAATAGATATAGACACTGCTTTTAAATCACCAAATCGATTCACAAAGCTTGTCATTCTTTCTCCTGATATGCTTCGAGGAACACGCGGTTCGATTGGAGGCTCATCAGACGAAAAAGGAAAATTGCCCGGACAAGAAGGAACTAAAGGGGGTGGAACTCCTACAGGAAAAGGAACAGGAGGACAAGGAAAAACTAAAGCTCATGCTACTCCAAAATCTGGTGGACTCCTAGGCCTCAATGCAATCATTACTGAATTAGGTAAACAAGGAAAGTATGCTGATATTTTTGGTAAGAGTGGTTTAGGAAAAGGCTTTGAAGAAGCTGCTGAGGGATTACAAACAGGCTCTCCAGGCAAAGGTTTAGGTAAATCTGGATTCGGTGGAGGGACAGGTTCTGGAGGATTCGGTACCAAAGGTAGCGGTCTTGGCGGTGGTGGCGAAGTTGTTGGAATCGGCAATTTAGGCTCGGGGGGTGCATTTGGTGAACCTCCTGGTTCCGGTAAAAAAGATGTAGGAAAAATTAAAGTTAAATCTCAATCAGTCATTACTATTAGTGAAGAAGAAACGATTATTATTGGATCTCTTACCCGTGAAGAAATTGATAGAGTTGTTAAGCGTAATATTGAGCAACTCGAATACTGTTATGATGTTCAACTTATGAAAGAACCAAACCTCAATGGAAAAATTGAAATCACTTGGGTCATTGAAGCTAATGGTTTTGTCCAAAGCGCATACATTAAAACTACGACTCTCCAAAGTCCTGCTGGAGAAGAATGTATGCTTCGCAGAATTCAGAGGTGGCGTTTCCCGCGTCCCCGAGGTGGAGGTATTGTTGAAGTTAATTATCCATTCCTTTTCAACGCCTTATAACAGGGGGTCTTATGTTACTTTATTGTAAAAACTGTAAACAAAAAGTTGAAGTTCCAAAACAAGTTGTTCCTGTATCGCCTACAGTAATATGCCCTCGTTGTGGTTCAAGCATTCTTTTTTCTACTGATCTTCAAGATAAAACCATACTGAGAGGTTCTCTTCCGGAAGATGAGTCAGAAGGCCCTGGATCTTTTAAAAAATTAATTACACGTTTGTTCATTGTCTTCATGCTCCTGGTTGCTATTCTTGTTGTATTACTTGTTTATCCAAAGACGAGTAGCTATACAAAAACGACCTTGCAGGATATTTATGAAAAAGGTGCTTCTAAAATTACGGGAAAAAAATATGTCAAACGAGCAGGAGAAGATCTGTTTTTCCGTGGAGAAGAATTATATCATCAATACACGTATACTTCTTTGAAAGATGCAAATATTTTTTACCAAAAGGCATATCATGAAGATAAAACTTTTGGAGATGCCCGCATTGGTGAAGCAGAAACCTATGCAATGATAGGAAGGCTTTCAAATGATACGCGTCTTATTAGAAAAGCTTTGACTGTCATAAAAGAGCTTGAAGCAGAAGTGAATTCATCGGCTCGATTATTACGAGCTCGCGCTGATGCAGAAAGTTCTCAGCTTCGTATAGATTTTTCGTTTAATCCTACGCTTGATACTAATAGTATTAAAGCAGTTTATACACAAGCCGTACATGATATTAATCAAGCAATGAGTTTGGAGCCAAATAACCCGTATAATTATAATATCCAAGGAATAGTTTTATTTCTTAATCCTACAGAAGATGAAAATAGTTTAAATGCATTCAAAAAAGCAAACGAACTCGATAGGAAATTTCTCGATCCACTCTTTAATATTGCGCTTCTCTTTTTCGTCAATAATAATAACGAGAAAGCGATTGAGTATAGCAATCTTACGCTTCAATTAAATCCCGAATTAGAATTACCGAAGTCATTAACAGAAGTTATTCAAAATGAGGCAACTCTTAAATCGTTTAGTTCAAAGAAAAAGACACATCCGAAAACATCAGTAGAAGAATTGCCTTATTCAAATGATCTGGCGGTTGAATATATTACCTCTTTTGCTACCTTCCGAAAGGCTATCATAGAAAGAA
>JAHFAK010000075.1 GCA_023250585.1 Deltaproteobacteria bacterium
CTCTCGATGCTAATACCTTCGTTATCCCTGCTGTCAACGTCGTCTTCCCATGATCCACATGCCCTATCGTCCCTACATTTACATGCGGCTTTGTCCTCTCATACTTCGCCTTACTCATAGCAATGTCCTCCTAACTCTCTAATTATTACTTGCATTATTTGTATTCTTTTACTATTTTTTTATATCTTCTGTTTTAATTTGACTTATATTTTCATCTTACATTTATCTAAGCCCACGACCGGAGTTGAACCGGTGACCTCTTCCTTACCAAGGAAGTGCTACTACCTCCTGAGCTACGTGGGCATACCCAGCGAGATCTTGCCGCACAGGTTCTACGATCAAAGCGGGAAACGGGATTCGAACCCGCGACCCTCAGCTTGGAAGGCTGATGCTCTAGCCAACTGAGCTACTCCCGCATAAACTAAATGTATAGGTAGAAATAAAAATTCAAAGAATAACAACCTATACAACTTGACTCTTGTAATCAAGAGAAAACTAACAGTTTTACTATTTATTGGTCCTCTTTCGCCTCATACTTTCCATATGCATTCTACTCCCCTTGGGCTTCAGAGGACATCCTTCGCTTTTCTAAACTACTTTCGTAGCAGAATGGCTTGCCATCCGTAGCCAAAAATTTGCGTAGCAAATTCCCAGGCGAAGGTATGGAGAGGGGAGGATTCGAACCTCCGAAGGCAACGCCGTCAGATTTACAGTCTGATCCCTTTGGCCACTCGGGAACCTCTCCAGATAGGGTTATTCAATTATTTTCACAAAAATAATTGAATAACCCTATAGTTATAAGTTTTAAGTCGTAAGTTACAGATATTACTTAACTTACTACTTAAAACTTATAACTATCTTTAGAATTTTCATACATGAAAATTCTAAAGATAAGCTGGCGATGGGAATTGAACCCGCAACCTGCTGATTACAAATCAGCTGCTCTACCATTGAGCTACGCCAGCAAAAAAAGGAATGATTTTGTTATATTATTTCAAATTTACTGTCAAGCTTAAAAGCCCAAAAATATACGCAGTGAGCCTACAACCTTAACAAAAATTTCTTTTGTCTTAAAATTTCATAGAGCATTACTCCAAAAGATACCGATACATTGAGAGAATCTATTTTATTAACACTTGGAATACTTACAACAAAATCACAAGCCTTGAGAATATTAGATCGTACCCCTTTTTCTTCAGAGCCAACGACAAGAACAACTTTTTCAGAAAAACTATGCTCCCAAAAAGTAGAATTACTATGTGAATCTGTACCTACAATCCAATATCCAATCTTTTTTAAGTTTTCTAAAGCACGAGATATATTAGTAACTTTGATAAGATCTATAGATAAAACAGCGCCCGCAGATCCATGCAGAGATGCTTGGAAATTTGTTGTAGCTCCAACTTTAGGAATAATGATCCCATCTACTCCGCAGGCATAAGCAGTACGCACCATAGCATTAAAGTTTCCTACATCTGTAATTTTATCAAATACAGTAATAAGGGAATCTTTTTTATCCTGCACTTTTTCCAAAAAGCTCTCAAGAGAAATAAATTTCGTATCTTCAAGAACAGCAATAATTCCCGCATGATCACGAGTGTAAGAATTTAAAACATCTGTTGAACAGATGCGATAGGGAACAGATATCTCCGATAATTTTTTTTTCCATTCAAAATGTTTATGTAAAAAATTACTCGTTACATATAATCGTTTGACACTTTTAGGACTGAGCTCCAAAGTTTTTGCAATAACCCGGGGATTAGTAACGAAGCGATCCTGATTATATTCTTTTTCAAAAAATTCTCTGGTCATTATTCTACGAGTGTTGTAATAAATGTTGTTAAATTTTCTTTATTATTTAGATGTAACGCTGCACGCGCTGCTTCTTCTCGAGAAGTGTATATTCCTACCCGAACCCTATACCACATAATCTGTCCATTGTGCCTTTTTACTTCTTTAAAAGCATTAAAGCCTTTGTGTTTGAGGTAAGCAACGAGAGCATTTGCTTGAGCTTCTTTTTTAAATGCACTTACTTGAACTATAAATTGACTTTTACTACGAGAAGGGGTGATAGGCTGGGAAGAAACACTATTTTCTCCAGATTGTTTTTTTATAGATTGTAAAGAAATATCATGCGCATAAATACTTTTAAGTTGATCGAGCTCTTTTTTAATTTTTAGTACATCTTGAAAGGTTAATTGTTTAAATGCATTTTTTTCTTCCTTGTTTTTTAAATCTATGATTCCTTCTGCTTTATAATATTCGTCATTAGTATGGGTCATGACTCGTTTCCCAAGTAAATATCCCAGTGTCCATACTAATAGAGTAATACCAAAAATTAATATAATAATACTTACTATTTCATATTTACTATATTTAGACGTAGTCTCGCTTAGAGATTCTGAGGTTTCTTTTAGTGTATCTTCAGTTATAGACATCGATAAATATAACCTTTCAATGAGAATATAATAATATGAAAAATAGTTTTCCAATGCAAGAATTCCTCAACAAATGTAAAGATGTACCACACATTTCTGAGAGTAGACAAAACTATCAACACTTGACAAAGTGATTGCAGTATACTATTAAGTTTGTTCATGCATTGGGCTAAAAAAAGAAGATTACTTTTATTAACGCTTTTAAGCTTGTTTTTGTTCTTAACTTCTTTTCAAGATCAACAAATCAGCTCAGCATCTACCAATAGCAAAGAATACAGTGATCAACTTAAACAACGGGCATTTGACTATTTTGAACAGGTTGATGGGCAACCTCTCTTTTTTGAACCAAAGAATCTTCCAAAGCAATTAGAAAAAAATCTTGTTATAATTAATGAATACAATGATTCATCGTCGAACCAATGTAGAGAAATAGAGTCAACCGTTAATTCGCAGAAAAAAACAATCATTAGTATTTCGGGTACTCTTGCTCGAATGCTTATCAACGAAAGCTCAGATTTTAAAAATGTCTCACAAGAGAATAAACAAACAGGCTTACTCGTATTAAGTCCCTTTATATTTACTTCTTATACTACACAAGCATTTGTCGATGCTTTACTTAACAACCAAATCTTCTCTTCAGTTAAAAATCCTCAATATAAAAACCTAACCAGTACGCATATACTTGAAACCTCTAATAATAAAATAGGAGCCGCGCTTTCTACTTTAAAATCTCAAATACTTTCAAAAGATAATAAGTCTCTTTTTGAAATCATTGATTATACAAAAATACCTGAACCTCAGACCAGCGGAATTGCGTTCCTTTTACATTGTATTTGGGATGAGTATTCTATGAATGCGCATGGAGCTCTTGCCATTTTAGAGGATCCACTAGAAAAACAAAATCCTTGGAAGAATTTTATTATATCACTTTTTGCCGATCGACTTTCTGATACTAACAAAGGTGATTATTCGATAGCACTCTTACTTACGGGTAAAACAGCGAACTACTTTAATAGAGAATTTTTTCAAGAAAAGAAAAAAGTGAATGTTTTAATAATTGGTGGTGACCTTGCAAAAACGTTAACTGCAAAATGGTGCAGCCCAAATACTTCATGTAAACAATCGTTATACGATAACGAAGCAGCTGAAGTACTTATTGCTCACGAGCACAATGATATTAAAAAAATTCTGCTTAAAGAAGATTCCTCCCCTCATCTGACTGAACGTACCGATAAGTTGAGAACTGTTGAACATGTTTACTCTTTCTTTCCCAGGCAACAATAAATAATCACATTTTTGTATACAACATCATAACGTCACATATCTGAGTTACTCCTTGCCTCGTTATTGAGGAAGCAACTAAAGTACACCTTATTCCTCAACTTCGTATTATACCTTGGTTTATTTGTTCTGATGTCGTGTACAAATTTTAAGCTGCCCGCAAAAGATAATATGTAGATCTCCCTTTACCTTTTTTCCTTAGTAATTTTTTTGAAACTAATGTATCAAGCTCTTGAACAGCCGTAGTCCTGCTTGTCTTAAAATATTGAACGAAATCTTTATTAGCGATCTTTTGATTATCGACAAGGAATTGAATAATCCATTCTTGCCGGTAACTTAAATTTCGATCGTCCATAACCAATTTTTTTTCAATAAAACAAAATGAAGATTTTTCATTAAAATAATATCCATGCTCAACATTTCGAATAAAAATAAATTTTTTTTCTTTAACATCATCTCCTACAAATTTTCTGAATCTATTAATTGTTACATAAATGAGCTGATCATGAATAAAAGGATCATACGATTCATGCCAAATATTAGTGATAAGCTCCTCTTTTGACAAAACCCTACCTCTTTTCCGAATAAAGTATATAATTAATCGAAAGAATAAATCATACTTTTCCAAAGACAGCTTTCCATATTCTCTACAAAAAATTTCTTCTTTATCGATATTAATAAATAATTCATAATTTTTGATCCCGTGTTTTAAAAAATCATGATATTCACTTGCTTGTAAATCATAGGCTTTATCAGCGGTCACCACATGATAATAATAGTGTTGAGATTTAAACTGCGGCTCTTTGATTAATGAAATAAACTCTTTCTGGCGGGTTGAGGCTTGTTCAAAATATTTTTCATAGAGTACATTAATTTTATCTTGAGACATTATTTTAAGATCTTGAGATACTTTCTTTTTTACTTTTTCTGATAAGGGGTATTGGAAAAAATATCGTAGTAACTGATAAGATATAGCACTAATATCGTAAAAGGATCTTTCAATGGCTTTATGTAAAGTCTCCAGAATAGTTGAATAACAAAGATCATACTTACTTTCATGCATATAGACACTTGCGAGTAATACCTTAACTGAAGCTTGCCAATAAATATAATTATGCTTCTCAGATATTTTTAATGCCTCAAACAAACCCTTCTTAGCTTCTCCGTAGCGTTCAAACTTATAGAGCATTTTAGCCTTAAATATCTGTGCCCAACATAAACGATAATTCATATGTAATTTTTTATAACAAGAAATAGACCGCTCGATAGATTCTAATGCTAACGAGTATTCTTGAGTTTCAAAATAAATTCGTGAAAGTATGAATTCGATTTCACCTAATGTTGTTTTTCCTCTATTCTCATGTTTAGCATTTAAAACACTCTCTAAAGCACTTTCATAATTTTTTGTATAGAGATAGTAATGAGCCATAAAATTTAATAAGCGAACTTTTTCTGTTACACTTTGTGTTTTGGATATATTCGCTAGAATAATCTCCGTACACTCTTTTGCCGTTTTCGTATCATCATACTTCATCGCAAAAAAGAGCTGCTCTCGAGTGACATTTATTAATAAGAGAGGTGTTCGATCGATAACACTTTTGAATCGCTTGAGAATATCATTTAATAAAAGCCAAGCTTCTTCATACCTTTCTAAATAAGTTAATAACGAAACTATAAATATTTTATTATTAATGACTGAAATAGTTTCTGCTGAAGAATGACTATTATTTTCCCCTTTATATAAAAAGCTGAGCGCTTTCTCAAATTCACCTTGGAGATAATAGTAATGCCCATATAACGAATAACACAAAGGTAATAAATATTGATAATCGTATTGCTCGGAAAGCTCCGTTGCTTTCTGTAAAAACTCTAGCACAGTTTCATAATCTTCTAAATGAACTAAATATCTTGCAGTAGTAAAATAAAACCATGCTATGGTATTTTTATTTTGCAACTCTTCTCCTATTGCTATAGCCTTTTGCATCAGATTGAGCATTTCTGCCCGATTACCTTTATTTACTGCTTGTTTTGCTTTACAATTATAAAGATTAGCTTCTAATGATAAACGAATTCTTCTCTCTTTGATTTTAGGAAGAAGAGATTCTATTATTTCAAAATCTTCTCGTATCTCATGGTTATTCTGTTTATAGGTAGATAAATTAAGGCTCAACTTTTCATATAATGTCTTAGCCATTAAAACATCGAGATCTTGATAATATACAATCGTTGATGACTTTTCTTTGTCTCTAAGACTTTCTATGAGCCGTATAAGAGAATCAATATATTCTAGAGCTTGCGAATCTAATGATAATTTTCTATGAAGCACAGAAATTTTGAGTAACAATAAATCCAAACATTGAACATGTGGTATTTTTTTTTCGATTTTTTCAATGAGATCAAGGCTATCTTTCTCTGTAATGAAATAATAAATTTCTGCTTCCGCAAGCTTTAGCTCAATTCGAATATCAGGTTTTATTGCTTCAAGCTCTGCAATCATAGCTAATACTTGTTTATGACTACCTATTTCAATAAGGCTGTGATAATTCTCTAAAAGAATAGATTCTGCTTCTTCAGTTTTACCAAGAATGATATAACAGCGAAAAATTTCGTTCAGAAATTCTAGCTTTTGAACATCTTCAGAAGCCTTTTTAAAGTACTCCAAACAAATTGAATAATATCTTTTCTTTTTTTCTGGAGATAGGTTTACTTCATAATAATCGTGAAACATATTTTTTAACTTAATTTTACCCCAGCTTGATTCTTGAACAAGTAAGTCAGATTTTAAATGAGTTAAAATAGCCTGAAATGAGGAAATGGGATATACCGTGTGCAAAAGATCAATATCAATGGCTCCTCTAAAACATGATAGAATTTCTAAAAATTCAATCGTATCCTTGTCATAATACGCAAGATAATTATCATATACAAAACGAATAAAATCTTCTTGGTTTAAAATTTTTTTTGATAAAAAATCCTTAAGAGAAAAACGTTTCTCAATGATAAGCCTGAGAGCCATTTTTACCAATAAAGGATTATACTCTACACTCAAGGCAATTTTTTCTATATCTTCTAAACTAACATCTCGATAATTGTGTAAATCAAAAAAACTTCTAATAAATTTTTCTGTCTCTTCTCTCCTTAATCCACCAAGCTCTAATATGAATGCATCTAAGAAAGAGATATCATCCGTTGGCACGATTTGTTTTCTGGAAAGAACCATGAGTTTACTGCCCATCTTTGAAATTTCGCAGGCATTCTTGAAAGTTTTCAGAAGGAAAATTGCTTTCTCATCATCAATCCAATGAAAATCATCTATGCATAGGATAACTTTTTTTGTAATTAAAAATTCTCTAATTCTCTCAACCGTATTTTCAAATGTAGGAAGCGATTTATAGCTAAGATTTTCGACAATTTTTAACTCTTCAAGAATATGCGATAAGAGAATCGAGGCAGTAGTAAGAGGAGAAACTTTAGTATAATAAAATGTATAGCCCAAACTTTCAAAGGATTGAATTAAAGCAGAAATAAATGAAGTTTTACCTACCCCCACTACTCCCTTAATAAAAAATGAACTAGTTTTCTCAAAGTTTTTAAAGAAAAGCTCTCGTTCTTTATTTCTACTGATGAGTTGAAGAGGTAATTTAAAAGATTCATCTCGGCTCATAAACTAAAAAAATTATTACTTCGGCTTACTAGGATAAAATCAAAACCAATTTTGTCATTAATTTGATTAAAATAGGTATTGATCTTTTCATAGACTATACTATTAATTCTCGTTATGCAGTCTGGATCTTTTGATGCCATTTCTTGATCGCCTGTAAAATAACGCTTTCTTACTTCCTCTAAAATACTCTTATTGTTACGTAAAAGTTTAGCCGAAGGCAATTCATTTTTGTCAATAATATCATAAAGATAGCCAGTAAATACCGTTGTCACTTGTACAACCCTTACTTCCTCAATATATGTTTTTGCTTGTTGTAAAAAAATAATAGCTATTCTCGCTATAACATTTTTATATTCATCATATTTAAATGTAAAATTTGTACCTTCTGTTTCATTTAAATAATTGAAATAGATCCGATTCATATCTTCATTAAACCATAGAGAAGAATCACTATTGTTAGCAAGAAGAGAAAGCCAAATTTCAAAATTTTTATCACTAATAAATTCTTGCTGGAGAAATAACTGAATATTATGTTCTTGAAAGTCTGAAATAATAAAGTCTGGAGGTAATTTCATCTCATGCGTAATAGATGTAATAATATCTCCTACGTGATCAGTAAATGGATCAGAAGGATGATTAAGCTCATGAAAAATATAAGACATGAGCTCTCTCTCCGACTCAAATCCATAAAAATCAATATATATAGTATTGTTCATTTTATCGAAATAACCATACAGTAAGTCTTTATCTACTTTCAAAAAACGGTTTTTCTTTACAAATTCATTTTTTCTTTGCTCGGTTAAATATAAAATTCTCAGGTCCTGTCGCTGACTTGTTTTCTTTAAATTATCAAAAACGAGCTTGAATGAGCTATCTGATAGTAAGTTCGGAAATTTAGATTCTACTTGATTAAAAAAATTTAGGAGGTTCTCTTTAAAACATGCACTCTCAATATTTTCAACACTTTGTATCTTGTCTTTATACATAAGATATAAAAATCTCATCGCATTATTATATTTAATATATACTTCTTGACGAAAGGATATCCATTGCTCAGAAGAACCGTCTTCATTATTTTGAGTAGAAGAAGTAAATGGAATCACAATAGTAGAACAGAGTCCTTTTTGTGAAGTAGTCGCCACCTGTGACTCTTGAGCTCTTACAATAGAACCACCACAGCTAAGACATATAAAAGCTACTATTAATAAAGACTTAATCGACATCCCATTCCCCCATTTTGCAATGTATATGAAATAAATTAGGTATTTTTTTAATCTAAGGAGTTTAATTCTTTACTCATATATTCTTTAAATTGTTTTTTTTCTCCATCAGATAGTTGGCTATAAAAATCTTTAAACGCCAAAGACAACGAATGTACAAAAGCATCACTATTTTTAGGATCTTTAAGGTTATAAGCAAAATATGAAGGGAGATAAGTTAAATTGAGTTCAGGATGTTTTTCTCGAAGAGCTCTATAAGCATCTGCAAATGCTCTTTTTACCGCTAAAGACTTTGGTTCTTGGCTGTCTGTATTGTTATAAGGAATATCTTTATAGGGAGAAAATTCTAAAAATTGAATAACGATTATATTTGTATCAATCACTTTGTTACATTTATTGTATAAACCATATAACAAATCCTGCAGGTTTTCAGCGTATTTAGAGGGGGACTCGCTGGTTAATGTATTTGCATATAATACAACAAAAATACCATACGTAGCCGAGCGATCTACTACCCCAGGAGAACAACTCTTAGAAAAGATATCTGCAGTAACGCCCACTCCTGGGCGTACGTCGGGAATTGTACCTCCGTCTTGTGCATGTGCTAAAAATAAAGAAGAAATGCATACGGCAAAAGCTACTCGGATTATAGTCATTTTTAATTTCATAGCGTACCTCATAGTTTAAATCACAAAAATTCTATGAAATCATACGCAATTTTTTCTAAAACTGCAAGTCATATTTCTTTAGAAATTAGCTGCGACAGTTACGCTGAAGCTTTATTTCTGAAAGTATAGTAGGTAGAACGCCCAGCACCTCTTCTTTCGAGTAAATTCTTCGAAACAAGATCATCGAGTTCTTGGAATGCAGTCGTTCTATTAATCTTGAAATAATTAACGAACTCCTTGTTGGTAATTTTTCCACTATTGACCAAATATTCTAAAACCCATTTCTGCCGGGAGTTTAAATCATCGCCATCCATGGATAAGGATCTTTCAATTAAACAAAACTTCGTCTTTTTATTAATACAATACCCTTCATCATTATTACGAATGAACGTTACCTCTTTACTATCAGGTCCTCCTTCAATTTGCCTTCTGAGTTTATTAACGGTAACGTAAATAAGTTGATCATGCATAAGAGGATCATACTCTTCATGCCATACACTATTAATTAACTCTTTTTTTGATACAACTTTCTCTTTATTTCGTATCAAATAAACAAGTAACCTAAATAGAAGATGATGCCGATCAAGTTCAAGCTTACCTTTATCTTTGCAATATATGTACCCAGCAGCAACATTCACAACGACGTCACAATTGTTCATTCCATTCTGAATAAAAGTAGTATATTTAAGATCATCCCATGTATCGATACCGCTATCTTTCGTAATATGGAAACTATAGTGCCTCGATTCAAAATCAGGTTCTTTAAATAAACTAATAAAATCTTTCTGCTGTTCAGTTACTTGATCAAAATATTTTTCATACAATACTTCTATATCATCCAAAGATTGAATCTTAAGCTCATTGCGCATGGTATCAAGAAGTAAGTCGGACAAGGGATATTTAAAAAAATACGATAGTAACTTATAGCATAAAGCAATTAAATCATAATACGATTGTGCAATAGCAAGTTTTAATGCTTCCATTACACTTTCATATCCTAATTTTAGTTTACCTCTCTCAACGTTTATGTTTGCAAGGATAAGATGTGCTTGAACCTGGTGATATACATAGGAATTAGTTTTTGCTATAGTAATAACCTCAAAAAGTATCTTTTTTGTCTCCAGAATTTTTTTTTCTTTATACTGTATTTGGGCTTGTAAGAGATACGTTTTGGATACAATATACATCCATCTATATTTCTTTGAAAGTTTTAAAGATAGCTGAGTATAGCGAGAAGCTTCTTTATAATGATCACGATAAAAATTAACCCGAGCTAAAGTAAAATAAGCTTCTGCTAACTGAAATTTTCCTATCTCTTTTTTTTCCAATAAATTTTTTACCTTCATTGCAAAGGCCTGTGCCTCACTATAGTTTTTACTATATATATAATACGCCGTGAGAGCATTTAATATATCTGCTTCTATTAAAAGATCTCTTTCTTTACTTCTACTTTCTATGAAAATTTTCGCATATTTTTCTACTTCTTCTTTTTGATCTAAGCGCATGGAAAATAAAAGTCGCTGCCGAGTCAACATCATAAAGTTTCGCTGCATAATACCGCTTGTTACATATTGATTTTTTTCAATATCATCTAATTGTTCATGAGCCTGATCATACTGTTCAAGATAAATAAGAACTGATACAAGATCTAATTGAGTAAATATTGTCCAAGTGAACTGAGAAGTTAGACCTAAAATGCTACAGGTCTTTTGAAAATACTCTAAAGCTTTTGGGAAATTGCCTCGTTTACTATACAACAATCCATAGTTACGATAGCATAGTGCTAATATATGTGGATAATTATACGTTGTGCTCAACACAATAGCTTTTTTTAAATATTTGAACGATTTTTTTATCCCATCGAGACAATAGTAGTATGTACCCAGAGCATAAGTACAATATGCGACCTTCTCTTTATAATTCAAAGATTCATAAAGAGAAAGCGCTTCAGCCATAGGAGTACATGCCTTCTTTGCCTCCCCATCCAGCCACCAAAAAGCCCTTGCTTTCCATAATAATAGTAACGCTTTGAATGGTAAGAATGAATCTGTATCCCTTCTGTTTTCTAAAAGTTCTTCCATCTTTTGAATATCGCGAGTAATTGCATCTTTAGCTCCTTCATATGGATTAAGATTGACTCTTAATCTTTCATTTAAGACTTCCGTTTCTAAAATTTCAACGTCTTTGTAATGTAAAATATATGAAGGTTTTTTTTCGAATCGACACAGTTCTATAAAATGAATCAGCGTATCTATTACCTCAAAAATCTGTGATTTATTTTCGTATCGTCGCTGTAGAACTCTTACTTTAAAAAGCATTAGATCTAAACACTTTGTATTTCCCAAGCTCTCTTCTAAATCTTCAATGAGCTCCAAACTTTTATCATTATCACGGCGAAGTTCGATAATTTCTATTCTAGCCATCTTTAATTGAAGATCCATATCATCAATTTTTTGGGACAAGTTTTCAATCATATCGAGTACAATTTCATGATCGC
>JAHFAK010000160.1 GCA_023250585.1 Deltaproteobacteria bacterium
CCCCATCGCCTCATCCTTCGGCTCGGTGCGTGCCGGCTGAACCACGCGTTATGCGCTTTTGGCGTTAATCTTGGCAATAAACTTAAATCCTGCAATGGTTTGACAGCATTTAATGAAAGATGAAGTAGCGCTAATCTAGTATTGAACATGGCTAACTTACTAGATTATAATAAAGTTAATAACTAGCAATTTACATAGAATAAGGGGAAATAAATGTCAGGATATGTAAGTTATGATTCACATAAAGAGGAAAATATAGATATAAAAAGTAGGAAATTTATTCTTCAAGGCAAACTACCTATAGAAACAGTAAATGTGCTAAAATTTGAAATACCTGAAAGATTAATAAACCAAGAGAACAGATTAGAAAGAAACTATTTTCAGTCATTAAAGCAGTTAGCAGAACATTATTTAACCTTGCCTATAATAGCTACACAAGAACATTTTTTAGTTTCATTTGCATATGCAGATATATTTATTGGAAAGACTTTTGAGATCGCTTTTCATCCTAATAACCCTAACGAAGGTATAAGGTGTAAATCCATAATACGAGCTATATTAAACGAATACCTACTTTTTCCTGTTGATCGTGTTGAATGTGGACATAAATCCATATGTTTAATAGATTTTCCAGATGGTATTCCAAACATTATTTCTCAAATGAAACAAGTAACTCGTTTTATGCAAGCAGAATATTCTGAAAGGGTTTTTCTTTGCAATGCAGGAACTCTTTAAGCCTTTACTATACCAAAGCTAAAGTAAACATTAATTAATTATACATGTGTAATTTTTTAAAATCAAAGAATTGGTTATCTAAAGTTTTAGTGAAAAAAGCTTTGATATCTTTGAAAACCCGAAATATACGAAAGTGTTTTCTTAAAGCATTTTTTCCTTTTAGCCAAATATCTTCAATGGGATTTTGTTCAGGCGCATTGGGTGCAAAATTTATGCAAGTAATTTCCCAGTCTTTCTTTTCTTTCGTGCCATTAATACTTTCTAAGTATGTTGGCATTTCATTTTTTTTATGAAAACTTGCTCCATCCCATATTATCGTAAGTTTTATATCTTTATACTCTTTTCTCAGATGTTCAAGAAAGTTTATTGTATTTACTGTATTTGCTGTTTCATATTCTTTAATTATCATCTCTCCCGTCTTACTATTAATTGCTCCATAGTAGGTTTGTTTTTCTCTCTCATTAATTATATCTACTTCTAGTCGTTCTTCTGTTTTTCCCCATCCATATCCACACAGATCTCCCCACAATAAATGACACTCATCTGCAAATAATACTACTCGTTCTTCATTCTCTATTTCTTCTTTATATTCAGTTACATGCGCTATTATTTCTTTTTTTTTACTTTCTATTTTTATCGGGTCTCCTTGAGGATTATTTTTTTGTGTTTTTTTCCAGCTTATTTTTGCCATCGCAAATAATTCATAATAACTTTGATTTGATTTAAATTCTACTTCATACTTCTCTTTTATATATATTTGCAGTTTTTCTAAATTCCATTCCTCTTGTTCTTTTAACCATTCTACTATTACTTGTTTTTCTTCTCTACTTAAATATCCATTCGCTCCTTTATACCCCAATCGTAATCCTTCTACTCCTTTTTCTTCATATATTTTTTTCCATTTACTTATATAAGCTTCCGTTATATTTAACATGGCACTAATATCTTTATATAGATATCCTTCCATTACCAATTTTATCGCTAATCCTCGTCGGTATTCTCTGGCATCTATTTTTTCATTTAAAAATTTAATGATATGCTCTATATTAACCCTTTCGTCCATGTTCCCCACCTTGTCTGTTTTTATTATTAATTTATTCCTTATTATATCATATTTATTTTAACTTAACAATTCATTTAGGCTTGCTATATGGCCATTTTAATCGCCGTAGAACATGGCAAACTAGTGTCGCATCGAGCGGCTTACGATCTGGCTCCCTTTGCTGATGGTACTAAAAGAGAGGTCGTGTTCCAGACTCGTTGTTTAGCATAATTAAACCAAAATACCAAATTCGTAACGGTTGATGAAAAGGCCAATGACAAGATCATGCATCAAAATGGATTTGGAAAAACAAATAGTTTTGCGCACCAAGCGTTTTATACGAGTACGCAAGGTAAGATGCTTTCTTTCAATTGTTTGTGTATTCTTTTTCCCGCTTTCATGCTCTTCGGGAGACAAATGTCGTTGATAAACGCCCGCCGCATCAGTATAAAATCGCCTAATCCCAAATGGTTCTAACAATTTCTTTAATTCCAAAAATACTTCGTCTTTTCTACTCCCAAATACATACGCTAACACTACCCCACTTTTATGATCAATTGCATGCCATAACCATCGCTGCGTTTCTTTATTACCCACATAACTCCACATCTCATCAACCTCTGATTCTACTACTACTGGCCTTATTTCTACTTCTATTTCTTCCCCTTGTTGGGTTATTTGTTCAATTATTCTTTTATTTACTTTCTCCACTTCTGATGCTTTTTTTTTTAATTCTTCGATCACTGTTGTCGGGCTTATCTTGAGTACCCGCCCAATATCTCTTATCCCACTACCATTCATACTCATCTCGATTATCTTGGCTTTTACTTCTGGTAAACTTCCTTGATAACTATACTCCCTCATAAATGTCGTACATTCACATTCTTCATTTTGACATTTATACCGCTGCTTTTCTGTCGCCGTTTTGCCATGTTTGATTATTTCTTCTCCCCCGCACTTCGGGCATTTCACTGTTTCCCAGATCATTTCTTCTCATTCCTTCTTTTTTTATTTTTTCCAGTTGATACTTTATCACTTTTTGCTTTCTACAACAACCAGTCTGGAACACGACCAAAAGAGAGCATTTAACTAAACTACGACAACTCATTAGTACCAGCACAGAGGATTTAGTTAAATCTAAACAGAGTAATGGTTTCGATAAGATCTTATTT
>JAHFAK010000076.1 GCA_023250585.1 Deltaproteobacteria bacterium
ATTTTGAATCCATCGCAAAAAAAGTGGATCATCAAAATATAATTTTCCCTTAGAAGTAGAATCATCCAAAATTCGTTTATTAATTAAGCTTTTGAGAGCAGCTTGTACCGTAGAATTCGTCAGTTGAAATTTTTGGAGAAGTTCTTGCTTAAAGGGACTCTCACCAGGATTAAGAGCAGCTAAACGTAGAAGTCTCTGCGCATTTGATGAAAGTGAATCAAAGAGAGTCATATAGGTATAAGTATTTAATGTACAGATCTCGTTAAGAGTTGAATCGATTGTCTTGTCAATCACCTCTTTATGAGAATGATTTGCAATTAAGTGAAACGCTATCATTTGAGCATAGTTTGGACTCCAATCGGTAATGTCTAAAATATATTTGATCACGCTCTTTGAAATTGAAAGATGGGCTTTTGTAAAACGTTTTTTAAGCCAATCAATAAATTCATCATTGAATCTAGGAAATTCGATTGGAATAGCCATATGATAAAATGGTCTTTGCGTATTTTGAAACATATCAAGAATGAGGCCACGCCTTGATCCACAAAATAGATACGGCACATCTTGCTGTTTCTGTATTTCGCTTCGAAGTGTTCCTTCAAGCCAACCGTTATCAGAAATTTCTGCTATTTTTTGGAATTCATCAAAAAGAACCATGAGTTTTTGCTTTTTATGAAATTCTCCAAGCATTCTTATGGTATCTTCAATAGCTGTCTTTATATCATCGCTATTCATAGAATCTATTGAGAAGTCTAATGAAACATGGGTCGGTTCTAGATTAATTTTTGGACGAATACGAAAAATCGCTGAAAATGTATCTTTGAAAAATTGCATAAAGGATCTTATGTTATAGGGCTTAATTGCCTTAGTTAAGGCATGCAAGAAATCACTGTGAGATGTTATGGGATACAGATCAATAATAATTGAATGTATTGAATATTTTGTGAGATGCGTAGCAAATTCCTGCAAAAATGAAGTTTTCCCGAACCGCCGTGGCCCATATAATAATACTTTTTGTCCCGATATCGCATAAGGAGTCAATTTTTTTATGAGAAAAGGTCTCGGCAAGTAATATTCTCCGGTAACAGGCACACCATATTTAAAAGGATTTTTCACGGCATATTCCTACGTAAAATGTGTATATATATAAAGTGTATACATATTTTACGTAAAGTCAAGTCGAATGGGATGATATATGAGCGTTATCCCTTTGTTAGTTCTTGTTCTTTCCACAATGCAAAAATAATCGGATAGATCAATAATTCTAGTATAAATGACGTCACCAGACCTCCTACCATGGGAGCGGCGATGCGTTTCATCATATCAGCTCCAGTTCCGATAGACCACATGATAGGCATAAGACCTATAAAGGCGGCAGTTACCGTCATCATCTTGGGACGAATTCGTTTCACGGCGCCGTGGATAATTGCTTCGGTTAAATCATTATGGGTAGTGAGCATGCCTTTTTGTTTTCGTTCATTATATGATAAATCCAAAAATAAAAGCATGAATACGCCCGTCTCAGCATCAAGCCCCATAAGGGCGATCATACCAACCCATGTGGCAATCGACATGTTGTAGCCCAAGATATACAAAAACCAAATAGCGCCGATGAGCGAAAATGGAACCGCGAGCATGACAATACCGGTTTTTACAGCCGATTTTGTATTCATATAGAGAAGCAAAAAAATAATAAATAGTGTCAGCGGCAGAATAAATTTCAGTCGCTCTTTGACTCGCATCATATTTTCGTATTGACCGCTAAACGAAATGCTATAGCCGGTTGGAAGTTTAAGCTTTTGGCGAACGATTTTTTTTGCATCATCAACATAACCACCAAGATCACGTCCAGTCATATCAATATACACATAACCTGAAAGCAGTCCATTCTCATCACGAATCATCGAAGGCCCCGTTGAAAAATGGATATCGGCAATTTCACGAATGGGGATTTGAGCACCCGTTGATGTTGAAACGAGAACTCGTTCGAGATCTGATACATCATCGCGAAGTTCACGAGCATAGCGAAGATTAACGGGGTAACGTTCTCGACCTTCTACGGTGGTTGTAATATTTTCACCTCCTATAGCTGACGCAATCGTCATTTGTGCATCTTCAATTGAAATTCCATAGCGGGCAAGCGCTTCTCGCTTTAAATCAAAATCAATAAAATACCCCCCGGCCACACGTTCTGCATAGACACTTCTCGTGCCTTTAACTTCTTTAAGAAGGCTCTCAAGCTCTTTGCCTATATTTTCTATTTTTTTAAAATCATCACCAAAAATTTTTATGCCAACCGGCGTGCGAATTCCTGTGGACAGCATATCGATTCGATTTTTAATGGGCATTGTCCATGCATTGATCCAACCAGGAATTTGCATCTTCGCATCGATTTCATTGATGAGATCATCCCATGAAATATGATCATCCCACATATGCCGAAAGAGGCCATGAAAAATCTCAGGCATCCACGAATACCAGCGTTCTACTTCTCGCCACTGGGATTTTGGCTTGAGAATTACCGTTGTTTCACCCATTGAAAATGGCGCAGGATCAAGTGATGTATCAGCTCTTCCTACTTTTCCAAAAACGCGTTCAACTTCGGGAATCGTTTTTAATACGCGATCTTGAATTTGAAGTACACGCTCTGCCTCGGTAACTGAAATTCCCGGAAGCGTTGTTGGCATGTAGAGAATAGCGCCTTCATTTAAGGGCGGCATAAATTCAGATCCTAATTTAAGATATATTGGAATTGTAGCAATCATGATGAGTATAACGCTAATGAGTGTTTTCTTTCGGTGGCGAAGTACAAAACGGCATGCAGGTTCATAGATCGCAAAAAGAATTCGACTTATCGGATGTTTTTCTTCCTGGTAATAGCGGCCAACAGCAATGTGATTTACAATTGTCGCCAAAAATTTTGGTTTGAAGGTAACATAATCCATCCGCGTAAAAAGCATACGCAGTGCCGGATCGAGCGTAATCGCAAGAAGAGCCGCGATTATCATGGCAAAATTTTTAGAATATGCAAGTGGCTTAAAGAGCCTTCCTTCTTGATCGACAAGCGTAAAGACTGGAATAAAAGCCACAGCAATCACCAGCAATGAAAAAAATACTGATGGCCCAACTTCTTTGAGTGCTGCAAGACGTATTTCATGAAAATCACCTGTACGCCCCTCATGAAGCCAATGCTCGAGTTTTTTATAGGCATTCTCGACTTCGACGATTGCTCCATCAACAAGGACTCCAATCGAAATAGCGATTCCTGCAAGCGACATAATATTTGAGGTAAAACCCATCAGATACAGTGGAATAAAAGCAAGAAGTACAGAGATAGGAATTGTGACCATAGGAATTATTGCCGAAGGGATGTGCCATAAAAAGAGTAAAATAACAATACTCACGATAATCATTTCATCGATTAATGTCTTTTTTAACGTGTCGATTGCTCGCGTTATGAGGTCTGAACGATCATAGGTAGCAACGATTTCTACGCCGTCGGGAAGCGATGGTTTCAGTTCTTCGAGCTTTTTCTGTACCCGTTCAATAACCTTGAGTGCATGTTCGCCATAGCGCATAGTCACTATGCCACCAACGACATCGCCCGTACCATCAAGATCAGTAACTCCTCGTCTGATTTCAGGCCCAAGGCTCACTTTACCGATATGCTTAACAAGTAGTGGAGTTCCCGTTTTTGCATCAACATTGAGGACAATATTTTCAATATCTGAAATTGTCTTTGCATAACCTCTGCCGCGAATCATGTATTCTCGACCAGAAAATTCGACGAGGCGTCCGCCGACTTCGCTATTACCTTTGCGAATCGCCTCGATTACATGGTTAATCGGAATGTTATATGCAAGAAGCGCATTTGGATCGACGGTGATTTGATATTGCTTAACATGACCTCCGATACTTGCAACTTCAGCAATACCTGGAACACTTTGAAGTTTAAATTTGAGATTCCAATCTTGAAAACTGCGGAGTTCCGAAAGAGTATGCTTCCCCGAATGATCAACCAAAGCATACTGATATACCCAACCAACTCCCGTTGCATCAGGACCTAATTCTGTTTTTACACCTTCGGGTAATCGAGGAATAATTTTTGAAAGATATTCGAGCACGCGACTTCGTGCCCAATAAATATCGGTTCCATCTTCGAAAATAACATAGACATACGAAAATCCAAAATCAGAAAATCCTCTGATGGCCTTTACGTTTGGGGTTCCAAGAAGAGCAGTAATAATAGGATACGTAACTTGATCCTCGATAATATCCGGACTACGATCCCATTTTGAGTAGATAATAACCTGCTTGTCTGAAAGATCAGGTATTGCATCAAGAGGAATGTGTTTCAAACTCCATATACCCACTGCTACTGCTGCAAAAACTATCGTGATAACAAGAAATTTATTCCGCCCACTAAAATCAATGATTCTGGTGATCATGGTTCCCTCCTTGTCTTCCAGTTCCTGTAGCGGATTTTAATTCTGATTCAGAATCGACAAGAAATGTTCCATGCGACACAACGTTCTCGCCTTTCTTAATTCCATTGAGAACAACTACTTCATTCTCCAGCATCTCTCCAATGGAGATTTCACGTGACTCAAAATGTGTACTATCTGAAACAACAAATGCGATATTTCTTGTCCCGGTTGTCAGTATCGCTGATTTTGGAATAACTAACGCATGTCCTAATGGTATCTCGAAGTAAACCGTAACAAACATATCCGGCTTCAGGAGTACTTTCGTAGGCTTAATCTCTATCCGTGCTCGCGCTGATTGTGTCATGGGATCAAGCATACGATCAATCGAGCGAACCACACCTTGAATTTCATCTTTCGAAGCTTCATCGACAAAAATTAATGTTTTCGCACCTAGTTTTACGAGTTGGATATCTTCCTTATAAAGTGTTGCATAAATCCAATACGAATCATTACTTTGAGGCAAATATAGATTTCGAACATCTTTTTTTCGTCGAGCAAGTGATTTAATTTCATCATCACTCATTCCTAAAAGCTTGAGCCTTGTTGCTGCTGATTCTTTTAATGCAGGACTCGATGTAATTACCTGTAGATATTCTTGCTCTGCAATCGCAAGCTCTCTATCATATGCAACTCTGCCGACAGTTCTAATTTTTTTAATAACTGATTTAATCTCGGCCTGTGTCGTCTGTATGCCAATCAATTGCTGCCGTTCTGAAGAAATACTCACGTGATTTTCATGAGTATGCAGAGCGCCTGTATCATCTCTATATATCGGCACAAGCTTCATATGACAAATTGGACATTCACCAGGCTTATCTTCATGAACCTGGGGATGCATAGGACACGTATAATACTCAATAGAAGCTTTCTCTTTCGTTTCTTTTCCGTTATTTCCCGTGCACAAGATTAAACCCATAATTCCGACCACAACAAAAAATGCCAAAAAAAATAGTACATTATTTTTTTTCATAAATCCTCCAATCTTTTACCAAGAATTCGCTCAAGCCGAGCTTGTGATTTACCAAAATTTCCTTGTGCCTCATAATAAGGGATTTCAAGTTCATGATAGGACCTCTCTGCTTCACGTAGTGTTATGAAATCGATTTTATTGGTCTCATACGCGGTTTTTGCTATGATTAGATTTGTTTTACTTTTTGGTAAAATTTCTTTTTCATATGAAGCTATTATGGCATCAAGAGCTCTAAGGGTAGTATATGCTTCTTCGATCTCATGATACGTATGAAAATGCAGAGAGCTTCTTTCTTGTTCGCTTACTTTCTTAAGCATCTCGGCTTCACGAATTTCAGCACGATTTTTGCTCCAGAAAAAAATGGGAACATTCACCATTGCTTCAAAAGCCCAGAGATTTTTTCCCGCAGGATTTTCTTTATAAGCAAACCCAAAAGAAAAATCAGGAATAAGATTTTGAGTAACTTCTGTAATGTGTGAATCATCTCGTTTAATCTGAGCATCTAAAATATGTAATTCGGGTCGCTCATTCGCCGCTATCTCTTGCAGTTCTTCAACGGTCCAATGGAGATTTGGTTTTGTTAATTCATTTGGAAGATCGATTACTTCGTGAGTTTTACTCCCAAGCAAAGCACGTAAATGAGCACGATGGGTATTTCTTTCAGAAGTAAGTACAATTTCTTCATTCCGAAGTTTCGATGCTTCAATTTCTTGCTTTAACGAAGCATCAAGTGTTGTTTTTCCTGTCGCATACGATATTTTAAAAGATTCAAGAATCTCTCGCACAATCTCTTGATTCTTCTTATTTATTGCAAGAAGGTGATCGAGAGCCCACATATCATAATAGCTCATACGTAGATCATACAAGATGTCTTGAATTTGTGTACGCTCTTTTTCCTCAACAAGACGAGCATCATTGCGAGCCACGTTACCATGAGTACGAAGCTTTCCAGGAAATGGAATGTTCTGACGAATTTTAAAATCTATATCTTCAGATCGCGTAATATCAATGGTATCAATCGGAGTATTATAAAACTCAACACCGATCATTGGATCCTCGAGAGCTTCCACTTGAGGAATTCTCTCTTCCGCGGCTTTTTGTCGAAATTCTGCAGCTCCGATATCGGGATTGTTTTCTAATACTTCCTTTTCAGCTTCTTCTAATGACAGAATTTGTGCATTAGTTTTGCCACTGACGCACAAAATTAAAACTATATTGAAAAAAATAATATATTTTCTATAAACCATATACACCTCACTAATGATGTCGTTACTGCTAAAATTGTGGGATGGTTTGTTTTAGATGAGTATGGTTTTCTGAGAAATGATAAGAGAAATTTTCGAATGGAGCTTTGGAATCTCTTGAGGTTCTAACTTGATCCTTTCAGGTATATGAAAAAATCCTGATATAAAATTCGCCGAGAGAAGAGTATAAAGTACACTGAACGTTTTATCTATTCCGGTATTAATCGAAAGAGATGTATCGACCACATACTGTTGTTCGTGACAACACTGCTTGGATGGCGTGTTTTTTTGTGATGTATTTTTATTCTTACAACATAGATGTTGAGAATTCTTCATATGAGACACTTCGCAGGCAAACGAGCATAACGTCGATCCTACAAGAAATACCCATGAAGTTATGAGTACCCAAATCCATTGTTTTCTCTGTTGTCTCATATACTATTATAATAACACATTCTTTAAAAAAAGCAAGAAAATTAATATACAACTTATTGAAATAACTTAATTAATAATTTATTTTTTTATTTGATGATGTAAAAAAAGTATTATAGAATACGTAAGAATGAAACAAACCGAAATAAATGTAGCAATAACATCAGATTTTGATGATCGTGGTTTTCATAATGTTCTTGAATGGATAATGGTCATCCTCTTTCCGTTTTCAACACTGGCTGTCTATGGGTATTGTTTTATGAATATTCCAGTATGGACATATTGGTTCGTCGTTCCTCTTATTCTGCTTTCATTGTTTATTTCTGATATTCTCACCGGTTTTGTTCATTGGCTGGCAGATCTTTATGGGTCTCCGACCACACCTCTTGTGGGACCTAATTTCATTGAACCATTCAGGTGGCATCACATCGAACCTACAGCGATGTGTAAACATAATTTGGCAGTAACGATAGGTAACAGTTGCCTTTTTGCTGTTCCATTACAGGTGCTCTTAATTATATGCATGGGTCACTATTCTGATTCTCCGTTATTTAATTTGTCATCATTAGTTCTCAACACTATTTTTATAGCAACGGTATTAACCAACCAATTTCATAAATGGGCTCATTCATCACCGGATGATCGCTCTACAATTGCTCATTATTTACAGAAATGGAATCTGATTTTAGCGCCAGATCATCATCAAGAACATCATACACCTCCACATACGAGCTCATACTGTGTTACTAATGGCTGGGCAAATCCTCTTCTTAACAAGATTGGTTTTTGGAAAAAGATGCAATGGGTACTTTCATACCTTGGTATAAATCCCGATAAATCATCACACATATAAATTTAAAAGGAGAATCATATGAGTAGCCAAAAATACATGGATCTTGAAAATGCCTTTGGAGCAATGAATTACAATCCCCTGCCCGTAGTCCTTGAGCGAGGTAAAGGAGTGTGGGTATGGGATTCTGAAGGCAATAAATACATGGATATGCTTTCTTCGTATTCAGCGCTCAATCAAGGACATACTCATCCCAAAATTATTCAAGCTCTAACTGAACAAGCTCAAAAATTAACGCTTACTTCACGAGCTTTTTATAACAACCGCTTAGGAGCATTTTTAGAAAAACTCTGCACAACAGTGGGAATGGAAAAAGCTCTTCCCATGAATTCTGGAGCTGAAGGCGTTGAAACTGCATTAAAATGCGCCCGACGCTGGGGCTACATGAAAAAAGGAATTCCTGAAAATAAAGCAGAAATTATCGTATGTAATAATAATTTTCATGGACGTACAATATCGATCATTAGCTTTAGTACTGAAGCTGATTACAAAAAAGGGTTTGGTCCTTTTACGCCAGGATTTGTTACTATTCCATTTAATGATGCTTCTGCCCTTGAAAAAGCTATTACTAAAAACACTGCTGCATTTTTAGTTGAACCTATTCAAGGCGAAGCGGGGGTTTATGTCCCCGATGAAGGCTATCTCAAAAAAGCGTATGATATGTGCAAAAAAAATAATGTACTCTTTATAGCTGACGAAATTCAAACCGGTTTTGGTCGCACGGGTAAGCTCTTTGCATGCCAACATGAAAATATTCAACCCGATATGTTTATTTTTGGAAAAGCTCTGGGTGGTGGTGTTTTTCCCGTTTCGGCTATTGTTACGAGCGCAGAAGTTGCGAGTGTATTCACGCCAGGTTCTCATGGTTCTACGTTTGGAGGAAATCCTTTAGCTGCAGCTATTGGCTTAACAGCAATCGAAATAATTCTTGAAGAAAAGCTCGTAGAGAATTCATATGAAATGGGTGCAATGCTTATGAAAAAATTAAAGACGCTCAAAAATCCACATATAAAAGAAGTTCGTGGAAAAGGTTTACTTATTGGTCTTGAATTAAAAACTCATAATAAAACGGCACGTCAATACTGCGAAGATCTACAAAAGGAAAATATTCTCTGTAAAGAAACCCATGAAAGCATTATTCGTTTTGCCCCACCTCTTGTGATTAACAAAGATGAGGTAAGCTGGGCCTTTGAACGCATTCAGAAAGTTATTGGGTAGTCTTTGACTTTAAACCCAGAGTTCGCGTATAAAGTTACATCTTATTTTAACATTATTTCGAGGTATGATTATGTCACAAAAAAAGGATATTAAACCGGCAAAAGGAAAATTGGGCATTTTGATTCCCGGCTTAGGCGCTGTTAGCTCCACATTCATTGCTGGAGTAAAGGCAATAGAAAAAGGCCTTGGCGAACCTATTGGTTCATTGACCCAAATGGGAACAATTCGATTAGGTAAAAGAACCGAAAAACGTCGTCCCATGATTAAAGATTTTGTTCCGTTGGCAAACCTTTCTGATTTTGAATATTGCACTTGGGATGTTTATCCTCAAAATTGTTATGAAGTTGCCAAAAATGCACACGTTGTTTTTGGCGAATTAGTTGAAAAACTCAAAGAAGATCTTTCGGCAATTAAACCCTACAAAGCAGTTTTTGATCAAAATTACGTTAAAAATTTAAAAGGTACTCATGTCAAAACTGGTGCCAACAAAATGGAACTCGCGAAACAAGTTATCAATGACATTGAAACTTTCCAAAAAGCAAAAAAGTGTGATCGTCTTGTCATGTTGTGGTGTGGCTCTACAGAAATCTACAAGAAAAAAAGCGCCGTTCATTCAAGCTTAGAAGCTTTTGAAAAAGGGCTCGAAAACAATGACCCTGATATTGCACCAAGTATGATTTATGCATATGCGGCTTTAAAACTCGGCATTCCATATGCAAATGGGGCGCCTAATTTATCAGCCGATATTCCGGCATTAGAAACACTTGCACAAAAAACTGGGGCACCAATGTGTGGCAAAGACTTTAAAACCGGCCAAACTCTTATGAAGACAATTCTCGCTCCCGGTTTAAAAGCTCGTATGCTTGGTATTCGCGGATGGTTTTCAACAAATATTCTGGGCAATCGTGATGGAGAAGTCCTCGAAGATCCTGAATCATTTAAAACAAAAGAAGAATCAAAACTTTCTGTGCTCGAACAAATCTTGGAGCCAGAACTCTATCCTAAACTATATGGAGATCTCTATCATAAAGTTCGCATCAATTATTATCCTCCCCGTGGTGATAATAAAGAAGGTTGGGATAGCATCGATATCACGGGCTGGCTTGGCTACAATATGCAAATCAAAGTCGATTTCTTGTGTAAAGATAGCATTCTCGCTGCGCCGATTGTGCTTGATCTGATTTTATTCCTCGATTTAGCGAAGCGTGCAGGATTTACGGGAATTCAAGAATGGCTTTCATTCTATTTCAAAAGCCCTGTTACTCCTGAAGGTCTTTATCCTGAACACGATCTCTTTATTCAACAAACAAAACTCAAAAATACCTTACGCTGGATGATGGGTGAAGAACTCATTACGCATTTGGGACGCGAGTATTACGAGAAGTAACACTCCACGTTTGTCCATTGATAACTTCAATCCCAATTGTTCCAGAATTTTTTGTTGTAAATATTTCTGCTCTAATTTTTTCTAATCTTTTCAGAATCTCATTTCGTGGATGTCCATAGTCATTATCACCGACTGAAATAATTGCTATTTCCGGCAGAAGCTTTGATAAGAAATATTCATTGGAGCTTGTAAGCGATCCATGATGATTTATTCGTAAGATATCAATATCCCCGATAAGATCTGCAACATGAGACTCAAGATCTATTGTTGTATACGGAGGATCCCCTCCACCACCGGTTAAATCACCGGAAATCCAGAACGAAAAATTACCAAAAGATAAAAGCAAACCAACTGATTTTTGATTTTCATCGCTTGTATCGATCTGAATTCTTTTTCCATCAATATAATTGCCATTTACCACAATACAGGTAATAAGAGCTTCTCCTCCTAAATCAATTGTATTCCCTGGCTCAATAGTCTTTCGTTTTTTCCCTATAGCCTGTATATAATCATCATAAGAACTACTCGAATAGCTCTCGCCATGATCATAACTATAATACGTTGGCAGTAAATCATCAGACGTTCCTAACTTTCCATCAAACCCAGACATTACTTCGTCAACTCCACCAACATGATCTTCATGGAAATGACTAATAATGTAATAATCGATTGAGTGAATGTTGTGCGCACCTAAAAAAGGCAGAATTTTTTCACGCCCTGCCTCAGTCGGTCCTCCATCGATTAATAATACTGTCCCATTTGGCCCTATAATAAGTGTTCCATCACCCTGCCCTACATCAATTGCATAGATAAAAAGAAATGCATCAATGATGGTAAAATATTTTTCATAGATGGTTTTATTTTTTTCTTTAATGATTAAGCGATATGTTTGTGATGGAAGATTTTCGGGAAGAGTTGCAATAAGTGTCTCATTATTAGACATCGTTATATCAAGTTGCTCTTCATCTAAATAAACTTTTAGTTGATCATGAATATGTATGCCTTTGACGGTAATAGTAGTTTCAGAAGTAGCAAACCCATAATCAGGATCAATAGTTGTAATAATTGTTAATTCTTCATGCGC
>JAHFAK010000077.1 GCA_023250585.1 Deltaproteobacteria bacterium
CTCTTCAGATACATTGCCTTTAAAGAGCACGCATTGAATAATTCCCGTCCCATCCCGAAGTTCAATAAAAACAAGTTTGCCGCTGCTGCGTGAATTATATACCCAACCTTTAAGTGTGACATTTTCATGCACGAAATTTCCAATATTTGAAACATAATGTGATGGCGTCATTCTTTCTCCTTTCAATTCAATGCTATAGTATGCAAGCCTCACTATTGGGTCAATCGCTTTTATTGGTAGCGCTTGCTCCTTCTCATTTCATGTGCTAAGCTTGATTTCTATGTCTTACATTACAGAACCAAAAACCGTCGCCATTGTTGGCGCGCCAATTGCTCTTGGACAAAAGTTACCAGGCATTGAAAAAACTCCTGACTTATTAAGAAATGCGGGGTTGCAAAAAACAATTGAATCATTTGGATGGAAAGTAGAAGACCATGGAAATATTGATCTTCATAAAAATCAAAGCCTTGGCTTAGTATGCAAACATATTGCCGACACAGTAGAAGTATTAGCACAAAAAGGACGTTTTTGTTTAACCGTAGGTGGGGATCATAGTATTGCGTTTGGCTCGATTAGTGGAATACTACGAGCACGCCCCGAAGCTGCAATTGTGTGGGTTGATGCACATGGGGATATCAATACTCCTCTGACCTCGCCGAGTGGAAATCTCCATGGAATGCCATTAGCAGGTTTGCTGGGACTTATTGAGTCCGCTACACTTCCTGGCTTTGAATGGTTACGCCACATTTTAACTCCCGACAGAATAGCGCTGGTTGGAGTACGTAGTTTAGATCCTCCAGAACGCGCTATTATTCGGAAACTAGGAATTCAAGTTTTTACCATGTATGAAATCGATCGATATGGGATTGGACAAGTCATGGACATGGCTTTAAAAAAAATCAATCCCAAAGGAAATCGCCCCCTTCATTTAAGCCTCGACATCGATGCACTCGATCCATATATAGCACCAAATACAGGGACCAAAGAACGTGGTGGCCTAACCTACCGAGAAGCTCATTTCATTGCCGAAGCTTTAGCTGAAACCAATCGACTTTCATCTATGGATCTCGTCGAAATTAATTCAGAGGTAATTCCTCTCTATCTACAAGGATCAGCAAAATATACTCATGAAGAAATAAATCCAACAATCGAACTTGGGTTAGAACTCATTGCTTCCGCTCTAGGAAAAAGAATTTTGTAAATTATTAATTTGTACTTGCTTTCATACAAGTTTTACGTTTATTAGACTTTTTTA
The DNA here is from genome assembly GCA_023250585.1 of Deltaproteobacteria bacterium. Lineage (GTDB taxonomy): Bacteria > Bdellovibrionota_F > JAHFAK01 > JAHFAK01 > JAHFAK01 > JAHFAK01. The sequence continues at coordinate 1,256 of JAHFAK010000077.1, forward strand.
AAAAGGAGATATGTTATGAACGAGTGGACATCAGAAAAAAGTGAAGAACTTTATAACGTAAAATTATGGGGAAGCCCGTATTTCAGTATTAACGGAGAAGGACATTTGGAAGTTTCTCCGCAAGGTAAACGTCCGGGGCTTGATATTTACAATCTCGTTGAAGACTTGAAAAAACGAGGCCTCGAACCTCCTCTTGTCTTACGCTTTTCAGATATACTCGCTCATCGATTAAAAAAATTACACAATTGTTTTAATGAAGCTATTGCGACCCACAAATACGAAGGAAGTTATCAAAGCATTTACCCCATTAAAGTAAATCAACAAAAACATGTCGTCGAAGAATTGCTTCATTTTGCAAAGGAATACACCTGCGGGCTTGAAGCTGGGTCAAAACCCGAAATGCTCATCGCGCTTTCCATGCTCTCCACACAAAAAGGATCTCTGATCATTTGTAATGGCTACAAAGATAGCGAATACCTAGAAACTGCCCTCCTCGCTCAAAAATTAGGACTTCAGCCCATTATTGTTCTTGAACGTTATTATGAACTCGATATGGTAACTGAAGTCTCAGCCCGATTGGGAATTAGTCCAATCTTAGGCATTCGCGCGCGACTTTCATGTAAAGGTAGTGGCAAGTGGGCAGATTCTTCTGGTGATCGAGCAAAGTTTGGTCTTAATGCCGCTGAAATTATTGACGTAGTAGAAAAACTGAAAAAAAATAATATGCTCGATTGCTTACAGTTGCTTCATTTCCATATTGGTTCACAAATTACGGATATCAAAACTATTAAAGAAGCATTAAACGAAGCTTCATATTTTTATGCTGAATTACTCATGATGGGTGCTCCCATGAAATATCTTGATGTTGGAGGAGGTCTCGGTGTTGATTACGATGGATCAGAGTCTAATTTCCATTCATCGAAAAATTACTCAATGGAAGCCTATGCAGCTGATGTTGTTGCAACTATTCAAACCGCATGCAAAGAAAAAAATTGTGCATATCCTATTATTATGAGTGAAAGCGGCCGTGCGCTTGTTGCTCATCATTCAATGGTTATTATCAATGTGCTTGGCGTTGAAGATATGGAATTTGACATTACTGAGAAGGAATTTGATTTAACGAATGATACGATTCGCGATCTCTATCAAACATATGTACGCATCAATGATGACAATTTGCTTGAAACATATAATGATGTGATTCAGGCAAAATCTGAGTCTTTAAGTCTTTTTAGTCTTGGGTATCTCTCATTAAAAGAACGCGGCCAAATTGAAAAAATTTGTTGGGCAAGCCTTTCCAAAATTAAAAAGATTGTAAAAAGACTTGAGTTAAAATTTGATGAGCTTGAAGATCTTGATCGAACACTTGCAGGTAATTATTACTGCAATTTTTCTGTTTTCCAATCAATTCCTGATTCATGGGCATTGAAACAGCTTTTTCCTATTATGCCGATACATAGACTTAATGAAGAAGCAACCGAACGCGGAATTATTTCTGACCTTACGTGTGACAGCGATGGAAAAATCGATCAATTTATAGACGTACGCGATGTAAAACGAGTACTGCCCCTTCATAAATGGAAAGAAGGTGAACCTTATTTCCTCGGCATTTTTCTGACCGGAGCATATCAAGAAATTATGGGCGATTATCATAATCTCTTTGGCGCAACTCATGCTGTGCATCTTCATGTTAATGGCGATGGCTATAAAGTCGAACACGTAATTGAAGGTGATTCAATGACTGAAGTTATGAACTCAGTTGAATATGAACGAGCTCATTTAATCGAAGCAGTTCGCCGTGCCACAGAAGCTTCGCTCCTTGAAAAACAAATGACGATTGAAGAATCACGTCTCTTGCTGAAACACTACTCCGAAAGCCTCATGCGGTACACCTATCTTAATTCTCGCAAAAACAATTTTGCTGTAGTTGAGTGATGAATCAACAACTATGTGAATTATGGGGCAAAAAAATATGGGCTATAAAAGGATTTTTATCATCTGTATGTGCACAATGAATATTGTTTTTCCATTAAAAAGTATCGCTAAGGATTGTACTGAAATTTGGGGAAAAGGAGAATTTGAAGAGACTTCTCAAAATTCACATTCATCTATTAATGAAGAAGTTACAAAGTATTTAGAAGAAAAAAAGAGAAGCGAAACAATAAAAAACATGCAACATCTAGTTTCTGAAAGAAGAATTTTTATTCATGATGCATTAGCGTTTATATATAATACTCTTCCTCTTCAAACTCCGTTACCAAATATAAAAAGAACTCAAATTAAACGCGAATTTTCAAATGAACAAGATAAAATAATCTTTAATGCAACAATTGATACTGACGTGGAGCTTCTTTTAAAAATAGAGGAAACGAAGTTATATCAACTCTGACCTTTGAATGAGCCCTTGATGCTATCAGATTTCCTCAGCCAACCTTCCGGATCAACAGCCCTACCCTTTTCGCGGATTTCGAAATAGAGCGAACTTTCTTTAAGCGAACCCGTATCACCCGTAGTTCCAATATTTTGTCTAAGATCGACAATATCTCCTGTTTTTACCAAACGTTTATCGAGATGCGCATAGAGACTTACATAGCCCTTCCCATGGTCAACGATGACAAGATTTCCATAGCCGCTAAACCAATCAGAAAACAATACTACTCCCGGAAAAATACTGGAAACAGGCGTTCCCTTTTTACTCGCAATAAGTAATCCTCGATGAGGAAGTTTTGTCTGAGTACGAGAATCAACGATGAAACCAAATGACTTAAGAATTGTGCCTTCTAATGGTTTAGAAATTTTGCCTTTGAAAAGTTCAATATTCTTTGTATCTTTCATCTCTTCAATAATATGAGCACCTTCTAATTTTTTTACGACTTGTTCTAACTTAGCATAGGCTTGATCCATGTCTTTGAGATAGCGCTCATACACTTCTTTACGTTTTTGTATGTCAGCAAGAAGTATCTCTTTCTGGCGACGGAGTTCTACGAGATAAACATTTTTTGATCGCGCTTCTGTTTGGAGCTTACTATATGTTTCCATTTTTTGAGAAAGTAATTCAGTAAGCTTTTTATTTTGCCCATGAGCTTCTAATTGTGTTTCAAATGTCTTTAAATCGTATCGTACGATATGTTCGAGAATATATCTTCTGCGAACTAAATCACTATATGAAGTGCTTCCAAAGAGCACTTCCAAAAAGCCATTACTGCCAAAATAAGCCATAACGGGCAGACGTTCTTGGAGAAGTTTATTTTGCTCTGCAATTTCTTTTTCTAATTTATTTTGTTTATTCTGAAGAATATCTATTTCTTTTTTTAAAGATATTTTCTGACGTTCTAATACACTGATTCGTCGTGTTCCATTATCAAGCTCGAATTCTACCGTATTGAATTCACTTAAAATTTTATTTTCAGTTTGTAATGTCTTTTTATATTCCTCAAGCTCATGAGCTATCTCTTTAGAAAGCAACACAAGCTTTTCATGATTAATCTCGTAAAAATCTTGGGAAAAGAGAGGACTTGATATAAAAAAAAAGATTGTCATTCCCATGAAGGGGGTAATCAAGGAACAAAGCCTTCGTGGGAATGACAATTGAAAAAATCTTATGTTCATTTTTAAAACTTCATCGTGAGATTTGTAAAAATCGGTTAACTGAAAGTGTGGTGCTTGTTATTCCAATTACTAATGCCAGAAAAAACAAAAATACAATCTTATGAAAAGATAAGAACGAAAACGATGTATGAAAAAGATCGAAGAGAAAAATACTCTTCAAACGCATGATGATGAGCGCATACGAAGCAAAGAGAAAACCAATGGCCACCAAAGCTCCCAAAATACTTTGAATACAGCCTTCAATATACAAGGGAATTTTAATAAATGGTCGTGATGCACCGACAAGATACATAATTTCGATTTCATTCTTTCGTTTATATAACGTGAGTTTAATCGTGTTCGACACAACAAAAATCACGGCGATAAAAAGAATTGCAATGAAGAGAAATCCCACATATTCAATCGTACGAATGAGCGCCATATATTTTGCTAAAAATACTCCTTCATACATAACCTCTTCAAAAATCCCGACATTTTTAATTTGCCGAGAGAGCTCTTTTAAAGCCTTGCGCTCCAAAGGTTTAGCAAGAACTATATCCAAAGATGCAGGAAATGGATTAATCGATAAACCACGGAGAAGTTTTTTAAACTGTGGTGTATGTACTACAAATTCTTCACGTGCACGATCTTTCGAAACAGAACGAACTTCTTCTACCTCATCTAATTTACGGACTGTTGCGATAGCTTTTTCAATAGCATCAGCAGCAACATCGCTTTTTATTAGTGCGCTCATATTCTTTTGTGGATGATCTCTATCAATCACCGAATGGATATTTTCAAAAAGAAGCCAGAAAAGGCCAAGCATGTAGATGGTCAAAATAATCGTTGTGGTTGTAAGTAAAAAATAACTATAGTTCTCTTTAATATTTGTAAGCAGGGTTTTAAAAATATAGAGGATTTGATACAGCTTATTCATTGACGATTCTACCACGCGAAAGTTTTATAACCTTTTTTTTATACTGTTCAATAATGTGTTGATCATGAGTAGCGACAATAATAGTCGTTCCCGACTTATTGAGTTCCTCAAATAAATTAAAGATGCCGAGCGATAAATCCCAATCAACATTTCCGGTTGGCTCATCTGCTAAAATCATAGGTGGATTATTGACAAGGGCTCGCGCAATAGCAACACGTTGCTGCTCTCCACCAGACAAGCGATTAACTTTTTCATCAACTTTATCATACAATGAAAGTTTTTTTAGGATTTCCCAAACGCGACGTTTGATTTCAAAAGATTTAATACCCAAAACGGTTAAGGTAAATGCAACATTTACAAATACCGACTTGTCTTGAATTAATTTAAAATCCTGAAACACAACGCCTACCTGGCGGCGTAAATGCGGGACTTCTGATTCTTTGAGCTTAGCTATATTTTTTCCATCTAAAATAATTTGCCCATTTGAACATTCTTCTGCTTTAAAAAGCAATCGCAGCAATGTTGTTTTGCCAGCTCCTGAAGCGCCATTGATAAAAACAAATTCACCCGTATTGACCGTAAGATTAATGTCGCTTAAAGCTTTTACATTTCCTTCATATGTTTTTGAAACATGATAGAGTTGAATCATAATGTTGTAAACACGGTAACAAATATGATTGTGGATTTCAAAGAAGAAAGTAGGTAATAGCTCAATAATAACTGAGGAATTACTCAGAAATTCCTAAAAGGTTTGACTTTATCTCGCTTCACATTTTAAATAACCATTGAATATTACGGAGTAGCATTGATTATTAAAATTAAAGTCTGCGGCGTACAAGATATAAAAACGGCTCATCATGCACTCGAATGTGGAGCCGATGCAATTGGCTTTAATTTTTGTAAGGAAAGCCCTCGTTCCATTTCTCCAGCTAAAGCAAAAAGCATCATTTCTGAACTACAAGGAAAAATTCGAACTGTCGGTCTTTTTAACACTCAAGAAGTAAGTTATATTCATTCAGTGGTCAATGAAACACTGGTGGATATTATCCAACTCAATGATCCTCAGTATCCTGAATTTTCATCTCTATTTTCTGGACCAGTCGTGAAAGCTGTTCGAACAAAAGACGCTTCAAAGCTTAAAACTATGGTTGATTATCATGTGCATTACGATGTTCTTGAAAAAGATCCTCATACGTTCAGTTGGCATTACTCGATTGAAGCAAGTAAATTTGGAATGATTATTCTTTCCGGTGGAATTACTCCTGATAATATCACCAAAGCAATTGATCAAGTTAAGCCGTATGGAATAGATCTTTCAGAAATCATAGAAAATGCTGAAGGAAAAATTGATAATAACCTTATTAATGAAATAATCAAAACAATTAGAAAGCATACGATGTAAATAAAACGATCCTATTCTGTCATTCCCGCAAAATCGGGGATCCAGGAAAAATAAATATGAAAAAAATGCACTCAAAACTATTCTGGATTCGCGCCTTTGCGGGAATGACATTTTTTATTTTATTCACTCAGCTTTATGCAAAAACCTCCAAAGAATTCTTTGATCTCGGCAAACTCAAAAAAGGACAGAAAGGATATGCTGAAACTGTTTTTGAAGGAACAGAGCCAGAAAAATTTGATATAGAAGTTTTGGGGCTCTGGAAAGATGTATACCCTTCAATCGATATAGTGCTTATAAAATGTACGGGAGAAAAAATTGCCAAAGCTCATATTGCCCATGGAATGAGTGGAAGCCCCGTCTATATTGATAATAAAAAGCTTGGTGCCATTGCGATTTCTTTTGATGGCAAGGATATTGATATTGCAGGAGTAACTCCTATTCAAGCAATGTTTAAACAAAAACGTACAAACGATGTTGCGAATTTATATGATACAATTTATTACGAAGGCACACATCTCTCACCAAAAAATGGATTAGTAACAACAGCGTCTTCAAATTTTTCAAAAAATGCACTCGCCCTTCTCAATAAAACATGGAAATCTCACGCACTTGGTGAAATTATTGATACACCCGGCGGATATGAAGCAGGTCTGCCTGAATCTTTGAATTACAAAATAAAAGCGGGATCAATGATTGGCGTAAGCCTTGTGAAAGGCCAATTCAGCATGACTGCTTTTGGAACCGTTACTGATGTAGAAGACAACTCATTCGTTGGATTTGGTCACCCTTTTTTAGGACTCGGGTCAGTAGAATTTCCCGTTTTCAATGCCTATACGTATATTGTTTTGCCTACAACGTTAACTTCAAATAAACTTGTAGGGCTTGGCAAAGAAATTGGAGTAATGACTGGCGATTATATAACCGGTGTAAACGGAAATTTTAACAAACGGGCAAAACTTATTCCGGTAAACATTAGTGTACATCAAAAATCAAAAAATATTGATCAAAAGGCTTCATTTGAAGTCATCTCACATAGAGATCTTTCCACTAATTTAATTTATGCGGTTACGCAAAGCCTTATTGATGCCACCCTTTCATATGCTTCTCATAATTTGGTTCATGCAAAACTTTCCTTCAGCATGGATGGAATACAAAAGCCGTTTGAATACGACATGAGTTATTACCAAGCCCAAAATCCTCTTTCAAAAGATCTTATGTTCATCCCTGAAGTTCTCATTCAAAATCCTTATAGAGAACTCAAGCTCACCAATCTTTCTTTGGATATTTCCATTGAAAATGAAAAACGAGTCAGCATCATTAATAAGATATGGCTTAATAAACCGCTGTCAAAGGACGAAGAAAATTATACTCTTTTTATCGAACTTTTAGAATATAACAAAAATTATAAAGTTCTCTCTCAGCGCATCAAAATTCCTACAGCAGAAATTTCAGGTCCTCTTGAAATTTCTGCTTCGAGTGGCTCACAAGTTCCGCCGTTTGAGTATCCAAATACATACAAAGAATTCATCAATTTTGTCCGAACTATTTATGGGCCCCAAGATCTTGTCGTTACCGTGACCTATCAAAAACAGGGACTGCGACTTGAAGGCAATGAGCTACAAAATCTTCCTCAAAGCGCTTATTTTATTTATGAACGACAAAATCGTCTGAAGCTCACTCAAATAAATGAGAAGCAACGTTTCGTCCTGAAACAACAAGAAGTTATCCTTGGCAATCAATTGATAGAACTCGAGATGGAGAAGGCACATTCTTCACGTCAAAAACAAGAAGGAAACAAAAAATGAAAAAAAAATATTCTATACGCAACAACATAAAAAATTGCGGATACATGACGCAAGAACGAGCAGACCAAGGCACGACGAAGTCGAGAAGCGAGGCGTACGAGTTTGTACGCCGCAGCGACGAGACGAGGAGTAACGATGGTATGCGAAGTTATGGCGTCGTGTATATTATTCTTTTGTTGTTTTCTCTTCCACAATTTGTAGGAGCAGTTACGACAACGATTTGGGAAAATAGCGATTACAAAGATTTTGAGGGAGGAAAACTTCATAATGTTTCCATTGATGAAATGGGAAGAGTTAAACCAACACGACCTTTGGAGAAATTAAAAAATGTACACTTTGATAGTATTATTGCTCTGACGAAACTCGATAATGAATTCTATATTGCGACGATTGGACCCAATGGAATTTATAAATTTTTTCCTGATAAAAAAGAAAATACCACCGAAAAAATTTGGGATACGACCGAAGAAATTATCACCGACCTTGCATCATTTAACGGTAAACTATATTTTTCCACAATTCCTGATGGCAACCTTTATGAAATAACTCATAACAAAGTCCAAAAAGTATTAAATGTGCCCGCAAAATTTGTATGGAAGCTTCTTCCTACAACAGACGCCCTCTATATGACAACCGGAGAACCGGGAGGAATGTTTGAACTCAGTAAAAGTAATTCGTTAAAGAAATTGTACACGCATGAAAAAATGCATTTTAAACCTCTTCTGAAACACAAAAATATCTTGTATTTTGGAGGTTCCCCTAAATCAATTCTCTACAAGATGGACGAGAAAAACAAAATTTCAGTCATGCGAGACTTTGGTCATTCCGAAGTCGCTGATATTGAAATCTGCAATAATAGCCTTTACGTTTTAACCAATGAATTCAAAGACCGACCAGCTGAAGTAGATCCCACTACTCCACAACCAAAAAATGAAAAATCGCAGAGCCCCATCGAATTATTTTCTCTTTATGAATTCAGCAAAGATGAAGTAAAACGATTGTTCATGCAAAAAAATGAAATGGGTACTGATCTTGTCTGTAACAATAATGCTCTGCTGATTGCCACAAATCCGCAGGGAAAAATTTATTCTTATTCGGCGATAACTCAAAACGTTTCTTTGCTCTATGATTTAGACGATCAATTTATTTTTTCGTTGCGATTTTTTGATGAGGAACACGCATTTATGAGCACCGGCAATGAAGGAACAATCTATAAAATTAAACCTAAACTTGGTGATGAATCATATTATATTTCAAAAGTGCTCGATACTCTTTTTACTTCACAATGGGGCAATTTTACGTTACGTCACGAAGGAGAACTCACGAGCTCATTTCGCACAGGTAATACCGTTGAACCTGATGAAACATGGACGGAATGGACATCTGATTGTAAAGAGTCTGAATGCATGATTAAAAATTCTTCCGCTCGATTTATTCAATATCGAGTGACTTTTAAAGATCTTGAAAATAGTTTCTTCACCGACGTACATCTTGCATATCATACAAAGAATCAAAAACCCATTATCCGATTTATAAAAATCAATGCTGATAGCGTTCAAAAAAGAAAACCACAAAATGATGCCACTGAAGATAATCAAAATGAAATTTCCGGATATCTTTTTCCCGTGGTTCGTATCGAACGAGTGGTAAAAGTCATTGAGCCCCACAGCTCATTAAAAGAAATTGCGTGGGATGCTTTTGATTATGATCAAGACGTTCTTGCCTATGATTTATTCTTTAAAATGGTCGAAGATACGGAATGGAAAAAAATTGCCCAAGCAGAAGACTTATTACAAACAAATTTTTTATGGAATACTGAAAGCATTCCAAGTGGGCTTTACGAAGTTAAACTGATTGCTAAAGACACTTTTGATAATACCAACGAAGAGAAAAAAGAAACGTCTCAAATATCTTCTCGCTTCTTGATTGACAATGAAGCACCTCGGTTTGACAAAATTGAAACCAAAAACAACCATATCGAAGGTATCGTAAAAGACTCATTTAGTCGTATCATGCAAATTGATTATTCTATCGATGGTATGCAATGGCGCATGATACGCCCGACTGATGGCCTTTATGATGAAAAAACTGAAGAATTTTCTTTCTCGGTTGAATTACCAAAAAAAAGCCACTCAATTGCCCTGCGTGCTTTTGATGCAGAATCAAATCTTGTTACCACGTATCTAAAAATCCAATAAATATTTTTCTTGCCTAAAATTTTACTCGATGCTACATAGATTTTTTTGTCATAAAACTATGGAGGGAAAAATGAAACAAATTCATGTACCTATACACAACGACATAAATAATTGCGTATACACAACGCAAGAACGAGCAGACCAAGGCACGACGAAGTCGAGGAGCGAGGCGTATGAGCATACACAGATAGTATGTGAGGACTGTGGTTTTACGTGCAACGATGCAGATGGGCCTTTGTAGAGGTTCCTAAAACGAATACCCCACCGCAAGGCCAATAACGGGAATCGTAATATAGGTTACATACAGATCATTCATATAATAATCGAGTTCGCTTTCAAGGGTTGAAAGATTACTATCGGTAATAGTCGTTGTAGAATAAAAGGCTTTAAAGAAGGCAAGCTCACCCGTGA
>JAHFAK010000078.1 GCA_023250585.1 Deltaproteobacteria bacterium
AAGCGGCCTCACGAAGCGTTAAGTCAAATGTCACCTAATGACTTTGCGCATAAATGGGGCTATACAATTGTCTCTTATGTACCCCTGTTTTAGTGTTCGAAAAATCGGGTACTTGACACTCCATGCTTTCTCATCTCAACTATATTAAAGATAATGAGGCGATAAATGTTCTCATTACGGGAGAATCGGGTGTGGGTAAAGAGTTGATTGCTCGATACATTCATGGGCTGAGTAAAAAAGGCCGACCATTTATTGTGGTTAATTGTGCTGCAATCCCGAATACTCTTATTGAGTCAGTCTTATTTGGCCACAAGAAAGGATCATTTACCGGAGCTCATGAGGATCGCAGTGGTAAATTTGAACTTGCTCATGGTGGGGACGTATTTTTGGATGAAGTCAGTACCCTCAGTGAAGAAATGCAAACACGTTTTTTACGAGTGCTGCAAGAAGGAGAGATAGAACGTATTGGATCACATACTACACGAAAGGTACAATTTCGAGTTATCGCAGCGACAAATGAAGATCTCGACGATCTTGTTACGGCAAAAAAATTTCGTCTTGATCTCTATCATCGGTTACGAGGATTTTCCATGGTAATTCCTCCACTACGGGAACGCATAAAAGATATCGATCTTTTGATTGATCATTATATTAAAAACACTGACATAAAACTTACTGAAGAAGTACGCAAAGTATTTCGAGGATACTCATGGCCAGGAAATGTGAGGGAGCTTAAGAATTTCATGAAGACAATTATAGCACTCAAAAAGAAAGGAAAGGTATTGCTGTCTGATCTTCCCGTGCAGTTTACCTCACATAAAGAAGCGGCTCTTTCCTTTGAAAAATTCTATGATGAGCTTTTTGAAAAGGCTAAAGAGCAAGGCTTAAAGGTAGTCCTCGACGATATAGAGAAAGCTATTCTTGAACAAGCATTACGTACAACCAAGAATCAATTAGATTGTGCTCAATTAATAAAAACATCCCCACCAACAGTCTCAAGACGAATTAAAGAATTTGGATTACGTAAAATATTGCACAACTGAATACAAAATTTCAGGAATGAAATACTAAGATACATCTTTCAAAATAATGATAATAACCCATACATTCTGCAATGCTTGTAATACATGATCCAGAAAGGAATTTCAGTTATATGAATTGTTGGCATATGTTTTGCTTATATAACGAGGTAGTATGAAATTTTTGTCTTTTGATCGTTCAGTACTCATGCTTCTGATTGCACGGGCCTTGAGTTCCTGTGGGTATTTTGCATTGATTGATTTGCTGGCACTTCTCTTTCTTGAAAGCCCATTTCACTTCTCTGCTGTACAAATAGGAACACTCATAGGACTCTTTGCTCTTATTGATAGAAGTGCTGGACTGTTTTGTGCTTCATTTATTTCGGTAAGAACGACAGAGAGATATCATGTACTCGGATTATGCATCTCTGCTTCTTCTTTGTTCTTTTTGTGTATTTCCCATAATTTCTATTTCGTTCTTCCTATGATGATAACGGTGGGCATAGGAAATTCTCTTCAAGCCCTAACGACAAAAATTTGGATTACTTCACTGACTCATGATAATAATAGAGCAATGGCATTTGGGTGGTTTTTCAGAATTGTCAATGCAGCGGCAGCCCTTGTTTCCATTGTTGTTTTTGCCATTCCGTATGCCGAACGAGTTCTCTTGGTTATCGCTGGAATCGCCGGATGTTATCTTCTCAGTGCCATATTCGTCTTATTCTTTTGTAGCCAAGCTCCCGCAGCTGACGAAAAAATATCACTGAAAATTAAATATAATGAATTGTGGAGTATGCTTCAAAACGCATTCCCGTACTGCTTAGTTTTTTTCTTCGCAGTATTTTTCGTTATGCAATTACATATTATTCCATTTTATTTTAAACAAGAAAGTTCCTTGCCTTCTTTTTTAGGATGGGCACTCGCACTTGATCCTCTTTTAATTGTTCTTTTTCAAGCACAGGCAACTAAAATTTTTCTCTCGCTAGAAAGAAAAGGATCTTCATTAGGCCTTATTGTTGGCTTTGCTTTTTTCTTCCTTGCCTTTACTATTTTTTCTGCTGTGCCATCAGCATATAAGTTATGGCTCTTTATTCCTCTCTTAGCCTGTGGTGAAATGCTTATTACTCCTCATATTGATTATCTTTTAAGCCTAAGGGTACCTCAAAAAACTTTATCCTATGCATTTGCATTAACTGGCTTAATGTTCTCAGGCGCTCGCTTTGTAGCTGAGGGAGTAGGAATTTTAGCACTAGATTCTCTTGCAAAAAAGAACATGAGCCCGAACTTGTGGTGGTGGGGTAATGTGGGAATTTTGGGAATAGTTATGGCTTCAATGTATTGGGTTATGAGAAGACAAAAAATAAGAATGTATAAACAAGCCTTAGCTGAGGCAGGTGTTAGTAATGAGTAAGATTATTTTAACAAAACAATATGAATATTGTTAATTCTACTCTTCAATGGGTATATACTAAAATAGTACCGGATATTAATAGAGATGCAACTATCTTAGGTATCCAATTAGATATTACGAATGCTTGCAATCTTACGTGCGATCATTGCTATCATGTCCATCATAAAAACCATGGGGCACTGACATTTGACCAGTGGGTTAATGTCTTAGACCAGTATGAAAGTCTTCTAAAAAAATTACATATGTTACCACAAATAACATTATGTGGAGGAGAACCTTTACTGTGTCTTTTTCTTTTTTCATTAGTAGAAAATATTCGTAAACGGTTTAGTAATTGTACTATTAATTTGCTTAGTAATGGAACTGTAATTACTCCAAAAATTGCAGAGCAACTCAAAAAATATGCGATTCATGTTCAAATAAGTTTAGATGGCCCTGACTCTTTAAGGCATGATTCTATTCGCGGTAAAGGAAGTTTTGATAAAGCTCTCGAGGGTTGTCTGATTCTCAAGACACATTATGTTTCTTTTCATCACCAGGCAGTTTTGAGTAAACGTACTGCTCCATGGATTTCTGATTTCTTCAAACTTCCTTCTATTACAGGAGCTCGCGAAATGGATTTTACTCGACTTATTGTAGAAGGTCATGCAAAAAAATTAGGTATTCTCGGCGAGGATTATCCTCTCGAAGGATTAGAGTTAAAGCGAGCATTACAGAATATTCTCTATTATTCAAAAACGACAAAAATTCCCACAAAGACATCAGGCCCCTTATGGTATCTTATTGATTCTACACTTGGCTCTCCCAGTAATTTTGGTTTTGGTATGGTAATTGGATATCGTGGAGAATTTAAGGTTTCAAGCAGAATATCAATGAGTCTTGGCAATGTTTTAGAAGAAGGATTAGAAAAATTATTTCTTAAACATCATGTAATGAAACGCTTACGCCGTGGAAAAATAGAAGGCTGTGGACCTTGTGTGTATTTTAGGCAATGTAGAGGAAACCGTAATGCAAGCTACGCTGCCTATGGCCATTTATTTGGGCCAGATCCTGGATGTTGGGTTTTAAACAAGAATGATAATCAATTAATGGAGATCCAATGAAAACAAGAAATATTGTATTAATAAGCAGTATTGTATTTGCTTGTATTTCGTTTTTGATAGTAAAGGAGCATTTTATGAATCTGAAAAAAAAGAAGTCTCAATCCGTTACATTAGCTATCCCTGCAGCTTGGGGATCATTAAATCCTCCAGAATTAACCACGTATTCAGCATCGGAAATTGTATGGAATGTTTTCGAACCATTAGTAGCTTACGATCTACATGGAAATTTAGTACCTAAAGTAGCACTATCATGGAAAGTTTCTGATGACTTACGGGTATATACCTTTATCTTAGATACTAAGCGAAAATTTTCAGATGGGACACATTTAACTGCAAGTATCGTTAAACAAGCATTTGAACACTCGTTAAAAGTCGTACCTGAGAGTTACAATCAAACTACAGTGGATCTTATGTATCGACTTGAAGGTTTTGAAGAATTTTCAAAAATTAAAACTCTCTCTGGTATTGTTGTTCAAGGAGAAGACACTGTTATTATGAAGTTTAAAACTCCTTTACGTCAAACCTTGCAATTTCTAACAGGAATAAGGTTTGGAATTTATATTATAGATCATAACGGAAAATATCTTGGTACAGGAAGTTACTCGATTGAAAAGGCAACAGACAATGAAGTTATCCTTATGGTAAATCCATTCGCTGAAGAAAAATCATCATTTTCACAAGTACGAATTATTGGATTAGAAACTTATGAATTGAATAGTGCTCTTAATCAACAGAAAGCGGATATTTTTTGGACTGTCGATCCTGAATTTTTAGACAATCTTAAAGAAACGGTAGGATATATAACGTATTCTGGATCCATTGCCGGACATTCAGTAATAGCTATCAATGGTACTGAAGGCAAAATTTTTTCTAACAAAAAATTGCGTCAGGCACTACAGTATCTGATTATTAAAGAATATATGCCCCAACTGACTCGGTATTTTGATTCTTCTAGGTTCATTTTAGATCCTCAATACTTATCAAGTTTACAGATAGGACGACTATCCCAAGATAAAGTTGATACCTTGATTAATCAAGGGAAGGAATGGGTTACAGATCTGATTAGAGCTTCTCAATCTCAACCAATTCATTTTCCTTTAAAAGGAACTAAAGACAAAGTACTTGTCGAAATGTTGAAAAAGAAAGGAGTTCGGATAGAAACATCTGACGCATTTCTTACTACCAAAGAATTACTAAATTTAGTTTATAAAACACATAATTATGATTTGGTATCTTGGAGAACAGGATTCGGTTCTTCTGATCCTGATGGTTTATACCATACTCTAGGTAAGTATGGTGCTATTAGCACACCGCCTATGGGACGTTATAAAGTTTGGCAAGTTTTAGAAGAAGGAAGAACTCTTGTAGACCTTGAGCAGATGAATCAAGTTTACATTCAATTATCTCAAGCTATTTTAGAAGAAGTTCCTACTATACATTTGGGCTATTGTAGACCTTTTGTCTTTTATAATACTCAGAAGGTCAAAATTACAAATCAATCTCTCAATAGTTTAACATTTCATTTGTCGATGTTTGAACCAATATTATAAGGAAAGTCTATGGATACCAAAAATGAATTTCTTACACTTGCTGTTCCCTCCGCATGGGGTCCTTTAACCCCACCCGAGCAGTGCACCTATGCAGCCTCAGAAATTTTAGGAAATGTCTTCGAAACATTAGTTGCCTATGATCTATATGGAAATTTAATACCTCAATTAGCTCAATCTTGGAAAGTATCGCCAGATTTGTGTGTATATACATTTACTCTTAATATAAAACGAAAATTTTCCGATGGGACACCTCTTACAGCAAAAATTATAAAAAAAGCATTTGAGCATGCCTTAACAGTTTCACCTACAAGCCATAATCAAAGCGCCCTCGATCTTTTTTATCGACTCGAAGGCTTTGAAGAATTTCAGACAACCAAGTCACTGCGAGGGATTGAGATCCCAACAAAAGATACTTTTGTAATGAAGTTTAAGACTCCACTCCGACAAGCGTTAACTTTTTTAACGGGAATCAGATATGGAATTTACATAATTAATACAAAAGGGACTTACCTTGGGACAGGGAGCTATGTGTTCGATAAAGTATCTGATCAGGAGGTTCTATTATCTGCAAATACCCATGCTCAAGAGCCACCCGCATTTCCTAAAGCTCGCATTATTGGATTAGAAACGGCTGAGTTCGGCCCTGCTATAAAAGAACATAAAGCCGATGTCTTTTGGACTGTTGATCCAGAAAAGTTTTTGGATAAAAAGGAAGAAAATTTACAGCATACTCAAACTTCCGGATCAGTTGCAGCGCATGCTATTATTGCAGTAAATGGCATGAATGGAAGAATCTTTTCCGATCAAAAATTACGTCAAGCATTACAATATCTTATTGTTCGAGAAAGTTCATCAATCCACAAAGACTATTTTGATCTTTCACGTGTTACCTTAGATTCTCAATATTTGCTACCTTTACAGCCAGGTAGATTATCACAGAACGAGGTAAATAAAATTATAGAGGTTGGGAAAGAGTGGGTTCCCCTACTTATTAAAGCTTCACAGGAAAAACCCGTTTATTTTCCTTTAAGAAATGAAAAAGATAAAATAATGACAGAAATGTTACAGAAAGAAGGGATAAGCATCAAAACATCTCATATGATTCTCTCAACTAAAGAAGCACTTCACTTAATTTATAAAACGCATGATTATGATTTAATATCATGGCGCATTGGATTCGGATCGATTGATCCTGATAGTATATATCATGCTTTAGGTCAATATGGTGCTATTAGTACTCCGCCTATAGGACGTCCTCGTGTTTGGATGTATCTCGAAGAAGGGAGATCGACAACTAACATAGAGAAATTAAATGAAATATATACTCAACTATCGTATGCAATACTCGAAGAAATCCCAGCAGTTCATGTGGGATATTGTAGACCATTTATATTTTTCAACTCGGATAATATTAAAATGAATATTCAAAGATTAAATAATATAAGATTTCATTTAGGCGTACTTAATCATTAATTTATTAGGAAAGGAGGTAAAGATGAAAAAACGAATGAAAATGCTGTTAATCTTAGTTCTCACTCTCATTCCTATCGGCTCCGTAGCCTTGAAAGCACAGATTATTGCAGCAGGCATTAATGAAAATGGAAGGCCTGTATCTTTTGATGAAGAAAGTGGTTAAAGGTACAAGTGTATGCTTACATTTAAACAATGGTTACAGACTAAACTTACCCCGCCTCTCATTGGGGTGGGGCTTATTTTATTACTTGCTCAAATATTTTTTATTTTTCTCCTTTTTCGCGTAAACAAGCAGAAGCAAATAGATATAATAGAACGTTTTGTCTCAATTAGTAGAGAAGCGATGAGCATTCATCAGAGCAACCTTCTTGACCAAATGGCTGCTATTGCTTTAGATGAAACAAATGCAAAAGTAATACTTTTGTGTACTGAAAAAGAAGCTGTTGTATGGTCTTATCCAATTACCTTATCAAATTGTAAAATACCAAAACAAAAATGGACACGGATTTCTGAGAAATCTATTTTTAGTAATCAGCTCTATCCTAAAGTACTCATTTTATTTCCTCTTTTACCAGACAAAAGATTGCTTATAACGATTAGCTTGATAGTTCTTTGTATTATCTTAAATGGGTTCTTTCTCTTATGGAGAATAAAATATATCATTACTACAGATCTCTATTTGCCAAGTCAAAAAATGCATGAAGTGAATGTAAAATTTTCCATTCAAGAATTTAGGATTTTTTATGAAGAATTACATAAACTTCGTTTACAAGAAAAACTACAAGCAGCTGATGCAGCAATAGGGCAAATCACCGCGCAAGTAGCCCACGACATCAAATCCCCTCTTGCAGCGCTCTCAATGCTTTTCAAAGATATGTATGATAAAATTCCTGAAGCAGAAAGAATCGCCATACGAAGCTCGGTAAAACGAATTCAGGATATTGTGAATAATTTATCGCACATGAAAGAACGTACAAAAGAAGAGTCTATTGTACAAACAGTAAACAGTACGAACCGAGTAGAATTGCTTTCAAGTCTTACCGAAAGTGTTGTTTCAGAAAAGCGAACTCAATATCGCGATCGACAAGATGTGCTGATTGAAGAACATTTTGATGAATCATCGTATGGAGCATTTGCGGCTATTGATACTGTTGAATTCAAACGAGTCATATCAAATCTTATTAATAATGCTGTTGAAGCGTTAGATACAAAGGGCACCGTAACTATTTCTCTCGCAGCAACTGCTACTGAGAATATTATAACAATTACTGATACAGGTACTGGTATTCCTCCGGAACGTCTTACAAAACTTGCTACGAGAGGTACTACCTTTGGCAAAAAAGATGGTTCAGGTCTTGGATTGGCACATGCACGGGAGACTCTAGAAAAATGGCAGGGAAACATGAGTATTTCATCAACTGTTGGAGTCGGCACCAAGGTAGCTCTTACGTTCAAGCGAGCTCAATCTCCCGCATGGTTTTTACCTCGTATCGTTATTAATCCACGAATGAAAGTTTTACTATTAGATGATGATCAATCAATCCATGATATTTGGAAAGCTCGACTCCGTGATTATGACCTCGCCGATGGAGATATTGAATTGCTTCACTTTACCACTGCTCGAAGCTTCTCAGCATGGTATGATAAGCAGCGGTTTCCAAAGTGCCTACTATTGAGTGACTATGAATTGATTGGTGAGCCAGAGACTGGACTTGATGTCATTGAAAAATACTATATCGGTCGAGACTCAATCTTAGTTACAAGTCATTGTGAAGAAGAAGCCATCCAAAAGCGCTGTGAAAAACTGGGAGTAAGATTATTGCCCAAAGGATTGGCATATCTTGTACCAATTGAAGTTCATGTAAGGGAGGCATATGATGCAATCTACATAGGAAATAATAACATGCAGCAGATGCATTGGAAGCTCTCAGCCCAAGAATATAATAAAGAAGTACGTTATTATTATAATGTAAAACATTTCATTCATGAAGCCAAGACACTTGATCGGAATATTCCTCTCTATATCGAAGAAGAGTTTCTAGAAGGAGACGTTCTTCACGATTTAAATAAAGCGGTGACACAGTATGGATTCAGTAACATCTATATGATTACCAAAAATCAAACAAAGCTTCCAACTCTCTCTTGGATTACACAGATGACCACGACCACTCCTCCGTGGAATAAACCAAAATGTGACAATTTTCCCTAAATCAGGAATACATCGTAACAGCTCAGTAAATGGGAAAAATGAAGATGGATCCCGCGATCAAGTCGCGGGATCCATCTTCATTTTTCCCATTTACTGAGCTGTTACCTTAACAAATTCGTTTAGCAAATTAAACAAATCAGTGGGATTGCCTTTGTCCAATGTCAGTCATATGAGATCATTTCTTTTTTTCGGCCATTTTTTAGCACAGAAAAAGAGACAGAACTCTAACAATCATTGTAATTTAAGAGAGTAATTTTTTAAAATTTTTATTATGAGGGATAAACAAAAGATTATTAAAGCAGTAAATAAAAATGAAAGATAAAAATGATACATTTCCATATATGAAATTACCGAAATATAAAATCCCAACATTAAAGAGGTTATAATTAAATAAATACTAACTATTTTTGCTTGATAAGATGAAGGAGTTTCTTTTTGTAATTGACTATAATGATAAGAAAGAGAATCTGTATTAAATATACCTGTAATGAATAGAATGAAAAGATGTATATAAATATTGTTTCCAAACGGAAGGCAAGCGATAAGGATACCTTGGATTATAGGGAGAGAATTCTCTCTTTGTTTTAGCAAGAACGGAAAAAACACATATATCTTTTCCATACTATAGTGCCCAATAATCATTCCAAAAACAAATGCAGATTGTAATAAAGAAAGAACAATTGGTTTTCCATGATAAAATTGGACACTTAAAGGCACTAGCATAATTTGAATAAAGCAGAAGATGATAGGATCAAGACACGGTTTCAAAACGGCTACTATAAGACGAGAGTCATTTTTTATTAATCGAATTGTTTCTTTCCAATCACGTATAAGCTCAGAAATGGAAAAGAGACTTCCTCTGATTATAGTTCCTCCTTTGAAATAATTAAATATGCTATGGATTAAAAGAAAAGAAATAAAGTATGTTATCCCATCAAGAAAAATAACATCGTGAGTATTTAAAAAAACTAATAGTAATCCACTCATCATTACACCAATCAAATATCCTCCCTGTTTAAGACCAAGAAAAAGAGCATTATACTTTTTGAGCACTTCCGAAGGATTATAATAAATGGCGAAACAAAAAGCAGATGCAATATAAAATGGTTTAAAAAAATTTACAGCGAATGTTGTAAGAGAAACACATAATAAAAAATTTTTATGGTATAAACAAACAGCGGCTAATAAAAATAATATGCCTCTGAAGAGATCTGAATATTTACAAATTTTTATAGGTGAAATCTTATCAGCGATGTATCCTGCATAGGTTTGTAACAAAATCTTTGCTACCTGTTCACTCATAAGAATCAAACCAAATCCCAAGATAGATCCTGTTTTATCATAGATGAGCTTACTTAACGTTAATGTATAAAATCCATTTCCTATATTTGTTATAAAAATTGCGAGAAGAAATTTTTGTGATTCAATTGATAACTTTTGGTTCAAAATAAATCTCTCAAAATTCACATGGTTGATACATAGTTTTTAAATACTCAAAATCATTTCTCAAATGTTGGTAATTAGAATTATAAATAATAATCTCATTTATACGTTCACGAACAGTTTGAGATTTCTGAATACATTCATTTTTTTGTACATGCCAGATAATTTCTGTTTGAGATTGAACTTTTGGAGAATTTAAATGAATAATTTGTGCATTCTCAGTTTTTGGAAACCATAACCACGCTGCATAGGGCCCTTGTTGGGATATTATCTGTAGATCTAAATTCATCTGAAGTTTAAAAAAAGCTTCTTGATAATTAATTCCACTATTAATTTCATAAATATACGGCACGCTTGCTCCAGGACTTCGTGCTGCAATTTCTAAGAAAACCAATTCTCCTGTCTTATTCTTAAAAAATTCTAAATGTGTAGTGCCATTAATAAGAGGTGAGAGGGATTTCAAAACATCTCTATTAAAGCTACTTAACTCTCGATATTCTTGATAATAGAGCGAAATAGAAACAGGATTCTTAGTTTGATTAACGGAAATGAAATTTTCGACCATATCCTTTTTAATTTTAGTTGATAATTCATAAAATGACATTGGCTTCCCTCCTTAGTTATAAAATAACTTCTATTAGTTTATAAGCCTAATCAATTTTAAACTTTTGAATTGCATAACAGAGAGACTGTTGCGAAATTCAAAAGTTCATTCTGCCTGGATCCCCGCCTACGCGGGGATGACAAAAACGTAAGCACATACTTTTCTCTGGTGTCATTCCCGCGCAGGCGGGAATCCAGTCTTATAACAACAGATTACAAGAAATAATTATCTGCCAAAACTACGCTGCGTCTATCATTCTATAACCCACATTAGTCATGGACTTCACTATTTCGCAACAGTCTCAACAGACTTATAAAGCAAGAGGCATGCCAAAATATTTTCTTTTTATTTTTAGGTAGTTATGAAATTTTGACTAAAGCAAATGTATCGTTTCTCTTACATTTTGTACAAATAGAACTGAAAAAATTAGCTGCTTAAATCCTCATCACTAACACCTTCTAAATCAACCCCTTTTTCTTCTAAGAAAATTTTCAGTTTCTGATTGGTTTCGCTCAGAAGTGTTTTAAGCTCGAGAAGATTTTTTTGTATTTTTGATCGTAGATCATCTTTAATAGCACGAAGATGTTC
Source organism: Deltaproteobacteria bacterium (assembly GCA_023250585.1). Classification (GTDB taxonomy): domain Bacteria; phylum Bdellovibrionota_F; class JAHFAK01; order JAHFAK01; family JAHFAK01; genus JAHFAK01. The sequence continues at coordinate 11,401 of JAHFAK010000078.1, forward strand.
TTTTTCTTTCGTAAAGGAACCTGCTGTAGTATGAGCGAGCTGTGA
>JAHFAK010000079.1 GCA_023250585.1 Deltaproteobacteria bacterium
CCACGTAAAAATAACACATTCAGATGGATCAAGCGAAACTTCCACATGGTATCATCCTGCTGTTTTTCCTTTTAATCTTAAGATATATGATAAAGATATCGCTTCAAAACTTATGGTTCCCGTTCCTCAAATAACTCCTCATGTTGATGTATTAAAAGATTCTTATGGAAATCTTCCACAAGCAGTAAACAATTCATTAGATCTCAAGTATAGTATTATGCCATTAGATACATGGCAAAATCCTGCTGAAACAGCATCAGAAGAATTCACGATTAAACTCGATCTCAGTTATGCGCAAAATCCTGAATATGAAAAACCCCAAAAAGACGAGAAGCCTTTCAGTGTTGTCGATGACCCAAGTCGTTATATCCAAATTCAAAGTACCGTCACGTATAATGTCTGTATTAGCGGAATAAACGCACTTGTAATCAATGAATATGGAATGAGTTATATGATGAGTTTATCGCATGTTGGGATTATGCGTGAACTCCTTGCATTTGATATTGCAGCATATGATCTTGGCGGAAATTTTGATAGTAATAATTCTTCAAGTTGTCTCAATACATCATCTATCACTATTGAAGAAAAAGATATCACGAATGAAGGCAATCCAGAGCTTACTCCGCAAAGTAGTACTCGTTCGTGGATGTATCCGGGAATTCTGCCGTATAATCTTTTGCCACTGACAAATCCACAGGCAAAGCCATCTATCACTTCTGTCGAAAGTTGTACTGATTCAGATAATACGGGAATAGAATACTATTCAGGTAAACGCGGTGATAACAATTTTGATCAGAAAAATTATTTGTATCTTTTGAGCAATATCAATGAAGAGGAACCAAAGTCATTTCAGCTTCGGTGCGATGTGAGATTTTATATAAGTAAGGAATAAAAAAGTAAAAACCCTGTCATTCCTTTGATTGAGGGACTTCTGTTTTCTTTTCATCAGTGGCTTTTGTATCTTTTGTGGCTTTTTGATCTTTTGGTTTTCGTTCATTAAAAATTTTAATTACTCGAGCAGTGAGATCATATTGCGGTTTAAAAGCTATAACAGTAGACTTCTCTAAAATGAAATCATAGTTTTCTTTTTCCTGGATCTCACTGACAATTTTAGCAAGTGTTGCGAGAATAGTATTGGTATACTCAGCCTCTTTTGTTTGCATGCTTTGAGTATACTCATTTAAGAGCTTTTGTAATTCAAAAGCTTTCTTATCAAATTCTGCTCCTTTTTGTGTGAGTGCTTCCCGACTTAAAAGTCCATCACGAACGTCTCCTTCAATTTTTTTTCGCTCTTTTTCCAAAGTTTTTTTGCGATCCTCAAGTTCCTTTGCTTTTTTGTCACGCTCTTTAAGAAGTTTTTTCTTTGCATCTTTTCCTTCTTCAACAGAATTGAGCGCTCGTTGAAAATCTGCAACGCCAATTTTCACATCAGCAAATGCTGTTGCTGAAATGAAAATACAAATAATAAATAATTTTTTCATAGTACCTCCATAAATAAATCTAAAATGGTGTTCCTAGCATAAAGTTGAATACAAAGCTATCCTCTCCTGCACGTCGATCAAGTGGGAAACCCCATTCAAACGTTAATGGAGCAATTGGGGTAAACCAACGAATACCAAAACCTATATCGGATCGTAAATCACGAGGATCAATGATTTCGCCATTATTGTAGGCATTTCCCGTATCAAAAAAAGTGACAAACTTAAGTCCCTGTTCTTTTAAAATGGGAACAATATATTCAAAGTTAAATAATACTTCTTTGTTTCCACCGATAACAAAGCGTTCATCGGTTAAAACATCGGGATCAGAACTTGTAGCAACTTGAATGCTCGGTCCAATGGAACTGATTTCATATCCACGCAGAGAAAATAATCCGCCTTGGAAAAATCGTTCAAAAATGGGAATTGTTTCACCAGTCACCGACGTAATATATCCAAGCCGCCCTCTAAATTGAAAATTAGAGTCAGAAATCAACGGGAGAGTACTATCCTTAAAAAGTTGAAAAAACTGGCGATGCTCAAAGCTTAGCTTCAAGAATGAATTATCGCCACCGAAAACGTGACTGCCCGCTAGTTCTGATTGCGCCGTAGTTAACGCACCATCGGTTGTTTCAAAAAATGATATTTTATTTCGAGTATCACGAGAAATTCCAGCCGTTGAGCTACTGGTAACTCCATCTTTAAAAAGCAATGCGCGTGTTTCATTAAAATCAGCAACTCCGACATCTTCGAATTTATATCCCAAACTTGCTCGGTAGATTTTTTTATAAATCGGATAACCTAACACCAGTGAAGATCCCAACTTCCGCTCAGAAAAATTGAGTCGTCTATTAAAAGTGTTATATCCACTCACCGACATTGAAACATTCGTGTCCAAGAAATATGGATCAACAAAATTTAAACTAAAAACTTTACTGCGAGATCCGAGTTGGGTATAGAAATTAATACTCCATCCATAGCCAAATAAATTCGTTTTCTGTATCTGGCCTTGAAACATAAAGCTATCAACTGAGTTAAAAGCAGCACCGACTTGGAACGTTCCGCGCGATTGTTCTTCAAGTGCAAAATTCAAAATTATGGTATCAGATTTACTGCCGGGTGATTCCGTTACTTTTACATCTTTAATATAACTAAAACGTCGAATATAAAATTCACTCTCTTTTATTTTGGTAATACTGTAGAGATCCTGTTCAATAATTTGTAATTCACGCCGGATAACTTTATCTCGAGTAAAATCATTGCCCGTAATATTAATTTTTTCTATATACACGAGTGGACCTTTTTCGATGGTGAATGTTAGATCAACCAATAGATGCTCGTTATCTACTTTATTTTTTGGGATTACGTTAACATATGCATATCCTGCATCTTGGTAGAATACAGTCAAGCGCTGAATATCTTTTTGAATATCCTCATAATTAAACGTTTGATTAGTTTTACTCTTGATTAACTCACGAATTTCTTCTTTGGGCTTAATGAAATTCCCATCGACATCGATTGATTTTAAATCGTATTGATCGCCTTCAACTATGTTTATATCAATAAAAATCCATCGTTTATCAGGCGATAAAGCCAGCTGAGGTTCTTTTACATCGATATTAATATATCCATTATTTAAATATTTTCGCGTAACAAGTTCTTTATCGATAATGAAATCATCTTCTTTATAGGAATTGAAGTTAGTAAAACTCGAACTCGATAATCCACTAAAAAGCCAGCCCTCTTTGGTTTTAATAATTGCCTTGAGCTCATCATCAGTAAAACGGGTATTGCCAATAAAATTAATTTTTTTTAATTCAGCTTTTTCGCCTTCATAGATATTAAAAATGACATTCACTTCATCATCTGAAATCGGTTCTACCTTGGGTGTAACTTCTACTAAAAAATATCCCTTTTCATTATAGAGTCCTTCGATAGTTTTGGCGTCCTTCATCAGCTTTGCTCTACTCAGATATTCATATGCTTTTGTCTCAATTTTTTCCTGAATGTCTTCTTCTTTAATGGAAGATTTAGTCTCAAACTTTTTTTTGCTGGTTACTTTATAGGTGTAACGCGTATCTTCAGGATCTCCCGGCTTCCAATCTTTTCTTTCTTCCTTCTCAAGCTTTACGCCCTCTTCTTCTTTATTTTTTGTGTCTTTTTTTTCTTCAGAAGACTTTGTTCCTTCAAAAATGACGGCTTTAATGCGGGGTTTTTCTGTTAACTGATACATGAGCGCGATACCTTCCGAAGTTTCTTCCTGATATACCACAATATTATCAAAAAAACCCATTGCATAGAGTGATTTGATATCTTTTGAAACAGTGGTTGTATCAAGTTGATCACCCACAGCAATTGCTATATGGTTACGAATAGCCTTTGTATCAATGCGTTTATTTCCGTGAATTTCAATCGCAGTAATGGCTGAACTATCAGCAAACACCGCTCGACTGAATATAAAAAGCAGAAAAGCGACAGAGAGAAAAAAATTATTTTTAATTAATGTGATAGACGGTTCCATCTTCAAGTTTAACCACTCGGTGTAGTTTTTTTGCAAAAGGTTCATTATGAGTTACAATGAGAGTAGTTATCTTTTTTGTTTCATTGAGCATAATAAAAAGATCCTGTACCTCTCGTGCAGTTTTTGTATCCAAATTTCCCGTTGGTTCATCAGCTAAAATAATTTCAGGTTCATTAATAAGTGCCCGAGCAATTGCAACACGCTGTTGTTCCCCGCCAGAAAGCTCGCCGGGTTTATGCTGTAAGCGATTGCCGAGCTTTAATTCATCAAGAAGCGTTTTTGCTTTTTCTTCGGCTTCTGCTCGAGGCATGCCTTGCACAAGAGCAGGCATCATAGCATTTTCGAGCGCTGTAAATTCATTCATCAAATAATGAAATTGAAATACAAAACCAATTTTTTTATTTCGAAAAGTATTCAAAAATGAATTTCGTTTTTTACTAAAAATATCTTCTCCTGAAAATAATACTGTTCCTTTAGTTGGATGATCAAGGGTTCCGATGATATGTAACAAACTGCTCTTTCCTACTCCTGATGCTCCAACAATAGCAAAAATCTCACCTCTTTTGATTTCCAAATTTAATCCCCGTAATACTTCTATTTTTTGATGAGCTTTATAGTAATCCTTATAGAGATTTTTTATCTCAATAAATATTTCGTTATTCATATCGTAAACCTTCAACGGGATCGAGTTTAGCCGCTCGATATGATGGATAGAGCGTTGCAATATAACATATAAGAAGAGAACACACCGCAATCATAATGAAATTGATTGGATCAACTTTAACCGGCAATGTATCGGTGAGATATACTTCGGGATTAAGCGGATAGCGGATATAATTTTGAAGCAGGAAACACAATGTATAACCAAGAACTAACCCAATTGTTGTGCCCACAATACCAATAAACATTCCCGCTGTTTTAAAAATGAGCATTATACTTTTTGTAGTAACTCCCATTGATTTGAGAATAGAAATATCCCGTCCTTTTTCTATAACAATCATAATCAGCATTGCTACAATATTAAACGCAGCAACAAGAATGATCATGGTGAGAATAACAAACATCGTCGTTTTCTCTAATTTTAAAGCGCTAAAAAGGCTTTTGTGTGTTTGTGTCCAATCGCGTGCGAAGAATTCATCGCCTAAAAGCGTGGTAATTTTATTAGTAATTCGAAAAGTCTCATCTAAATTATCAACGCTCACTTCAATTACATTGGCAAGATTGCCAATAGCAAAGAGTCTCTGGACTGAACTAATGTGGGCAAAAATAAATTTAGAATCAAATTCCCAAAAACCCGACGTAAAAATTCCTTCGACTCGAAATTTCCTAATTTTTGGAAGGCTTCCAAATGGCGTGATCTCACCTTCTGGCGACAAAACACTGATGAGCTCACCTGGTTCAACTAACAAATCATTTGCCAATTCTTTGCCGATAATAACTGGAGGATATATGTCATCTTTATTAATTAAAGCTTCTTGAATAGAAATTGTTTTATTTTCCCCCTTAATATTTTGAGAAAATCGTAAGAGCTTTTCAGTAGATTCTGGAATAATGCCTTTAATGAGAACACCACCGGTGAGCCCTGCTTCAGAAATGACCATACCTTCGCGGTAGAGTGTCGGAGAAATGTCATTTACGCCTCTAACATTTCGAATCTTTCCCACAACTTTTTCATAATCAGGAATTCCAGGACCTCCAAACTTTAATATTCTAATATGCGGACTGTTACCTAAAATTTTATCTTTCAAGTCATATTCAAATCCTTGCATAACCGATACAACAACCGTAAGCGCAGTCACGCCTAAAATAATTCCTAAAATGGATATTGCGGTAATCAAAGACAAGAAGGCATTCTTTTTACTAAGTAAGTACCTGAAACCTATGAAATATTCGAAACGCATGGAGGGTAAAACTAAATGGTTATAGTCCGCGAGTCAAGGTATTTGGTCATCGTTAAACAGGGAAAAGAAATTAAATATTGACATAATACTTAATAATATTTAATAATAATTTATATTAACTATAGATGAGACATACGATGAAAAGCACAAAAAATATTTCTATTTCCTTACCATTACCCATGTGTAAATTTGTAGAAAAATTGGCTAAAGAAGAATCGAGAACGATTAGTGAACTCGTAAGAGAAGCATTACGTCAATATCAAAGTAAAACCGAGTGGCAAAAAATAAGATTATGGGGTTCTCACTTAGCAAAACAAAAGAAGCTATCTCCTAAAGATATTGAAAATTTGATTGATGAAATCCGGAAATAAGAGTGAAAGTTGTCTGCGATACTAATATATTCATTTCTGCCATCCTTTTTGGTGGTAAACCTGAAGAAATAATTAAACGTGGGAAAGAAGGCTCTTTTGAAATTGTCATTTCAAATTTTATACTTCACGAAATTATTAAAGTTCTTACAGAAAAATTTAATGCTCCTTTTGAAATAATTCAAAATGTTATCATGGATTTACGAAGTTACGTTACCTTAATATCACCTCAAAAATATCACCTCAAAATAAAATTACTGTTCTCAAAGAAGATGATTCCGACAATCGGATACTCGAATGTGGGGTGTCAGCAAATGCTCACTATATAATAACTGGAGACAAAAAGCATTTATTACCACTGAAAGTGTATCATGGAATTAAGATAGTGAACGCCGAAACATTCTTGAAGCTATTTTCTTAATATATCTTCAGTTCAAAACATATGTGGTAAGATTCAGTGTTTGAGACTTTAAGAATTTTAATCAAGTCTTCTTTACTCTAGACTGCTCTATAATCTTACGATACAAGCATCACATGAAATTCGATCATTTTTATTTACCGGATTGCAGCTATACTAAAGCGTATGCTATTCAAAAAGAAATTCATCATGATGTCCTAAATTCCACCAAAAATAATACGCTTTTTTTTACCACACATGAGCATGTAATTACGTGCGGAGCGGCATCTGACAAGGCTGATTTTAAATTTCCTGCTGATTATTATACCCAAAAAGGCATTTCAATTGTCGACACTAATCGTGGGGGAAAGCTTACCTATCATGGCCCTGGCCAACTCGTGTGCTATCCCATTATTCGCCTTGATGACTACAAACTCAAAGTTAAAGAGTATATTTATAGCTTAGAAGAAATCATTATCGACCTGCTTGCCCGCTATACTATACAAGGTAAGCGTAATACTGAATTTCCCATTGGAATTTGGGTAGATGATGCAAAGATTTGTTCAATTGGTGTCCATGTAGAAAAACGTGTTACCTATCATGGTTTTGCCCTCAATGTTACGACAGATCTTAACTATTTCTACACATTTACTCCCTGTGGGATTCCTGATTGTAAAGTGACTTCCATGGAAAAGATTTTAAACAAACAAATTTCTTTAATCACACTTATCCATAAGATTACTGACATTTTTACACAAAAATTTTGTACCAACTCATTTATTTAATGGGGGAGTTAGGTAATTTCTCTATGGAACTGGATCCCGCGGTCAAGCCGCGGGATGACAATTTGAGAGTGTTTCCCGTTTGTCATCCCGTGGCTTGACCACGGGATCCATCTTCATTTTTCCCATTTACTGAGCTGTTAACATTCATTGCTTTTTATTGTTTATTTGTTACCTTTATTACCTATGTCTAAAATTAAAATAGATAATCTTATTCTCGATTTTGATTCAACCATTGTTGGATTAGAAACACTTGAAGTGATGGTAGAGCTTTCACTTGCAGACCGTAAAGATTCTAAACAAATTATGGCCCGCATTAAAGACATTACCGAAAAAGCAATGAATGGTACTATACCGATTGAGGATTCATTGAGACTGCGCTTTTCTGAATTACCAATTGCACAAAGCATTTTGGATGAAGTTATTATTGCAGCAAAGGAAACTATCAGTAAAACATTAATCCAAAATATTGATTTTTTTCGAAAGAAAAATCTTTTTATTGTCTCTAATGGATTTTGCGAAATTATTAATCCTGTAGCTGAGAAACTTGGCATACCGCTCAAAAACGTATATGCTAATCACCTCATTTTTAATGAATATGGATTTTGCACAGGAATTAATAGCGAGAATCCTCTATCGCAAAAACAAGGCAAAGTAAAAATTGTTCGCTCATTGAATCTTTCAGGAACAACACTTGTTATTGGTGATGGATATACAGATTTTGAAATAAAAAAAGAAGGTGCGGCTCAGTACTTTTTTTATTATGCTGAATTTATAAAACGCGATAAAGTGTACCCCTATGCAGATAAAGTTTGCTATAATTTTAATGACGTTGTAGAGGCACTTTCATGATGCTTATTAATCAACCACGAAATAAAATGAACGTTTTGCTTCTCGAGGGAGTTCATCCCATTGCGTTCAAAATTTTACAAAACGAACAGTTTAATGTGGAGTACTTTAAAAAATCTCTTCCCGAGAAACTGCTCAAAGAAAAAATTCGCACCATACATGTATTGGGAATGCGCTCGAAAACAACTATTTCGCAAGAGGTGCTCGACTGCGCTGAAAACTTAATCGCGATTGGATCCTTCTGCATTGGCACCAATACAATTGATAAGAAATGCGCAACAGAAAAGGCAGTAGTACTTTTCAATGAGCCCTATTCTAACACGCGAAGTGTTTCAGAATTGGTGATCTGTCTAATTATTGATCTTTTCCGCAGCATTACTCGTCAGTCAATGAAACTGCATAATAAAATCTGGGAAAAAACTACAGCGCATAGCTTCGAAATTAGAGGTAAAACCCTTGGTATTGTTGGTTATGGACACATTGGCTCGCAAGTTTCAGTTATGGCAGAATCGCTGGGCATGAATATTATTTATTACGATGTTCAAGATAAACTTCCGCTTGGCAATGCGCGTCCGGTTTCAACAATGAAAGACCTTTTGAAAAAAGCTGATATAGTTTCTCTCCATGTTCCTGAAAATAAATCGACCAAGCTAATGATCGGCAAAAAAGAATTGGATTGTATGAAACGCGGATCATATCTTATTAATACAAGCCGTGGATCAGTTGTTATCATTCCTGATCTGGCAGAAGCTTTGGAAAAGAAACATCTTGGAGGTGCAGCTCTTGATGTTTACCCCGAAGAACCTCATACCCAACGAGCAGTTTTTGAAACAGAATTACAACAATTTGATAATGTGATTCTCACTCCTCATATTGCAGGTAGTACGCTTGAAGCACAACGAATGATCGCAGAAAAAATGAGTAAGAAACTAGTTACATTTATTACGACTGGCTCAACGGGCAGAAGTATTAATTTTCCAGAGGTTGAACTTCCCGTCATGATGAATAAACATCGGATTATTCATATTCATAAAAATATTCCTGGTGTACTATCAAAGCTCAATAGCGTTTACTCAAAAAACAAAATCAATATCGAAGGCCAATATCTTAAAACAAATGAAACCCTCGGATATGTCGTCACCGACGTCGATCAAAAGCTTGATTCCTCGATGACCGAAGCCCTTGTGAAAGTCCCGGGAACTATACGTGTGAGAATACTCTATTAGTAAACTGATATTTTCAATAATTTTTTGACATCCAATTTTTCATCTGCTAATCTTCCCCACATTATCAAGAATTAACGTTTTTGGAGGTCCACCTATGGCTAATATAGCAAGTTATTTCTACAAAGGCGGCGATTTTATGTATGTCATTGCAGTTATTTTAATTTTCGCAGTGGCGATCATGATTGAACGATTCATCTTTATTATGTTTCGTTACAACACCAATGGAAAAGCCTTAATGGACCAAATCGAAAAGTTTATTCAACAAGATAGCATTGATCGCGCTATTAAGCTTTGCAATGCTGATCAACAAGCAGCTTTATGCAAAGTTATAAAGACTGGTCTTTTAAAAGCAAATAAATCTGAAGAAGAAATTCAAAACGCTGTCTATGAAAAAACACTTGAAGTATTACCTGAACTTCAAAAAAGAACTCCGTATCTTGCAATGATTGCAAACGTTGCAATGCTTTTGGGTCTTTTAGGAACGGTTCAAGGTCTTATCATTGCATTCCATTCTATCAATTTAGAAGAAGCCTCAAGTCGTGCTGATGCCCTTGCTCAAGGTATCTCTATCAATATGTTTAACACTGCTTTTGGTCTTATAGTCGCTATTCCGTGTATGCTTACCCATAGTATATTACAAAATAAAACAACAAAAATTATCGATGATATTGATTTCTATTCGGTAAAGCTCATTAACCTTCTCACCGTTCGCAAGCATTCAATGAAAAATCAAGGTGAAACAACAGGCATCGTAAAATAACCTTATCATAAAAGAGCGGCTAAAATGGCATTAAAACCATCTCAAAGAAGGCTTAGAATGACAAGTGAACACGATGAAGAATTAAATCTTGTTCCTGTCATGGACATATTTCTTCTCTTAATCACGTTCTTGCTTGTATCAACAGTTTTTGTACAAATAGGTACTATTGATACGTCTCTTCCTCTCATCGGTAATGAGGACAAAGATAAGGTAGCTGAATTAAAGCAAGGGATAGCCCTGACAGTAACAATCGTTCCTCATGGTTTTATCATTAAGGGTAAATTAAAAGATACTCCTCTCGCAGCTCCTACAATAAATGACTCTCTTAAAAATTATCTCAGTGTAAAAGGTGAGCTCATTCCCAAAGGAATGAACGGACAATATGACTTTGAAGAATTGAGTAAAGCTCTTTTAAGTATTAAAAAACAATTTCCTGATGAAGATACCGTTTTTATTATTCCAGAATCTGAAATTCTGTATGATAATATTATTAAAACTATGGATGCAGCTCGTTTAACGACCCTAATTTCAGAGGATGGAATGAGAAAACAAACCAAACTTTTTGAAAATGCGGTAATTGCTACCGTAACGGACTAATTAAAAGCATGAGAAAATTAAAAGAATTAAGACTGAGAAATGCCAAAAGAAAGACTCACTTCACGTTAACTCTTACATCTATGATTGACGTATTTACTATCGTCTTAATTGTTCTGCTCCAGAATTATTCAGTAAGCGAATTTAAGCTCACTCCACCAAAAGATATTCAGCTTCCTAAATCAACGAGCCAAAAAGATCCTGTTGTCTCTATTGTTATTATTGCAACGAAAGAAGCAATTACGATTGATGGAAAAAGAATCGTATCAATTATTGATAACACTATAAATAAAAATGACCTTAAAGAAGAAATTATTGTCTCATTGTTTAATGAACTCAAAGAAAAGAAAAAGGTAACTCAATATAAAGAAGCGCTTCAAGCTCAATATACCCCAGGACCCCAAAATGTGATACTTCAGGCTGATAAAAGCCTACCTTTCTCTCTTATACGGAAAATAATGTATACAGCCACAACCGTCGGATACCCCCTGTTCCAGTTTGCCGTTTTAAAGGTAGCTGGCTAAGCT
>JAHFAK010000080.1 GCA_023250585.1 Deltaproteobacteria bacterium
AATCATTGATCGTTTTAGAAAATGACCCCCAAAGAATACATCTCCTAACTGCTTTTAAATGGATTATTAATAGTATACATTTGAATGCAACTTAGTATCAGTCCTCAAACCCTCATACCCTACATTATTCAAAGTAGAATTTTCTATTTTTAGTGTATTGTTAATGTAAAATTGTACATTAGTTAATATAGCATGATCTATTGAAATGAACGTTGTTAAACCCCAGGCATAAATTTTCATACTACCCTCGGTAGCTCTCATATTATTTAATACTATATTGTTATTAGAATCTACATTCTTAACATTATTTATGAACTCCAGGTGATTACTTCTTAATGTCCCGATATTCTGAGTTGCTTGATCTATTGGGTTGTCATTTAGGAATAATGTTTTTGAGCCATATGAAAATATTATATATTCGAGAAGTTGATTATATAAATTGGTGTTATAAAACTCAATCATCGTTCCTCGAGACAAAGTTCCTCCAGTAACTGACGTAAAGAGAATTTTCTTTGTTTCAGTTCCCACTGCTTTGATAGCTCCTTGAACTAAAATTCGTGAGTCCTCATTGAAATATACTTTTACTCCCGGTTGAATACGAAGCTTTAATCCTGGAGGAACTTGGAAATCACCTACTACTTCATAAGGACTTTTACGCAGTGTTAATATTGTGTCTTTCAAGATTGCTCCCGAAAGTTCACAATTCCCATTTTCGTTTATTGTACATTGAGTCTCTCTTACGAATTCTTGTTTGACAGGACACTTTTGCAAGCTTTTCAGTGTCTCATCATCAAGCTCATCATAAATAGGCAAATAAATAGGCCCATAAGGATCAGGCTCAGGATAACTACAGCTGGTTTTCCTCCCGTAACTATTACTCGAAAAAAAAATTACTACAACCATAGCACTGGTAGTATAGTACATTAATCTTCGCAATTTCATACTGTACTCCTTGTTAAAAGATATTAAAGTATTCAATACTCAAAGAGTAAAGGTGATGCAAGATACATACCATAATAATTTGTTTTTTTTTACACTATATTCAGCAAGATATAATATATTATAATCTCATACTAACTAATCTTACATATAAAAAATTATTTCGCTATGAAAAATATTCATAGCTGTAAATTCTATTTCTCATTCTCTGATACTCAGATGTGATCGGATTTATTAAGACCAATTTCATTCTTGCTGGAATCTTCTTTATGGTCGAAGTAAACATAATTTTCCTGAGCAGTTTTGATTAAGCTGCTTTAATCCGAACTTCTGATGGAACACTGTTGATAGTCAACAGCTTTAAATCGAGTTTCTTACTAGCATTATCGATATCAATCCCTATTAATTCACCTTCGTCATCATAGTCTAGAACAATACCAGGAGAAATTTCTTTACTGTCTGCACTGTCTTTAGAAGAGAATTCAATGTAGAGTGAATCAGTATCTGCATAGTAACTTAAATTCATATCTTAAACCTCCTATCGGAAAAAGCATTGTGTATAGTTATTTTGTCTTTAAGCGTAACTACACGTAATATTTTTCCCTCTAATTCTTCAATTTTTCCAAAGAAACGAAATCTATTTTCCTCTTGTGGCTCACATCTTATTGGCTTTTCAATAACCCTAATACACCACTCTTTCAAAGTATGAAGTAAACTTATATTTACTCATACTGATAATGTATATATGGGAATAAGTAAGAGTAAAGCTTGTTCGATGTAATGAGATGCGAATTACGTCGAAGTAGATTAAAACGTCTCAGTATAAATTTTGGACGAAAGCTATTTTTATCATTTTAATTTTCTTGATTACAAACGGATCTTGACAAAATACTACATTTTTATATATTATAGTAATAATAAAAATTATAGGATACAAATGAACAAAAAGTATGCTAAAATAAATGATAAATATCAGATAGTCCTTCCGCGAGAAATTAGAAAACACTTCAACTTACGTCCACAGGGAGAGGTTTTAATAGAATATATCGAGAATGTAATCGTTATTATACCAAAGCCTTCTTCATTTACTGAAATGGCGCTCTCATTAGAAAAAGACCTATGGAACGGAATTGACGCTCTTGAATATATTACCAAAGAAAGAGAACAATGGGAGAAAAGAAATTCTTCATTGAAAAGTCGAAAAAAGTAATGTTTGATTCTATGATTTTTATTTATGCCTTTGAGCATAATGAAGAGTATAAGACGACCATTCGATCATTGTTACAACGATTAGAGGAGGGGGTTTATTTTGGAATTATCAGTACTTTAACTATTGCAGAATGCCTTACTAAACCAAAAAAAGATGCTAACCTCGCTCAGGTTGCACGATATACAGCCTTTTTTCGCCATTTTCCTCATCTCTCCATTATTCCTTTAACCTTTGAAATTGCTGAAAAAACTGCCGAGCTACGATCTCGAATGTCAATACGAACACCCGATGCAATACAGCTGGCTACCGCCTGGCATGAGCATTGTGACTACTTTATTACAAATGATAAAGACATGAAGTATGGAGAATTACCTTTCGCAATACTTCAATTGAGTAAACTATAGGACTCTCTGAAAACTCACACAATCTTTCCATCAGCCAAATGAACCTGCCGTTTGGCTTCTTGTGCAAAGTCTGGATCATGGGTGACGAGAACTACGGTAGTTCCTAGTTTTTCATTCGCATCACGAATGATATTCATGACCATATCGCCATTGATTGAATCAAGAGATCCAGTTGGTTCATCGGCAAAAATATATTGAGGCTCCATGATTAATGAACGTGCAACAGCGACGCGTTGTTGTTCTCCACCTGAAAGTTGTCGTGGCAAACGATATTCTTTATTTTCTAGACCTACTTGTTTGAGAAGATCCGCTGCATATGATTTTTTTTGTTTTTCATATCCAAATTTTCGTGTTGGTAAAAGGACGTTCTCGAGTGCAGTAAGTTCTGCAATAAGATAATGAAATTGAAAAATAAATCCCATCTTTTCATTTCTAAAACGATACAGCACCTTCTTCTTAATTTTTTTAATATTATGTCCTTCAAGCTCAATGGTTCCCTCTGAAGGAACATCAATACTGCTGAGTAAATACAGAAGCGAACTTTTCCCTGAGCCCGATCGCCCCGTAAGTGCGACAAACTCGCCGCTTTTTATTTCGAGATTAATATCAGTCAAAATTCGCGTGGGTGGCTCTCCAATTATTTTTCCAATATTTTTTGCAATGATTCCCATCCAGATTACTCCGCTCCTGCACGAATAATTTCTAAAGGCGTAAGTTTTCCTGCAGCACGGGCAGGTAAAATACTTGCAATTGAAGTCGACATAAGAGCCAAGCAAAGCGCTTGAACATAAATTCGTGGATTAAAGGAAATAATTAAATGCCCTGAACCTGAGCCAAGGGGGCCGCCTGCAAAGGGGATGGTTTGAAGATAGAGACAAAAACAATAACCAAAGAAAAGACCAAAGGCAGCACCTGTTACTCCCAAAAGTAATCCTTGTGAGAAAAAAAGCGAAACAATTTCATACGTATTGTAGCCCATTGAACGGAGGATGGCGATGTCTTTTCTTTTCTGAACAACCGTCATGTTGAGCACATTGTAGATCCCAAAACCCGCGACAATCAGAACCGATCCAATAGAAAGAAAACGAATCGCATCCTGGATTTTAAAAACATTAAAAATATTTCCATTCTGTTGATCCCAACTTTCTACTTTTTCGAAACTCATTGCAGACCATGAATCTGCAAGCATCGCAGCTTGAGTATAATCATAGAGGCGCACGGTGATTTCATTTACCTGATTGGGTGTTTGGTTAACTTTTTGTATATCGCTAATTGCGCCGAATGCAACGTTGTCCATTTGCTTTGTTCCTGTTTTAAAAATTGCGACAACTTTAAATGGCGAGGGCATACCATTTGCAAGCGATACCTGGACAGTTTGAAAAATGGTTGCCCCAAGTTCTTTTGCAAGTTCATCGCCCAAGGCTAGCTTGTTTCCTCCAAGTGCAAGATCATTGAAATTGCCTTCTATAACGTATTCTCCAATTGTCGTAACTCTTTTCTGAGCCAGGGGATCACAACCAATAATTGTAGCAGGTGCCGTAGCTTTTCCGTTACTTACAATAACACTTGCGGTAAGTTGAGGTGAATAGGCAACGACTCGGGGATCCTTGTTCAACCTTGTATACCAGCTCTGAGGATTTTCAACCATCGCACTATCTTTTCTACCCGATGGAGGAACTTTCCAGAATATATGTTCAAATGCTTTTCCATACCACGATTCATCGAGAGAATGTTCCGTTAAAAATTCTTTACGAGCTAAGATATGAACATGCCCGCTATTATTCACCAGCTGATTAATAATGTATTCACGAAAACCGAGCATGAGCCCTGAAATAGTGACGAACGCCGCACTTCCAAAAAATATACCAAGCAGGGTAAGAATGGTTTGCCGACGACGTGAAAGAAGATATTGGAGCGCCAATTCAATCATAGTGTCCCTTTCTGGGGGATAACTAATCGGTCACCTTCATGAATATCTCCGGATGCCAGCTCCGCAAATTCTCCATCCACAATACCCGTAGTAATTTGTACCACTTTATGCCGAATTCTTTCTTGCTTTACATATACTTTATCAACATCAATAGCAGCAACAGGAATGAGAAGAACATCCTTACGTTCGCTGATAGCAATTGCTATATCTCCCGTCATTCCAGGCAAAATCTCAGGAGGCAAATGGGACACGCCAATGCGAACAAAAAAATTATTTCCACTTGAGTAAACTGATTGAACAATTCCTTCAAAGGATTTTTCTCTCATACTATCAAAACTAATTTTAGCGTGTTGGCCCTGATGAACATGTAGTACCGCACGTTGCTCCAATGAAACAACGATATAACGATCGACCAAATCAGTAAGATTCAAAATGAGCGCTTGCGCAAAAACGGTTTCACCAATTTTCACCGGAAGTTGGGTAATGATACCAGCAAACGGAGCAGTCAAAACACCTGTACCATCGAGATCAACGAGTGATTGTCCCTTCTCTACATGATCTCCTTCTTTTATATAGAGTTTTTTAATAGTACTCGTGATTCCCAATTTGAGCTGATAACTTTTTGTCGCCGTTACGGTGCCTATTCCATATACGCTTTCAACAATCGAGCCTCTTTTGATTGGATCAGTTAAGATCAAATCTTTCACAAATTTTTTGCGAATACCAAAACCTATCGCTATCGCAACAATCACAATAAAAATAAATGAACTCAAAAGAATATGTTTTTTTATAGAGCGTAGAATACTTGTCATAACGATGCACCCTCTTCTAATTTTTTTAAATCTCTTATGGCAGAAATGACTTCAAGCTTAAGATACGACTGTTTTGCGGCAAGCTGTGCATGATCATATGAACGTTTTGTTTGATATGCCGTAGCAAGTGCTTGAAGCACATCAATGTTAGTAGCCAAACCTGCACGGTTATCTTTAATGAGAAGATCGTATCTTTTATTTGAAAGCTCTGAAGCCTTAGCAAGCTTGCTGACTTGGCTTCGGATTCTTACGAGAGTTCTATACAATGAACGAACATCATACTCTCTTTGCTTTTTTCTCTCACTCACTTTAATTGCTGCTTCTCGTTTGGCAGATGTAGCTTCTCGTATCTGTGATTGAGTTATTCCTCCGGAAAAAATCGGCACGTTGATAGTTATAAAAACATCCCAATTAATATCATCATAAATTCCAGGCCGTTTGAAATAATAATCTGCTCCTGCATCAAGTACAGGGAAATGCCCACTTTTTGTAAACTCTATTCTTTTCTCAGCAATGACAAGTTCTTCTTGCAATTGAATTATATCAGGTCTTTTGTCTATATCAGTAATCCAACTTTCAGCAGGTAATAGTTCCTGGGGATATGATTCAACATCGTTGAGTTTTATTTCTGTCGGTAATCCTGTTAAAAATGCTAGGGTCTCCCGGCTTGCATCTAAAAGACCATACGTGCTTTCGAGAGCAGCTTCAAGACTCGCGATAGCAGAATCAACCGAAACAATATCCGCCTCACGCGCACGCGCAAGCCTTTTTAAATTCAAGAGCTCTTGCTTTCTTTGCTGATTGGCTTCTATTTCGTTTTGATAATTAAGAATATCACATTCATAGGTTCGTACAGTATAAAATGCATCGAGAGTATCCTGAAAAAGTTGAAGCTTTGCCTGCTCGCGCAGAGCTTCTGAGGCTTTCTCTTCGCCTGTTCGTTGTTTCAATGATGCCAAATCTCTAAAACCGCGAAAGAGATTTTGTGTTGCTGTAACACTCGCAATGGTTTGATCGGCTGGTGTTATATCTGTGGCAATCGCTGAAGTCGGAGGAGGAACTTCTTGTCGCAAATATGATGCCTTTACAGAAAGCGTAGGAAAAAAATTTCCACGTGCTTGCTTAATACGTTCTTCAGCTTGGTAAATCAGTTCGGTATTTTGAGCAATTGAATCACTTCTTTTAAGCGCATGTTGATAGCATTGAGTGAGAGTATACGAAACATCGGTTTTGGCAAACACAGAAAAAGAAATAAAATACAAGAATAATAGAAGCAACAGAGTAGCGTGCTTTTTCATATATCTATAAAAACAAGATCTGGCTTTTAAATCAATTATTTTATACACAACGCCATAACTTCGCATACATTCGTTACTCCTCGTCTCGTCATTGCGGCGTAACTAAGAGTACGCCTCATTCCTTGACTTCGTCGTGCCTTTGTCTGCTCGTTCTTGCGTTGTGTATGTTTAAATACGAAATTAAGATTAAGAGATGAAGTCTATTGAAAGAGAAAGATAATAAAACTAAAGATACACACAATACAAAACATAGGAATAATAATATAGGCCATTTGAGAAATGTATTTGCGGGTCGTACGACTAATAGTAACAATAGGAATTAAAATGAGCATGATTCCTAAAAAGAGTAAATTTATTGTTGCTAATGTTTGAAGCATCTTTATTAAACCAACTCGCTTTCGGTAAAAAAGAATCGAATTTCTTTATGTGAATTTTCAGCAGAATCAGAGCCATGGACGCAGTTTTCTTGAATACTTGTTGCAAATTCACGTCTGATGGTTCCTTCTTTTGCTTCTTTGTAATTAGTTGCACCCATAAGTTCTCGATTACGCATAACCGCATCTTCTGCCTCAATAATCAAAGGCACACAAGGACCACTTGCCATAAAAGCAACAAGGTCGTTATAAAACGGCTTTTCTTGGTGAACACTATAAAATTCTTTCGCTCTATTTTCAGACAGCTGAATTATTTTTATTGCCCGAATAGTAAATTCTGCTCTCTCATAACGCTGCAAAATTTTCCCAATTAATTTTCTTTTAACTGCATCAGGTTTAATAATTACTAATGTTTGTTCCATGCGATCTTCTCCTTTTACACAGTACCCAAGATACTTTTTACACCCGCTCCTATTTCAGCTGGATTTCTGACCACTTTTGCGCCTGCAGCTTCGAGCGCGCGAATCTTATCTTCAGCTCGTCCACTGCTTCCTGAAATAATAGCTCCTGCATGTCCCATACGTTTTCCTTGAGGAGCTGTAAGACCGGCAATAAAAGACACAACCGGTTTTTTTAAATTATTTTTTATATAGAGCGCTGCCTCTTCTTCTGCTTCTCCGCCAATTTCGCCGATCATAACTACGGCATGGGTTTCGGGATCATTGTTAAATAAACTCAAAGCATCTATAAATGTTGTGCCGATAATAGGATCACCACCGATTCCTATACAGGTTGATTGTCCAATACCAAGATTTGTCAATTGATGAACAGCTTCATAGGTCAATGTTCCACTTCGAGAAATAACTCCGACATGGCCTTTTTTATGAATAAACCCTGGCATAATTCCAATTTTGCATGCATCTGGAGTAATGATGCCTGGACAGTTTGGACCAATTAATCGAGCACCTTTTTTAGTCACCAATGCTTTAGCCTGAATCATATCATTTACGGGAATTCCTTCGGTGATTGCAACAATTAATTCAATACCAGCTTCTGCTGATTCCATAATGGCATCAGCAGCATATGGGGCAGGAACAAAGATCATCGTTGCATTGGCATGTGTTTTTTTGCGTGCTTCTTTCACGGTATTAAAAATAGGGACACCTAAATAGCTACTCCCCCCTTTTCCTGGAGTAACTCCTCCAACGATGTTTGTTCCATATTCTTTGCATTTTTCAGTATGGAATGACCCCGCACTGCCCGTAATGCCTTGGCAAATCACTTTAGTGTTTTTATCTACTAATATTGACATATCACCCTCTTCGTAATTTATTGCACCGCATGGACAACTTTTTTAGCAGCTTCATCCATATTTTTAGCAGTAATAATTTTCAGCTCTGATTTTTCCAAAATCCCTGCCGCAATATCGGCATTTGTGCCATCAAGACGAACAACCATTGGTTGCTGAAAATGCATAGTGCGCGCAGCCGCAATAATACCATTCGCAATGGTATCGCATTTCATAATGCCACCGAATATATTAATGAGAATTGCTTTTACTTTTTTGTCAGAAAGAATGAGCTCAAATGCTTTTGAAACTTGTTCGGTTGTCGCACTTCCGCCAACATCTAAGAAATTCGCTGGTGATCCTCCATGAAGCTTAATAGTATCCATTGTTCCCATGGCAAGTCCTGCTCCATTAACCATACAACCGATATTTCCATCAAGGCTAATATAGCTGAGTCCATGCTTTGCTGCTTCGAGTTCACGAGGATCTTCTTCATGAATATCTTGCAATTCCAGCAGTTCTTTGTGACGAACTAATCCATTGTTATCAAAATTCACTTTTGCATCGAGGGCAACTAAATCATTATCAGACGTAATAATGAGCGGGTTAATTTCAAGTAAGCTGCAATCAAGGGTAATAAACGCTTTATAAATTCCTTGGGCTAGTTTTGTAAAAGGCTTCATGAGTTCTTGCGAAAGGCCAAGGCCATACGCGATATTGCGAATCGCATACATTGGCAGTTCGGAATAATATCCAACATTTTCGGTAATAATTTTCTCCGGGCTTTTATGAGCAACTTCTTCAATTTCCATGCCACCTTCACAAGATGCAATGAGCGAAAATGATTCTGATTTTCTATTGGTAATCATGGCAAGGTAGAGTTCTTTTTGAATCGAAAGACCTTCTTCAATTAAAAGTGTTCGGACAATTTTGCCTTCAGGCCCTGTTTGATGAGTTACCAAATTCATACCAAGAATCTGCTTTGCGCATGTTTGCAACTCATCGGTGGTCTTTGCAATTTTTACTCCACCGCCTTTGCCACGGCCCCCCGCATGAATCTGCGCTTTGACTACATATTTAGTGGATTTGAGTTTCTCGGGAACTGAATTAAGCTCAGTAAGATTTTTAATGACTACTCCTTTGGGAGTTTTTACACCAAATGTACGCAAAATTTCTTTTGCCTGATATTCATGTATTTTCATTACATTGTCCTATTACTATTAATGAATGCTTCTTATAAAATGAGTGAGATGTGAAATCAAGCAGAAATTCCTAGTGTCAGTACCAGCTCAGTTAATGGGAAAAATGAAGATGGATCCCGTGGTCAAGCCACGGGATGACAAACGGGAAACACTCTCAAATTGTCATCCCGCGGCTTGACCGCGGGATCCAGTTCCATAGAGAAATTACTTAATTCCCCCATTTACTGAGCTATCCCTAGTGTCATTCCCGCGAAAGCGGGAATCTAGTCTTTACTTATGAAAAGATTACATACTGTTCTGATCGCATCTTGAGAAAAATCAGACCATCGAGAGACATTTTGCGCGCAACAGCTTTGTTTTCAGCAGGTTAGGCTGAGTTATTTTTAACCTCTTTTGGCACTCATCTTGCACATTAAGAATAGTGGACTCTGTGAAAAACTCACATTTGAGGGAACCTCTCAAAAAGGTCCAGATGTAAGGCGCACGCAAGAGTCACAACCGGAGCATACTCAGGTAGTATGTGAGGATTGTGACTCTTGTGTGCAACGAAGCAGATGGACATTTTTCAGAGGTTCATAGTGGATATGATGAAAGGAAAACCTATGCTCACCATAAAAAGTAGTCTTGTGATTATTCTCCTCGCTATTTTCATAGCCGGCTGCACGGGAGGAAGAAATACAAAAGGTTCAGGAGAAAATACCGGCGATACTACCACCGTCATAGCAAGTCTTGCGATTACATTACAATTTCCCAATAATGCGTCTGAATTAGGGTTTTATGACGTTACGTACACCTTATCGAGTACTCCAAAAGATCAGGGTCCTTTCAATAAAGTTTCGTATTCAATGACCGAGGCTGCAAGCTATACGCTGACTGATATTGCTGTCGATGGCAATCGTACTCTTGATGTAAAAATAGAAGATGGTGATGGGAAGTTACGTTATAGCGGATCCGGAACAATTACTAAATCAAGCACAAGTCTCTCCATTACACTATCTGACAAATCAGCCGATCATCCTACTGCATGTGACTCGTTTACTGCCAAGATAGATACTCTTTCCGCAGGAAGTCTGATTATAGATTCTGGAACTGCCACGCAAATTACAGCTACAATTAATAATCCCAATAGCGATGATATTATTTATGCATGGAGTGTGGAATCGGGAAGCGTTAGTCCAACGGATAAAGTAGATACGTCATTCACTGCTCCAACCGTAAGTGCTGAACAATCGGTTAAAGTAACACTCAAGATTAAACCAAAAGACGAAGAAGATGTTACCTGCGATACCGATAAAATTACGATTACGGTAAAACCAACAACAACATCAGGCGAGCCAGGCGATGTAAAATTATATATTGGAGCTCCTAAAATCGTGAATGAAATTCCAGCAATATGGCCAGAATCACCGGTGGCCCAATTTGAAGCAGTCGTTGCAAATGAAGCTACTGCAGGCTCTACAAGTTATGTGTGGTATGAAAACAATGTAGAAATTCCAAATCAAAAAAATAAAAAATTTGCGTACACCGTCCCAAAAGCAATTTTTGATAGTATTGGAGAAGTAGAAGGACTTTCATGTAAAGAAGTACACTATAAAGTTACAATCGTTCAATCTGGATCATCAGATGAAAAATCATTGATGGTATGTAATAAAGAACCAACGATTGATACCATCTGCGAAGCTGTGAGCGTTAAGATGGCAGATCTTTCGTATGAACATCTTGATAAAGAACACGTCGATACGCTTCAGTATTATGTACCCCTTGAAGTAGACAACAAAAATCCCGATCTCTATCGCGTTGCTGTTACTTCATTTACAAACGAATGCGATGTTACGCCCTGTGGAACTCTTGAGCCAAAAGAAAAAGATGCATCAGAA
>JAHFAK010000004.1 GCA_023250585.1 Deltaproteobacteria bacterium
GTTTTTAGTGGATTCTTCCCGTTGATTTTTGTATAGATGCTCCAGTATTTGTGCTCGTGAAGTTTCCGGAGGGAAAATGCATACTCAGCAATGCACTACATGTGGTAAAAATTTTGTTCCTAAATTTAGTTTTCAGAAAGTAGACGCTAACGGAACTCTTACTTTTTACTGTTCGATTTCATGCCGTAATCCGGTTTTGAATACAAAAGAGTCAAAAATATGTTCTGTGTGTAGTAAGCTGACTCCTATTACTAAGATCAATCAAATCTATAGCGTCAATGGCGCTACTTATTATTTTTGCGATACGACCTGTCGGGCACAATTTCTCGCGAAAAAAGAAGAACCAAAGGAAAAATTTCCATCGACAAAAAGTGCTCGTAAGATTGCAATTTTAAATAAAAAGGGTGGAACCGGAAAAACAACAACAGCATTGAATCTTGCTGCTTCATTATCAATTAAAGGCTATAAAACGCTTCTTGTTGATACCGATTCGCAAGGCAATATTGCTGCAAGCTTGGGTCTGAAATGGCCACGTACTTTGGGACATTTTTTAGCGGATGGAATCCAGTTTGAGAGTTGTATTGTTTCAAAAGCTCCGAATTGGGATATCATGCTTTCCGATGAAGATATTGCTCATGTTGAGTTGAATTTAGCTACGGTAAAAGAACGAGAGTTTGTTTTAAAAAAGAAGTTTGAAAAGATTTCTCCACGTTATGACTTTATTATTTTTGATTGTGCTCCATCACATAGCTTGATGAATAAGAATACTTTGCTTTTTGTTGAAGAACTTATCATTACCGTTTCATGTGACTACTTATCGGTCGTTGGTCTCAACCAAGTACTCAAATATATAAAACATATAAAAGATCTCTATAAACATAATATTAAAATCTTAGGTATTCTTCCTACATTTTACGATATTAGAAATAATATTGCTAATAGAGTGATCGAACTTTTACGTTCGAACTTTAATGGCAAAGTTCTCGATCCTATACGAATTAATACGACCCTCCGAGAAGCGCCTCTTTATAAAAAAACAATTTTTGAACATGATCAGCTATCCCGCGGAGCAGAGGATTACCATAATCTCACTGCGCATGTGATAAGGAAAGCTTAAAACTCCTCTATGCTCTTCCAAACATTCGCTCGAATTGTCCTAATGTATATTTGATATAGATAGGCCGGCCGTGTGGACATGTTTGATTATGTCGTGCGTGATCGAGGTCAGCCAGAAGAAGGCGTATCTGTAATTCATTGAGATTTTTATTCGCCCGCAATGAATGATGGCATGAGAGAGTTTTTAAAATATTCTTTTTGATTTCTTCTGCATTTGTTACAATATCATTTTCTTCAAGTTCTTCATACAGATCTCGGAATAATTTTTCTACATGTGCTTCTAAAAATAAATTTGGAATAGCAGCAAAGATAAGCTGCTCGTCTTGTATGGCGAGATTGAATCCAATGGTTTGCAGCTCTTCGATAAGACAAGAAATAATTTTTTTATTGAGATTCTCTATTGGAATAGCAACAGGGAAAAGCAGCTTTTGTATTTTTTTGTCCTGGTTTTTTTCCAGTGTACATAATCGTTCATACGTAATTCTTTCAGCTGCTGCATGTTGATCCATTAGAATGAGATTATTATCTTTTTCGAGTATGATATACGTGCTATTGTATTGCCCTATAATAGTGCTGTCTGCAAAGGAAGAAGCCTTTTCTATTGATTCATCAATGACCGGGACATTTTTCTTTTCTTCAATAAAATTCATGTGCATTATTGCTTCTTGAGGTGATTTTTGCGGAATAGTCTTGGCATAAAAAGATTGAGATGAAGATTGAAAGAAATTTTGAGCAGCAGTTTGGGTGGGCTTACTATAATAATTTTTGTTAATCAGAGCATGTTTAATACTTTTATAAATCAGCTGGTATATCTCGTTTTGATTGGAAAATTTTACTTCTTCTTTTCGTGGATGAACATTCACATCAATCCGATGAGGAGGAATCGTAATATAAAGAACAGCAATAGGGTATTTTCCATGAGGAATAATATCTTGATAGGCATGCGTAATTGCATGATTGAGAGAAGAATTCCGAATAGTGCGATTGTTGACATACGTATATATGCTTTGGCTATTTGATTTCGTAGAATGTGGATGAGAAACATAGCCAAAAAGTTCTATATCAAAGCTATTATGGTGAAATTCAATAAGATCGTTCTCATTCATGCCAAATATTCGAAGGATTCTTTCTTTGCTTTTTGCTGTACGTGGATAGTGAATATGTTTCGAATCAGCATGGAGTGTAAATGAAATATTTTCAAACCCGCACACACAATAATTCCATTTAGTAATACAATCTTTTCGTTCTGTCTCTTCACCTCGCAGAAATTTTTTTCGCACCGGTGTATTAAAGAATAAATCTTCTACAGTGATAGATGTTCCATCTTTACATCCAATCGGTTCACTATGAATAATTTCTCCACCTCGCAAGACAATACGTGTGCCTAAATCACTATTTTTTTGTTTTGTTTCAATTTTCATTTTTGATACAGCTGCAATAGACGGAAGCGCTTCACCTCTAAATCCCAGTGTTGAAATTGTATAGAGGTCATGTATATCTTTAATTTTACTTGTGGTGTAACGTTTCAAAGCGAGTAAAACTTCTTCACTACTCATGCCGATGCCGTTATCTTCAATTGTTATTGATTCAATGCCTGAACTGGTTATTGCAACCGTAATTTCTGAAGCTTCTGCGTCTATGGAATTTTCTACAAGTTCTTTAAGAATAGATGAGGGACGTTCAACAACTTCGCCTGCTGAAATTTTATTAATGAGATCTTCGGGGAGAATGTTGATCTTACTCATATATAGAAGTTACTTAACTAATCTCGTATTGCGAATCAATAAAAAAGCATTGTAACAGCTCAGTAAATGGGGTAGTAAGGGAGTAGGTAAGTTCTAAAGAAGTATGTATATCGACGTCGCTTCCATAATACTTTTAAGAACAGGAAAGCGCGCTCGATATACATACTTCTTTAGAACTTACCTACTCCCTTACTACCTGAGGGATTACAAAGCATTACAATTTTTCCTGCAAGATACTACACAATTTATGTATGATGAAAACATCTGATATTATCAATCTTCCAAATGTAATTACTTTTTTGCGAGTGCCGTTAGCATTCTTATGGTTAGCTTATTATCAAGATCATGGCATTCAATTAGGAATTATTGTTGTCATTATTCTCACCGATATTATTGATGGCTATTTAGCCCGAAAGCTCAGACGTGTGACTGACTTCGGTAAAATCTTTGATCCTATTTGTGATAAATCAATATCGCTCTTCGCATTTTTTTGTTTCTACTTTTTAGGAAAAATTAACGGCGGTCAGTTATTTATATTCATTGCTCGAGATGTTTTTATTTTCATGGCAGTGATTTTTTATTTATTATTTTTTAGAAAATACAAAATAAAATGGCGTGCGCGATTTTTAGGTAAGCTGACCACAGCCGCGCAATTCCTTGCTATATTTGCCTTTACGCTATCTTATGATTATTTTCTAGAACTTTTCATTCTTGTTTTTGTTTTTTCTTTTTTATCTATCATGGATTACTCATTATTTTTTATTTCTTCATTGAAAAAAAGAGAAGTTGTCGCAGAATAAAATAATTCTTTGGAAATGCTTGTATTTAGATGACATGACGGTGTACACGAAAAATATTATTTTGTTTAAATTTACGACAAAAATAAAAATATTGTACAACTTTGTTTGACATAGAAAAAAAAATACTTTAAAATTTGATTTATAGAGCGAAGTGCAGACTATAACTTTAAACAAAGGAGGCCATCATGGCAGCTAAGAAAAAAACAAAGAAGAAAGCAACAAAGAAGAAAGCAACAAAGAAAAAGAAATAACGTTGCTTTTTTAAATTTCTGTTAGAACATTTCATCAATAAGACAATCCCAACAACTTAATTCTAAATATGAACTTCTTAGGGGTTGTCTTATTTTTATAAGTTTCTTAATCTTATTTAAACACATAGACTGCTCCGCTATTAGTCACACTATTATCGCTTTGTGTACCGTTAATACCTGTTGCATTACTGTCTTCATTATATGCACCAACAACAATCGTATCACCTGATATTTTTACCTCTATTCCAAAATAATCAGTTGACCCCGGATTAGAAGCTTTTAAATATGCTCGCTGAGTCCAGGTAGAACCACTGCGTGTAAATACATATGCCGCGCCACATTCACTACAAGTATTATCATTTTGATCTCCATCTATGCCAGTTGCATTACTGTCATCAGCATAGGCACCAACAACTATAGTATCGCTTGATATTGCTACGCTCCATCCAAAGTAATCGAACATTTCCAGATTAGAAGCTTTCAGATAGGCTTGCTGACTCCATGTTGTTCCACTTCGAGTAAATACATATGCAGCTCCACTACCATCTACACTATTACCGCTACCGTCTTCTTGATAAGCACCAACAACAATAGTATCTCCTGATATTCCTACACTCCACCCAAAGCTATCATCCGCTTCAGTATTAGAAGCTTTTATATAGGCTTGTTGACTCCATGTAGATCCACTTCTTGCAAAAACATATACTGCTCCACTATTGCTTGCACTATTATCGCTTGCATTTCCATCAATTCCTGTTGCACTACTGTCTTCGTAACGACTTGCGATAGCAATAGTATCCCCTGATATTACTGTACTCCATCCAAATTGATCATTAGCTTCAGTATTAGAAGCTTTCAGATAGGCTTGCTGACTCCATGTAGTTTCACTGCGGGTAAATACATATGCCGCGCCACAATTAGTCACGCTATTATCGCTTTGATTCCCACCTACTCCGGTTGCATTACTGTCTTCGAAGTAAGCACTAACAACAATAGTATCTCCTGATATTCCTACGTTATTTCCAAATTTATCAAATGCTCCAGTATTAGAAGCTTTCAGATAAGCTTGCTGACTCCATGTAGTTCCACTGCGGGTAAATACATATGCCGCTCCACTATTGCTTGCACTATTATCAGTTTGATTCCCACCTACTCCGGTTGCATTACTACTTTCTAAATAAGCACCAACAACAATAGTATCTCCTGATATTGCTACGCTATTTCCAAAATTATCCCCCGCGCCAGTATTAGAAGCTTTGAGATAGGCTTGTTGACTCCAGGTAGAACCACTGCGTGTAAATACATATGCCGCGCCACTATCAGCAGCACTATTATTAGTTGAATCGCCATTGATTCCTGTTGCATTACTGTCTTCGTTATAAGCACCAACAACAATAGTATCTCCTGATATTGCTGTGCTATATCCAAAGAAATCAGATGCTCCGGTACTAGAAGCTTTCATATATGCTTCTTGTGCAGTAAGGCCTCGTGTTACTACAATAGTATATGTTTTTTGAGTGGTTTGATCTTCTGCTGTTACAACAACCGTTATCGTATTGGTTCCTAAATTCATAGTTATACTACTCGAAGCATTTCCTGAAGTTACACTGCTACCATTGACCGTTATACTTGCTCCAGATTGTTCTTTGGTCGGAGTTACCGTGATTGATGATGTACCTATACCTACACTCGCCGTATATGAGGTGATTGCAGCAGAAAATGCAGGAGCTACAGTTCCCGATGATAAAGTTAATGCTGATAGATTTGCATTACTCGATGCAACTACATCAGTGATTGTAACACTCACTCCGCTTTCCATTTCACCTGCCGCATTTTTTGTATAGACGAGTAAATAAGTAGCATTAGTTGGAATTGCCGTATTTGCGGGGATAGCATACGTAAGATTACTACCTGATTTAGCAATTGTTGAGATTGCAGATTGTCCTGAAAGTTTCGTTGATGAATTACTTCCGTAGTATAAAACATAGTGAGTAATATCAGTTTCATTAGATGCTTTAGTTATGGATACGTTTCCTGCAATTTCATTCGCTGTAATATCCGTATCGGTAAATGAAACTCCCTGGGCTGCGTATTGCGGTACTGCAACATCTATAATTGCCGTGCTAATAGAAGAGCTCATTTCCCCTACGCTATTTTTAGTAAAGACGAGTAAATAAGTAGCATTTGTTGGAATTGCAGTATTTGCCGGGATAGTATAGATTAGATTACTACCCGTTTTCGCAATCTCTTTAATAGCACTTTGTCCGGCGAGTTTTGTCGTTGCATTACTTCCCCAATATAAAACATAATCGGTGATGTTGTCTTCATTAGCAGCCTTTGTAATTGAAACTGTTCCTCCTAGTTCATTTAAAGTATAATCGCTATCAGTAAAGGTGATATTCCCTGCTTTATCTTCAGGTAAGGTAGCTGCTTTAGCATTGCTTTCTACGACTGTTGTACTGCTGGTAGTAGTAGTTGTTGTTGTGCTCTCAGCTGCTACTTCGTCATCTGAAGTAGCTTCCTCATCTTCTGTTGCTTCAGTGCTGTCTGTCACTGCAGCGGTATCTTCTTGGGTTGAGTCTTCTGTTGTTGTTATACTCGTATCATCATTAGGATCAGGTTGTTCGCTTGTACTACATCCAGGGGTTACACTTCCTCCTCCTAGACATAAACACAGTAAGAATAAAAAAAGATACGTAAGCAGTGATTTGGTAAGTATAGATTTCATGATGCCCCCTAAATTTAATTGTACCTAAATTAAGATAGGTACTATCCTTAAATATTAGTATATCATTATTTTATTATAAGTGCAATAGAATTAGCTATGAGATACATCACGTCTCCTTGGATAAGAAGACCTTTTGGCTTAATTGCTTGAATTTATTGGTATATTTCAATAACATTTATCTGACGATTCTTACATTTTTTTCTTGCATAGAGCGTAATTTTTTGGTAGCTAAAATAAGTTTACTAATATGGTTATGTAGCTTATGGAGGCTTTCTCGAGAAAGCCTTTTTTTTTATTAATGAAACTCTACAAACGCCCATCTACGGCGTTAGTCAGTTAAGATCCTCCTTGCGGCGTAACTACAATGTACGCCTCAGTCGGCATCTTAACTGACTGCCTTGTATCTGAGCATTTGTAGAGTTTCATTAAAATAATGGAGAAACATTATGTCTGAATTAAATAGAATTTTGGATCAGGTTGAAAAAGATAAAGGGATTGATAAAAAAATCCTTATTGAAGCCCTCGAGCTAGCTATGCTTACTGTTGCTCAGAAAAAACTGGGAACTGCGAGAGAAATTGAAGCTCAGTACAATGAGGAAGCAGGCGAAATAGAACTTTTTGAATTTAAAACTGTTGTTGATAAAGTAGAAAATCCTCAAGTGGAAATGACTATTAAGGAAGCAAAGGAAATAGATCCAGATGCTCAAGTTAATGATAGCCTTGGAGTTAAACTCGATTCAGCTGAATTCGGAAGAATTGCAGCGCAGGCAGCCAAGCAAGTTATTATTCAAAAAGTTCGAGAAGCAGAAAGAGATATTGTATTTAATGAATATAAGGATCGCAAAGGAGAAGTTGTTACTGGAATTTTGCGTCGAGTAGAGCACAAGGATTTAATTATTGATCTAGGAAAAACCGAAGCCGTTCTTCTCGAGGAAGAACAAGTAGCAAAAGAACGCTATCATACGGGAGATCGTATTCAAGCCTATATTTCCAATGTTCATAAAATATCACGAGGCCCTCAAATTGTACTGTCGAGAATTCATCCGGGATTATTAATTAAACTTTTTGAAACAGAAGTTCCTGAAATTTATGAAGGTGTAATTAAAATAAAAGGCGCCGTACGCGAACCTGGCGATCGAGCAAAGATCGCAGTATATTCAGAAGATTCGGATGTTGATCCCGTTGGAGCATGCGTAGGGTTAAAAGGATCTCGTGTTCAAAATGTTGTACAAGAGCTACGAGGAGAAAAAATTGATATTGTTGAATGGGATCCAGATCCTGCAAAGTTTGTATGCAATGCCATTGCTCCTGCAGAAGTTCAAAAAGTAATTATTGATAAAGAAGAAAAGCTCATGCAAATTATAGTGGGAGATGATCAGTTATCTCTTGCAATTGGTAAACGTGGTCAAAACGTTCGTCTTGCTGCTCAATTAACTGGTTGGAAAATAGATCTTCATTCAGAATCACAGGTAAAAAAGAAAACGGAAGAAACGAAGAAAATCTTGCTTAAATTACAGGATATGGACACTGCTCAAGCCGATCTTTTACTTAAACAGGGATTTTCCGATGTGCTTGATATACAGGCATTAAGTGATAATGATTTGTCTGATATGTTGGGTATTAGCGTTGATCGTGCTAAAAATATTCTAGAAAATCTTAAAAAGGTTGTAGAAGAAGAAAAGAATAAAGTTACAAAAGAGCAGGAAGAAAAAGTCACTGAAGTAAAGAATGAAACGGAATCAAAAGAGTCACATTCAGAACCTACATCAGTAGAAAATAACGATACCAAAGAATAATAGGTACGTGGAGATACAAAAACGAATGGCTAAAATAACAATTAATAGTATTGCGGATAAATATAATATTGATCCATCGGTTATTATAAAAATCGCACAGGATTTTAAAATCGATGTAAAGAATGAAAAGAGCTCTATATCTGATATACAAATTAAAAAGATTGAACGAAAACTTGAGCAGATACAAGAAAGTATTCGTCAAATTACCGGTAAAACTTCTAAGAAAGTCGAAAAAGAAAGAACTGAAGTTGCCGTAAAAACAGATAGTGCTTCTCCTCATCGCAAGATAATCAGAAAAAAGTCAGCTTCATCAATTGATACTTCTTTGGTCAAAGCAGAAGAAAATACAATCCAGGAAGTAGGCCCTTCTCAGGGAGAACTAAAGACTATAGCTGATCTTGATGAAGAGGGATTAAAGCTAACAGAGCAACGAGTTCAAACCTCGGTTATTCGTCGACGGAAACGAACAGCTGAAGACATTGAAAAAGAAAAAGCGCACTTTGAAGAAATCCAGGAAGAAATTAAAAAAGAAGATACCAAGAAAGCAGCAGAAAAAATTCCTACTTCTGTAGCAAAGCCTTCTCAAGAAATTGCGCCATCAAAGAAGGTTAAAGAAAAAGAAACAAAAGCTAAAGAGAAGAAAGAGACGAGGCTTCGCTTAGAGGACTTACAAAAGGAAGAAAAAATTTCTACTAAACCAAAAGAGACCGTATCCGTAGTGATTGAATATTCAGGCCCTGAAAAAGAAGAGGTGGACGATAAGAGCAGGCAAAATCAACTCGATACTGTTGATTCGACAAAAGGTCCTGTATTGTATGACGATGAAAGTGTAAAATTTGATAAATTTAGCGCTGAACAAAAGAAGATACGGGAGACCTTCCGTCCTGACAAAGGATATCGCGGGCAACAGGGTGAAAGAAAAGTCCGAGAACATTATATTCCAATAGCACGAAAGCATAAATCTAAGAAAAAAACCATTGGGAAGACCATGATGACAACTCCTAAGGCTTCCAAACGCGTTATAAAGATGTATAACACAATTGTTGTTGGTGAGCTAGCAAAAGGTCTTCAGGTAAAAGCTAATGAAGTTATTAAAAAACTCTTCGATATGGGAGTAATGGTAACAATTAATCAGTCGATAGATTTTGATACTGCTTCTATTATTACCTCTCTTTATAATTATGAAGTAGAAAACGCAACGTTTACCGAACAAGATATTTTAACTACATCTGAAGATAATAAAGAAGATTTAGTCCCGCGTCCTCCTGTTGTTACGGTTATGGGACACGTAGATCACGGCAAAACGTCTCTTTTAGATTATATTAGAAAAACAAATGTTACTGCGCATGAACAAGGTGGAATCACTCAGCATATTGGAGCATACACTGTTACGGTTAATAATAACAAAGAAATTACTTTTATCGATACTCCCGGACACGCAGCTTTTACTTCACTGAGAGCACGTGGAGTACGTATTACGGATATTGTTATTCTTGTTGTTGCAGCCGATGATGGCATTATGCCTCAAACACGAGAAGCGATTGATCATGCAAAGGCCGCAAAGGTTCCTATTATCGTTGCTGTCAATAAAATTGATTTACCCAATGCAAATTCTGAACGTGTGAAACAAGGACTAACCGAGTTTGGTCTTGTTCCAGAAGCCTGGGGAGGAGATGTGCAGATCTGTGAAATTTCTGCAAAAACAGGAATGGGGATCCCGGAGCTTCTTGAATCAATTTTATTACAAGCTGAAGTTCTCGAACTAAAAGCAAACCCAAAACGAAATGCAGAAGGTGTTATTATTGAATCAAAACTTGATAAAGGACGCGGTCCCGTAGCGACAGTTCTTGTTCGCAATGGTACGCTGAAAGTTGGAGATAATTTCGTTGTTGGTTCATTGTATAGCAAGATTCGAGCCTTACTCAATGACAAACACTCAAATGTTCCAGAAGCTTTACCAGGAATACCCGTTGAAGTGCTGGGACTTCCTGATGTTCCGAATGCGGGAGATATTCTGTCGGTTACTTCTGATGAAAAGTCTGCCAAAACAATAGCTATGCATCGTTCTAATCAGAATAAAGATGCGAATATCGTTAAAAAAGTTGGAGTCAGCCTTGATGAAATCTATCAAAAAATTGAAGAAGGAAAAATCAAGGATCTTAATATTATTATTAAAGCAGATACGCAAGGTTCGGCAGAAGCATTAGTAAAATCCTATAATGAGCTTTCAACGGATAAAGTAAAAATAAATATTGTTCACACCGGAGTAGGAGGAATTACGGAATCTGATGTTCTTCTTGCTCAAGCATCCAATGCTCTCATAGTTGGTTTTAATGTTCGACCAGATTCAAAAGCAAAAAACGTTGGTGAGCAACAGAAAATTGATATTCGGCTTTATGGAATTATTTACGATGCAATTAATGGTATTAAAGAAGCGTTACGTGGTGCGGTTGAACCAGTGAAAAAAGAAGAAGTAATCGGTCATGTAGAAGTTCGGGATATATTTACTATTCCTAAAATTGGTGTTGTTGCTGGTGGATTTGTACAAGATGGCCGTATTTTACGCAGCAGCTTTGTACGACTCATTCGTGATAGTATTGTTATTTATGAAGGAACGCTTCAATCTCTTCGGCGTTTTAAAGATGATGTTCGTGAAGTAGCTGCGGGATATGAATGTGGAGTTACTATACAAAATTACAACGATCTGAAAGTAGGAGATGTAATCGAATCGTATACGATTAAAGAAGTTCGGGAATTATAATGGTTATTGGGGTTTTACGACTGAGCATACGTTTTCATGGAAATAGCTCTTTAAAAGGAAAACAAAGTAAGATCAACAAACTCAAAACTCAAGTACGCAATAAATTTAATATTTCGATTGCAGATATCTCTGAAGATGAAACCGACGTTGAATTAGCCGATATTGGAATGGCAATTGTTAATAATGACGGCTCATATGTAAATAAAATTCTTGATCATGTGATAAATGAAGTAGAATCATTGTGCATTGGTGATCTTCTGAAACATGAATTCGAAATAATAAATGTGTAATGTAACTGATATAATGTATGGCTATGAGATCAAATACAAATAGAACAGAACGAGTTAGATATGAATTAAAACGATTTATCGCTTTGCTGTTACAAACTGAGATTAAAGACCCTCGCGTTAATTTGGTAAGTATCACTGAATGTGTTGTCTCAAAAGATCTCAAATATGCAAAAATTTACTTTACTGTTATTGGTGATAAAGCTAGGGTTGAAGCAGCACTCGCGGGTTTAAATAGTGCTCGAGGATTTATTAAAAAAAGAATAGGCGAGAGCTTAGAATTGCGTCATACACCAGCTTTGACTTTTTATTATGATAGTTCGGTTGAATATGGAGTAAACATTGATCAACTCTTACATAAGGTGAGTCATGAAAAGTAAAGAATTAGTCCTAGCCGATATTAAAAAAGCCATTCAAAATAGTAAGCATGCCGTTATAGCGTCTCATAAAAATCCTGAAATAGATTGTATTGCTTCTGCGGTTGTTGTTTCGTTGATTTTTGACAGCTTAAAAAAAAATTATACGCTCTATAATCCTGATGTCTTACCTTATAATTGTGGATATTTAAAAAATTCTGAAAAATTTAAAAGAGCTCTTCCAAAAGAATACGATCTTGTTATTGTAGTTGACTGTGGTGAAATTGAGAGAATCGGCGAGGCACATAAAGTAATCCAAGCAAGTAGTGCGACCGTTATTAATATTGATCATCATTTAACCAATACAAATTTTGGTCATGTTAACTATGTGGAACCGCAAGCTGCGGCTACATCAGAAGTACTATATGATGTCATGAAACTATTTCCTGAATCGCTTACGAGAGACATGGCTATAGCTATTTATAGTTCTCTCATGGCTGATACGGGGTCCTTTCGATACTCCAGTACATCGGAAAGAACCTTTGTCCTTGCTGCTGAAATGCTCAAAGTTGGAATTAATTCATGGGATGTTTCGGAGAAAATTTATGAAAATCAGCCGCTCAGCAGAATTAAATTAATTCAACTCGCTTTAGGGACCTTAGCTATAGATAAGTCTAAAAAAATTGGTTCGATTTTAGTGAGCCGCGCTATGATGAAAAAAACAAAAGTAACGTCTGCAGAATGCGATGGACTGATCAATTACCCTCGTTCCATTCAAGGTGTAGAGGTTGCTTTGCAATATAGAGAACTTGAGAAAGATCTCTATAAAGTTAGCTTCCGTTCAAAAGGTAAAGTCAATGTAGCAGAAATTGCTCAATCTTTTGGAGGAGGCGGTCACCGTAATGCTTCGGGTTGTGAACTCAAAGGCTCGCTCGACTCGATAAAAAAGAAACTACTGAAAGCAATAAAAGAAAAACTTTAAAAGGACTTGAGACATGGGAACGAATTCTTCTGCTCGTGTCTCATGCCTTCTTCATTCGTATGCTCCACGGTGTATTAAACATACATAAACCAAAGGATTGTACTTCATATGATGTTATTCGTAGTCTTAAAAAAATTCTTCCTCCAAAAACTAAA
Organism: Deltaproteobacteria bacterium; assembly: GCA_023250585.1. Classification (GTDB taxonomy): domain Bacteria; phylum Bdellovibrionota_F; class JAHFAK01; order JAHFAK01; family JAHFAK01; genus JAHFAK01. The sequence goes on from JAHFAK010000004.1 coordinate 12,978, forward strand.
ATAGGTCATGCGGGAACTCTTGATCCTCTCGCCGAAGGTGTTTTACCTGTGTGCATTGGTGAAGCAACTAAGATTGTTCCCTATTTACAAAGTGATGATAAAATATATCGTGCTACACTTCTTTTCGGAAAAGAGACGGATACCCAAGATATTAGTGGGCAGATAATTAATACAAAAAGTATTTCGAACATCACCTCTGCAAAAATCAGTAATATTCTTCCGCAATTTTTAGGAGAACAACTTCAAATTCCACCGATGTTTTCTGCAGTTAAGAAAAATGGGATTCCTCTGTATAAGCTTGCACGAATGGGTAAAACGATCGAACGACAATCACGAAAAGTGATGATTTATAGCATAGAGATAAATCGCATTGATTTACCATCAGTTGTCCTTACTATTTATTGCTCAAAAGGAACGTACATCCGAACCCTTGCTGATACTATGGGAAAGGCATTAGAAAACTATGCGTGTTTGTCGGAATTGGTAAGGCAGAGGTGTGGAGTATTTACTCTCGACCGTGCTGTATCTCTCGAGTTATTGAACCGGAATAATTATATGGATTATATTATTCCGCTTGCTTCATCGTTAGAGGGATTTCCCTCTCTTATCGTTTCCGAGAGTGACGAAGCGTTCATGCGTAAAACAGGATTAATTCCAAACGATCTCGGCATCGTATGCATTCCTGACCTCATTAAAATTGTAAATGAGTCAAATAATTTGATTTGTCTAGCTTCGAAGAAGCACGACACTCTACGCATAGAAAGATTATTTAATCTTACAACCCAAACGTCTTAACTTTTTTCTTAGTATTTTTTGTAAATTCAGGGTTTAGCTTGCTTGCTTTATTAAGATAAAATTCTGCTTGAGAGTCCTTTTTTTGATATTCATAAATTTTACTCATATTGTAGTATGCTGTCGATATAAGTGAAGTGCTTTTTGTTATTTTTGTTACCTTGATATAATGAGATAAAGCTTGAGAAGCATATTCGCTCTTCTTTTTTAATTGATACTGATAGAGATATCCTAAATTCAGATGAGCAATAGCATAATCTTTATGGATCTCAAGCGCTTTTTTGAGCATAGTTTCGGCTTGATCATATTCTTTTTTTTCGCGGTGCCCGCGAGCAATAAATATTTTGGCTATAAGATTATTGGGATATTTGTTTTCAATCTTGGCGGCGTATTCAAGGAGTTTGTTGGGATTTTTTTCTACTAAATAGACAAAACAGAGGCAAAGATACGAGGCATATTCAGTAAAATGTGCTTTCCCGATAGCGTTGAGAATTCTTTTTATTCCTTGATTTTTAACATCTTCAAAAAAAGGCAGGAAGGAATATTTTTCACTTAATTTAGATCTGAAGTATTCATAAAGCCCTATTCCCAGATCAGCTTCGTAAAGCGTCGGATCAAGTTCTTTCGCTTTTTGAATATGTGTTAAGCCTGTGTATCCCTTTTTGATTACGTCCCACCAACTTTTTTTGCGAGCTTCGAGTAATCCATCAAGACCGTAGCTAGATCCCGAAATGAGATAAATCCACGCATCCGCTTTTCCAGAATCAATTTTTTTTTTGATTATTTCTTGCGCTTCTTTTGCTACTTTTCGATATTCTTTTTCAAATGCAAAATCTTCTTCTTCGACCATTCTCATTTGATAAAGCGCGCTTTGTCCAAATTTTCCCATGGGCGAGTTGGGGTCAATCTTTTCTAGCGCTTTAAAATCCTCGAGCGCTTCTTCGTACTTTCGATCAAAAAGGTTATCTATTGCACTCATGAGCCTTTTTTCATATTCTTCAGAGTAATAGATATTGTTTTTTATATTTTGCGCAGAGAAAAGAGGAGATTCAAAAAGCAGTATACTAAAAAACAAAATAGTGATATGAGCGAACCTCATTGGTACCATACGAGTATCTTTATAGAATTTATTAAAAATTGAAAGGAAAATTTCGTGAGTTCAGCAATTATATTAGCAGCAGGTAAGAGTACACGTATGCAATCGGAGCTGAATAAACATTTGCACATGCTTCATGACAAAACTGTTTTACAACACATTGTGGATACAGTGCAAAGTGTGGTTGATGAACGTATTATTATTGTCGTTGGTTATCAAAAGGAAAAAATCAAAAAATCTCTAAAAACATTTCCTCATCTTATATTTGTTCATCAAAAAGAGCAGTTAGGCACGGGGCATGCGGTTCGTGTATGCAAAGATGTATTGAATGGTCTGAAGGGATCCACGTTCATTCTTCCCGGTGATACTCCTTTAATTAAACCACACACATTACAAAAAATGAAAAAAAAATTTACTGAAACTAAATCTTTGATAACTCTTTTGGTAGCTTGTGTGCATGAACCAGGTTCGTATGGACGAATTATTCTCAATGAAGCAGGAAATGTTGAGAAAATTGTCGAAGCACGAGATGCAACAAAAGATGAATTAGCGATTAATGTGATTAACTCTGGTATATATTTGGCAGATATATCTTTTCTTTTTCAGGCGCTCGAAAATATTACGAATGCGAATGAGCAACGAGAATATTATTTGACCGATATTGTTGCCGTAGCAGCTCAACAAAAAAGAGTTTCGTGTCTGGTTGTTGATGACGAAAATGAGATTATTGGTATTAATACCATGAAAGATCTCGAAAGAGTGAAAAATTTATGAAACAAAGAATATTTCTAGCTCTAGGTTTTATAACTATGTGTGCAATAACTGCGTTTGCTACAGGAGAAGCTGTCCATGGAGTGAATTATTCTTTTGCCATTTTTACAACAATTTCAATCGTTTTTGCAGCACTGATTATTGGTTGGGCAACAGAAGCAGCACAATTTTATATTTCACAAGGATTAGCTCTTGCAATTTTGGCGTGGATGCAGACGCTTCCTGAATTTGCAGTTGAAGCAGTGTTAGCATGGAATCAAGAACGAGAGCTTATGATTGCGAATTTTACAGGATCGTTACGGCTTTTTGCTGGAGTTGGATATCCACTTGTTTTTTTCACTGCATGTATATCGCACTACATTAAGACAAAAGAAATTAAAAAAGAAATTATCTTTGATCATGAACATTGGGTAGAGGTTTTATCGTTTATTCCCCCATTAACCTATTTTCTCTTTATTTATGTGAAAGGATCATTGAGTGTCCTTGATGGAATAATTTTGATTTCGTTTTATGCTATTTATTTATTCCTGCTCTCCCGTATTTCTCCAAAAGATGAGGAAGAAACTGAGGATTTGGCTTTTGTCGCGCGTACAATCGTGAAGATGAAACCTCGGAATAGAAATGTATCTATTGTACTGCTTTTTTTCATTGGAGGTGGAATCATTTTCTTTGTCGCTCATCCGTTTATTGAAGGTATGAAGATGCTTGCCTTTAGTTTCGGTGTGTCGAGTTTTGTTTTTATTCAGTGGTTTGCTCCCTTTGTTTCTGAATTTCCGGAAAAGATAACCGCATTTAATTGGGCAAGAAAAGTAAAAAAAGCTCCAATTGGAATTATGAATTTTATTTCAAGTAGTGTAAATCAATGGACTGTACTTACGGGAATGCTTCCGATGATATATAATATAAGCCTTGGTCGACTTGAGCCGCTTCAATTAACAATGCTTCAGAAGAATGAAATTTTGCTTACCATTGTTCAAGGCATTTTAGCCTTTTTATTATTGATTGAATTACGTCTTACATTTTATGGGACAGCGGTACTTTTTATTTTATGGTTTATACAATTTATATATCCCTCTATTCACTCTGAAATAACGTTGGTGTATCTGGTGTTTATTTTAATCGAAGTAATAAAAATTTCTTATAGACGAAAAATGCCTGCTGCCTTTTATGGTGCAGCTAAAGCTTCATTGCTGGGATCTGATTCATCGACGCCATTAAAATAAGTGATGTAATACGTATATTGTGTGCCTTGGGTAATATTCGTATCGCTATATGAAGTGCTGTCTTTACTCACTTGAACATATGCTTGTCCTTCTTCTGCCTCGTCTGTTTCATCGGTTTTGAACAATGGAATACGATAAAGATTATAACCCGAAATAAGATTTAATGGCATGTCTTCAAGGGGAGTCCAACTTAATGTTACGCTTCCATTTTCTGCAGAGGCGCTTAGTTGTAAATCTATTTTACTTGCATCATAGAGAGGATTGTCAGGATCAAAGGGACTTGCCGTGGCATCATATTTTTCTTCAAAGCCACACGATAGTATGCATAAAGATATAAGTACTAATATCGGCTTCATGGGGTTAGTAATTATAATACGTTAAATATATTGCCTTACGTAAAAGGAAAAAACTTAATTTTGCTTCTGCTTTAATTTTTTTTACTCTGAAATATTCATACAGCGTAAGGCCTCCGCTGATTGATCCTAGTCCCAGAAGACTATATGAAACGGTTTTTGATACATTTGAATACGTAACAAACTCATTAGCTTTCTTGAGGCTTGTGTCGATTGATTCTTGCGATAACAATAAACGAGAATCAACCATATCGTTGTATGCTTTTTCTTTAAAATAGTAAGAGGCACCAAAGGCAATCGCGCTTAAACTCAACGAACTAATGCTTCCAATTTTAAGAATATTATATAATGTATGTGAGGACTTATATTCCTTATAAATAGGGCGATATTCTAAAGTAGGTTTATACGTATTTACAGTGCTTTCTTTAATTTCGATTTCTTGTTCAAATGGTTTTGTCCACAAGTTCTCGATTTTCATAAGATATTTCCCCGGTTTAATCCCTTCAATCTTAATAGGCGTTACGTCGATACGTTCTCCATTTAAATATAAGAGCGAATGTGCTTCTTGCGGCTCGACTTCCAAAGTTGTGGTCCTATTCCATTGAATTATATCCGGTGATGAGGGGACCTTTTTGCCAGACTCGCTATTTTCTTGAGCCGCAAGAGAGAGACTAAAAAATATGAAAATCACAATAGATAGTTTCATGCTTCTTTTAGTATATCATAAAATTTATACTTTGCAATAATAAAAGTTTATTTAAGCTGTTTATTTTTTAACATATTGATTCTAATTACTATTTTACTGTGAGCTTTCTCACTGAATTTTAAAAGCTATTAGAGTACTATAAAGTATATTGCTTTTAGTTATTATTTGTGTTATAATTATAAATGGAGAATTATACGACCTTAAACATTTTACCTCTGCAGTGAGGGTAAGGGGAAGGCAATGAAAACACAACATCAAACAAGATTATATATAGTGTATTTATTGTTTTTAGCGTCTTGTTCCTCATGGTTACCCTCTACGAATGGAACAAGTGGAGATAGTGATGGTAGTGATAGCACGTCATCTCAGAATCTTATACCCGTGAGTCTTTCGATGAGCGCACAAACAACTCAAGCAATTGCGAGTGCCATTCCTCAGATTTCACAGGCTTTACCGGCTGCTTTACCGGCGCTGAAAAATAAACACATTAAAAAAGAGTCAGATATTGATATGGTTATTATGGCGGCATTATCTATACCGAAATCTCTTGAAGAAATATTAAATAATTCTGAATGTATTCTGAAATATGATGTTATGACAGCAGAAGATTTTATTAATGGAGGATCCTTTAGTTTGGATCTCTGCGAAGGAACGACATATCATATGTTTGGAATTGCAGGGTATGATTCGGTTAATAAAAAGGCAGAAGTGTGGGTAGAGGCTAACATTCCAAAACAAGGACTCATTCTAAAAGGTAAGGATAATTTTAATTTCGGAGAATTATCGTATGATAAGAAGGGTGGGTTGAAGATGTCGGATACGGTACTTTCTGATCTTGAAAGTATTGTTAATGATATTGTTGCAAATCAGACATATACCATTCCTCAGTTTCTTGGAGAGCATACTCTACTCATCAGTAATTCCGGGGCCAGCGTTTCTGCTGAATCTTTTTTAAAACAAGATGAAAATAAAAATAAAAGTTCAGAGAAGATGGTTGTTTCTCTCTGTTCTCCTAAGGAATTAAGCAATGAGGGAGACATAACCATTATTATGGATAATAAAGATATTATAACAGGCGAATACGCAATTACTGACAACGATCAAGTGACTATTGCCATCCAAGAAGAAAAACAAACTCTTGTTAAAGGTTGTAATGAGATTATTGTAACAAAGGCAGTTTTTAACTGCCAAGATAACGAATGCTCTACATCAGAAGGAGTTATTAAAGAGCTCTCAAAGCTTGAAGGAAACACCTGTAAAAATAAACAGGACAGTTTTAACGTTGTAAGTAAAGCATTTACAGCAACGAAGAAGTCTTCAGATTGTTTATTGACATCGAGAGCCACCGCGACAGGAACTCAAGAAACATCGCAAAGTTTGCAGTTTCCTTTAAAAGTTTCAAGTTGCTATGGTTCTCAGGGACCTTCGTGGACATATATAGATTCTTCAAAAATTGGTGGGTACATTGAAAAAATTTTGGGCAAGAATCCCGAGACAATTCCTCTTAACCTTGTGCTTCAAAATAATGACAATGTAATAAGCTACTCAATTAAAGGAACTGAGATATCTGGTAAGGTAACTTTAACGGTGGATTCCTATGGGTCTTATGGCTCATATAGCGGAGATTTATCTAATGGTCCTTATGAATTATATCTTTATTCTTATCTTGATTATATTAGCAAATCACAAAAAATGTCAGGAAGCTTAGCTATTACTAATGCATCAAAAATGTATTCTTTGGAATCTGACGATGACGTCTATATTTCCTGCATGTTTGCGGAGGAACCATCCAAGACGCAAGAAATGGATACGTATAGTTATAATGATTATGCGACGGCCACAGAAGACGTGGCCGTCGACGTAGACGTTGCGGGAGAGAAATTGACGAGTGATTTATGTGCTTCCTCTTATCAAAGTGGAAACATAAGTGATTTTAGTCAAGCAATGCAAAATGAAATTAATGCTTTGGATTTATTTCTTCCCGAAGACAGTAAATATTCATTAGGGGTAGAAATCACATCATCAGAGGCATTTACTGCTACTCTAACTGCATCAAATGGAAATACAATCGTACTCAATCAAGACGATTTTTCTGATACATCTTATTATTCATATACAGGTGGGTGGTCATTGAGCGCTTGGAGTAATTTCTCTTTATCAGATGGATATTGCTACGTAAGTTTTTACGTAAGTATGTCGAGTTATTCCGGTAAGGAAGAATTTTGGCCAAGTTATTCTATTAGTTGTTCATCATCTTCTGATTGGAGTGACTACTATTATCGCTATTTAGCTTCGGATAGTTATACATGCTCAACTGCCCAGCAAACTACTACAACTACGACAACTACAACCTATACTGAAACAACGTATTATAATTCTTATAATTATTATGGTTATGAGAGTGAAGATAAAGCACAAGAAGATTTTAATAGTGGTAGTGGCAGCGGTACTCAAACCTATCAAGGAAAAATAGAAGCATCTGCATACTCGTATTCAGGCGGAACATGTAGTGGTTATACCGGCAGTTATGAAGTAGAAGTAAAAATGGACGGTGCAGAGGCTGCAATAAAAATGAAAAAACCTGATGGAAAGGAAGTATATTATAAAGCAGCTTGTACCGAGTCATATGGCTATAAAAGTTGTAGTTACTATAACTCTAGCCCTTATGATTCAGTATGGTTTTCTCCACCGTATACCAATAGTTATTATTCCAGCGATCCATATTTCAGCTATTATGGAGAAGTTGATTCTTCATGCAGCGTCAGCGTGTATGGAGCGCTGACAAAACAATAAGGGACCTCTAAAAACTATCCATCTACGTGTTGTCCACAAACTCGCAATCCTCACGTATTGGCATATACGCTCCGGTTGCTCATGTGTGTGCGCCTCGTATCTGGATATTTTTTAGAGGTTCCTAAAAAACGCAGTTATTAAAGGTGCCCAATAATTACTTTTTCTTAAATAATTGATCGAATTGATTTTTGATATCTTTTTTATCGACATGATGCAGATGCTCTTTACCTGCGATATATGCAAAAAAGCCACAGAAGTTTCCAACGCTACGATCTGCTATATATGCGCTATTAGGTTCTCGACATTGGTTCGTTGCGCCTTCATCATAAAATTTGCAGTTATAACAACATCGTAAATAAGCTCCGCAAAAATCGCAGACATCAAACCGTGTAGGCTTTACATCGAGATTAACTTCATTATGGCATTTATAACAATAGTACATAGTCAATTCACACAATATCTTTTTCTTTAAAATAGATAAATTTCCCTTCTTGGATACGATCAAAAAGTTGGAAGGGTAGAATTTTTTCCATCATAGTTGTAATGCGAGAATCCCGTACTACTTTTTCTTTAAATTCTGGAGCAGATGATGTCATGAAAAAAACAACTATAAGCAAGAGGATACATGCTTTAATAAAACCGAGCGTTGCGCCTAATCCTTTATTAATATTATTCAAAACATAATTTTCTCCGAGAATTACTTTTTCAGCTAGACCAAATATGAATTTGACTAAGAAATATATAAGAGTTCCAAAGATGATACTTGCTGTCATCATGTAGACCCCACTATGGGTACTTTTCCATAGATCAAGAGATGTTACAATTGTTTTTGCAATAGTAGGTCCGAATATTATTGCAAGAATAAACCCTGTAAAGGTGAAAATCTGGTTAAGAATTCCCTTATAATAACCAATTAAAGCAAATATAAAGATGATGACTAAGAAAGCAATATCTAATATCATAGCTACTCCTCTTTACTTATAAGATGTTTTTATATAAAATATTGATTGTAAAATAGCAATACAAATCAATTATATGCAAGACAAACGATTAAAAGTAATTATTAGCGATTTTCATGTCGGTGAAGGCCATCAAATGGGCATTTATAATAACTATGATGACTTTTACTTTGATGATGAATTTGTGGAATTTCTTGATTATTATTCAAGTGGTCCCTATGAAAGTATTGATGTTGAGCTTATTATTAATGGTGACTTCTTTGATCTTCTGAAAGTTCGATATGAAGGTAAGTTTAGTGAACATATTACGCTTCAGGTTGCGCTTGCTAAGCTCAAACAGTGTATCATTGGTCACCCAAAAGTTGTCAATGCACTCAAAAAATTTCTTGTACAAAAAAATCATACCATAACCTATATTCCCGGAAATCATGATATTGAATTCATGTTTCCTGAGGTGGGACAATATTTTACAGAAATAATTGCTCCACATGCGAAAGAAAGGGTGAAGGTTATTAATGATACTGACACTTATTTTCTTGAAGGCGGCATTCAAGTCCAACATGGGCATCAGTTTGAACCGGCAAATGCATTTAACTATAGAAAGATTTTTATTACAGACAATGTTCCTGAACCCATCCTCGAGCTTCCGTGGGGCAGCTACTATATGCTTAAAGTAGTCAATGGGCTTAAAGATGAAAAGCCATATGTTGATCAAGTTAAACCTATTTCTTTATTTATTCTCCATGGCTTGCTGCTTGATTTCCGTTTTACAGCGAAATTTATATGGATGACAATTTATCATTTTTTTAGAACCCAATTTGTTCATAATCCTTTTCGAAAGAATAAACTATTCCAGACGCTTCTTATTGTCTTAACTTCTATTCGTTTTATTCCTGATCTCGAAGGAAATGCACAAAAAATTCTTAAACATATTGTAAATATCAATACAATAATTATGGGTCATAATCATAAATTTCGTTACCGTGCTTTTGAAAATAATAAACTCTATGTTAACACAGGTACATGGACTCGTATGATTAATTTAGGTATTGATGAATTTGGACACGAAATAAAACTCACCTACTGTGTAATTGAATATAACAAAGATGAAAAGCCAAAAATATCACTCGAAGAATGGCAGGGAACGAGAAGACCTCATAGAAAAGTAAATTTTTAAAAGACTCTTCACCTTTTTTTTCTTTCCATGATTGTATCTATATCAGAACGACACGTATGATTGAAATTACAAAATGTGCAGTTTTCTCTATTTTTTCCCGGTGTGGGAATAAATTCGCCTTGGATAATTTTTGTATATATATTCCGAATTCGATCTTCTAAAGCATTTTTATTGAATGCTTCATTAAATTCAAATCTCATGCGCTTTATTCCCGTTTCATGGAAAAGGTAATGCGCGTCTCCTTGATTACAAACCAATCCGCTCGATTCAAAAATTTGATTAACACCATACATATAGAGTGGAATTTGTAAATATTTTCCTTGAGAGAGAGCTGATTCACTCATGGACTGCTTTCCTGTTTTATAATCAATGATGCGCAAAAGCCCGTTTTTTCTGTCGACGTCAATTCTATCAATGCGTGCTTTAATAAAAATTGTTTCATTTTTGTTCAACGGAATTTTGATGAGATTTTTATTCATTGTAGAGATGGGATATTCAAAATACGTTGGGACAAAATATTCATTCTTCATTTCGCTCTCAAGATATGATCTAACTTTAGTTTTAATTTCAGTTTGTACATAGAAAATAATTCCAGGAAGTTTGATGAGTAACTCATGTGAGTGGTGTGCAAAGCTTGAAGAAAGCGCTTCATCTAATAATCCATCGTATTCTTCAATTTTATTGATGTTGAGAGGAAATAAGCCTTTCTCTTTTAAAAGAGAATACAATTTGTATAATACTTCATGCGTAAGCGTACCAATAAAATGAGCGGGCGGATAATACTCTTTAATATATTTTTCATGAGTATCGATACCAAGAATATAGCGTAAATAAAATCTATACGGACAATTCGAAAAATCTTCAAGCATGGTGGGGCTAAAGATGAGGTCATATTTTGTTTTTAAAATATCTTTTATATCAATATTTTTTAACAAACCTAAATACTCATTTACTGTTTTTTCTTTATACAATTTTTCATAGAAGTTTTTTTGTATGGCATTGAGTGAATGTTGTGAAGAAATTTCGTTGTGTTCCTCAAAGAGTTTTTTTTCTGTTTCAATGATTCCATTACCTTTTTGTATACCGTGAAAAGGTGTCAATCCTTTGCCCGCTATATCAAACCGCGAGAATGTTATAATTTTAATTAATTCATCGTGAGTAATAAGAGACAATAAATCTTCGGTAATTTTTGCATGAACACCTTCTTCATTGAGGCCTGGAATAAAAATTATTTTAAATTGAGAAGCATTCACTGAATTAAAATTAACAAGTGAAACTCCTGCTTTTTGTTCTTGGTTTATAGGCAGAGTTTTTAAGCTCTCTTCAAACGTAGCAAAGAATTCGTCTCGTGTTCCGATGGTTTCAAGCGATATCATGGTTTTTAATTGATTTGTTAGGAGCTCACGAGGAGTCATATCTTTGTCATCGTAATGTGATAGAAAAAGAGAAAGAAAATTGTGATACGTATCTTTGTCTTTAAAGAGGTTTAATATATCGATATATTTCTTTGTATATTCAATCATTATACTCATTTCATGATGGCTATATATATTCGCATTGCTAATCTGCGTAAGGCCATGCATAAAATCAGCAAGTGTCGTAGCTTTAATTTGTTCGTAGATAGAAAAAATATAGTCTTTGCGAATGGGGTGATTTTTAGAAATAATAAACTGCAGTAAATAAAATGGATCTTTATCTCGTACGAACTGAAGAAAAGTGAATAATTTTTTACCTTCTTTAGTATCTATAAAAAATCTACCAAAGCTATTAAAATAAGAAATTGTTGTATAATCTAATGTATCACGAATAATAGTATATAAAAGATCTTTTTCGGCTACGATAAGAGCCATTTTAGAAAATGGGATGAGATATTCTTCGTTGTAAGTCCTTATTTTATTTAGGATTATTTCACTTTCATGCACTGGATCGTAACATGATAAAATCAGTGTATTTTTCATTTTTTTATGATATACTTTAAAGTGAAGCAGGAGTGGGCGATATATGTTCTTTTTTAATTGTATATCGATCGCGCTTTCCTGTTCTTAAAATTATTATGGAAGCGACGTCGATATACAATTAAAAAAGAACATATATCGCCCACTCCTGCTTCAAGAGCACTATGAATAAAGTCACGGTAAAGATCAACGGGAAAGTCGAGAGCATCCCAAAATATACAACGATTTTAGAACTTCTTGAAGAGCAAGGAATTAAGTATTTTCCTCATTGTTATGCTGCTCTTGTTAACAACGAGCTTGTCAGTTTAAGTTATGTATTACATGCCGATGTAGAAATTAAACTTTTAGACTACACTCATACGCTTGGCGTGTCAGTATATAAACGAAGCGTTTCATTTTTATTGGCACGAGCACTCTTTGAAATGCAGCGAAATACACGTCTTGCCATTAATCATTCCATGGGAAATGCTTGTTATTATGATCTTTTCACTGATGCCCCAGTTACTGATGAGTTGTTATCAAACATTGAAAACAAAATGAATGAGATTGCGCGGCGTAATGAGCCTATTAAACGGAAAACTTTTACCGTTGAAAAAGCTAAGGCATTTTTTACTCAACGCGCGTATACTGATAAAGTAAGGCTTTTAGAGCATATGAATAAAGATGACAAAGTCGGAATTTATTCGTGTGGAAAATTTTATGATTTAGATTATGGGCCGCTTGTCGCTTCAACCGGCTTTATTACTCACTTCGAACTCAAAACCTATGGACAGGGATTTTTGCTCCTCTTTCCAAATGAGCAGCATTTCCCTCAAATTGCAGAGCTTCAAGATATGCCTAAAGTTTTTCATGTTTTTCAAGAAAGTAAACGTTGGGGAAAAATTTTACAGGTTAATAATGTAGGAAAGCTCAATGAGTTTATTGTTAAAGATGATTATCGAGAATTGATTTATATCTCAGAAGCACTTCATGAAAAAAAGATTGCAGAAATCGCTGATAATATTGCTGAGCATAAGAATACGAAACTTGTACTGATTGCGGGGCCTTCGAGCTCAGGAAAAACAACATTCTCACAATGGCTTCGTATCCACTTGCGTGTTAATGGGCTCCGGCCCGTTGTTTTATCGCTCGATAATTATTACATCGATCGTGATAAGAGTCCTCGAAATCCTGATGGATCCTACAATTTTGAAGCAATTGAATGTTTGGATTTAGAGTTCTTTAATGCCAATGTTATTGATCTCTTAAAAGGAAAAGAGGTTGAGCTTCCTAAATATAGTTTTAAAGAGGGAAGGCGAAAATCAAATGGAACCAAACTACGCATTTTTGAAGATCAATTGCTCATCGTTGAAGGCATTCACGGTTTGAATGAAAAACTAACATTTGCGGTTCCGGCTGAAGCAAAATATAAAATCTTTATTAGTGCGCTTACGCAGATTACAATTGACGATCACAACCGTATTTCAACAACTGATTCGCGACTTATTCGCCGAATTGTTCGTGATCATCAATTTAGAGCATACAGTGCGCAAAATACCATTAAAGCGTGGCCAAGTGTGCGTCGTGGGGAAGAGCTTTATATTTTTCCTTTCCAAGAAGAAGCTGATATTATGTTTAATTCAGCACTTTTGTATGAACTTGCAGTTTTAAAGCCGTATGTTCTTCCTTTGCTTGCAGAAATTAAGCAAGAAAGCGATGAGTATAGTCACGCTAAACGTCTTATGGATTTTTTGAAACTCTTCAAAGACATTCCTTCCGATGAAGTTCCCAATACATCGTTACTCAAAGAATTTATTGGGTAAGGACTGAAACGTGCCCGGCAACTTTCGGTCGATTTTCCGACAAAAAGGTACATGCATTTAATCGGTATTTATTAACCTTAAATTAAGATAATATTACCTTAATTTAAGGTTGACAATGTTGTAGTCGATTGTTATGCTACATGTATGTTTGATAATTTATTTGGTAATACAACCGTAAGTAAACTATTGCTTTTCATCGCTCGTTTTGGTGAAGGGTATCCTTCTCAAATCGCAAGAAATTTTGATATTACGGTTAGTATGGTTCAACAACAGTTAGATCGACTGGAAACAGGAGGAATACTGGTGAGTCAACTAAAGGGAAAAACAAGAATGTATACAATGAGTCCTCGGTATCCTTTTAAAAAGGAACTGTTGGCATTATTACATAAGGGGTTAGATAGTATACCAAAAAAAGAAATAGATGTTTATTATTCTAAAAGAATGCGACCTCGTAGAAGAAAAAAACCTTTATGAAGATAACGCAAAAAACTTCGTTAAAGCAATTAGCCGTTATTGTTTGTGATCATTTAAATAAAGAAGGTATAGAGGCTGTATTGTCAGGAGGAGCAGTAGTTACCATTTATTCAAAAGCGTTATATCAGTCATATGATCTTGATTTTATAACCTTTGCTGATCGAAAAAAAATACAAAAAGCAATGGAGAAGCTTGGGTTTAAAAAAGAAAAAGGCCGTTATTACACACATCCAGGAACAAAGTACTTTGTTGAATTTCCTCCAGGACCATTGGCTATTGGCGAAGAAATTGTCAAATCATGGTCAACTATGAAAACTAAATCAGGAAAATTATTCTTACTCACACCAACTCAATGTATTATGGATAGATTATGTGCTTTTTATCATTGGAATGATTATCAATCTTTGGAACAAGCTATACTTGTAGCAAAAAAACATAAAGTTACTATGAGTAAGATTAAAAAATGGTCTCTGAAAGAAGAGATGAATGAGAAATTTGAAATATTTCGAAAAAAGTTGGGATTCCAATTGAAAAGGTGACAATCAACATTCTGTCAAAGGGAGTCAGTCGCATGTGACTGTCACTTTTTCATTTGATTTTACGCTACCATTTTTGGTGACATAGTAATTACAGTGTGCTGATCATAACAAGGGAGGATTGATTTATTTTCAAAAGAGATAGCCTTCTTAATTATCGTTGGGTAATGGGAATATATTTTTTACCTTCTTCTCCGATATACAGAGCTTTTGGTCTAAAGATTCGATTATCTTCCCATTGCTCGCGTACATGTGCTGCCCAACCCGAAACCCGTGCTATTGCAAAGATTGGAGTAAAAAGAATTGGATCAATTCCAATGCTATTGAGTAATATTCCTGAATAGAAATCTACGTTAGGATAAATTTGTTTGCCTTTTTCAGTCATCCTTGTGACAAAATATTCCTCGAGTTTTTCTGAAATTATCAATCGTTTTTTTGAGAGTTCATCTTTTGCAAATGCTTTGAGTGATTTTTGTAGAATAGTTGCACGTGGATCTTTTACTTTATATACACGATGGCCCATTCCGCTAATTTTCTTTTTTCGAGCGATAGCTCCGTCAATCCATTTTTCAACGTTTTCTATTGAGCCAATTTCGTCAATCATTTGTAATACCTTTTCATTCGCCCCGCCGTGAAGAGGTCCGAAAAGCGATCCTGTGGCTGCGGAAATAACACTACTCACCGGGGGAAGGCTTGAGGCTACTACTCGTGCTGTAAAAGTTGATGCATTTAAGCTGTGTTCCATATGGAGGATTAAAATTTTATCAAATATTTTTTCTTCTTCTTTTGGTGGTTTCTTTCCTGAAAGCATATATAAAAAATTACCTGAAAAGCTTAACTGAGGATCAGGTGTAATTACTTCTTGTTGCTTCATGATTCGATAGTGACTTGCAACGAGAAGGGGTGTTTGTTCAATATATCCAATCAGAGTTTCGATAAACTTTTCTTTGTATGTGCTATCCCATATTCCACCGAGAGCGGCATACGATGATTGTAATGCTTTCATCGGATGTGTATTTTTTGCAAGGTACTTTTGAATAGTCAATACTGAAGGTTCAAGCTTTCTATAGCGTTTTGCGAGGATTAAAAATTCACGTAATTCTTTTTCATTGGGAAGTTTTCCATAGAGTAGAAGATATGCAACTTCTTCATACGTAGCAGACTCAGAGAGATCAAAAATACTATAGCCATAATAGCTTAAATCACCTTTGACTCCATCAACTTTACAAATTTTGCTTTCTGCCGCAATAACGCCTTCGAGGCCTTTTGCGAAAGGTATCGTTTCTGTACTCATGATTAATTTCCTCGAATATTTTTTACAATTCTGTCTGCAAATTCCGAAGTCTTTGCGCGAGTAGCACCCGACATGGAACGTTCTAAATCATACGTGACATATTTTTGCCCAATTGTTTTTTCAAGACCTGAAATAATAAGTCGTGCCACTTCTTGCCAGCCAATAAATTCAAACATCAGTGCTCCTGAAAGAAGAACAGAAGAAGGATTGATGATATCCTGATCCGCATATTTAGGTGCAGTACCATGAGTTGCTTCGAACATTCCCATATCATCTGAAACATTTGCTCCTGGCGCAATTCCGAGTCCTCCAACTTGTGCAGCACAAGCATCTGAAAGGTAGTCGCCATTTAAATTTGTTGTCGCAATAACGCTATACTCGTGAGGACGCAACAATATTTGTTGGAACATGTTATCGGCAATACGATCATTGATTACTATTTTTCCTTTTGGAAGTTTTCCCTCATATTTAGCGTGCAGATCATTTTCCGTAATAAGCATATCTCCAAATTCTTTACGTGCAAGCTCATAGCCCCAATTCATAAAGGCACCCTCAGTGAATTTCATGATATTGCCTTTATGAACAAGCGTTACAACTTTTCGATTGTTGTCAATTGCATATTGAATTGCTTTTCGAATAAGGCGTTTTGATCCAAATTCAGATATCGGTTTAATGCCTATGGCCGATGCTTCTCGTATATCTTTACCGCAAGAAAT
Source organism: Deltaproteobacteria bacterium (assembly GCA_023250585.1). Taxonomy (GTDB): domain Bacteria; phylum Bdellovibrionota_F; class JAHFAK01; order JAHFAK01; family JAHFAK01; genus JAHFAK01. Next base: position 29,625 of record JAHFAK010000004.1, read on the forward strand.
AATTACATCGCGTATTTTATTTGCTTCTTTTGAACCTGCTGCCCATTCAACTCCCGCATAGACATCTTCGGTATTTTCACGGAATATAACGACATCAAGCTTTTCAGGAGTTTTTAGAGGTGATGGTACACCGGAAAAATAACGAACCGGACGAACACACGCATACAAATCAAGTTGCTGTCTCAGTGTAACATTAATACTGCGAAAACCTTCTCCAACTGGTGTTGTGAGTGGGCCTTTGATCGCAACTTTAAATTCTTTAATTGCTTGTAAGGTATCTTCGGGAAGCCATACGTCTTTGCCATAAACACTACATGCTTTTTCGCCAGCATATACTTCTAGCCATACAATTTTTCGTTCATTTTTATAGGCTTCTGCTGTTGCGGCGTCGAATACTTTCTTCGAGGCTTTCCAAATATCTCGCCCGCTGCCGTCACCTTCTATAAAAGGAATGATAGGATTATTGGGGGTTATGCATGTGCCCTTGGAAATGGTAATTGCTGTCCCTGCTTGGGGAGCGGTAATTTTATCAAACATAATTTGTTCCTTTTCTGTGTATGTATAGGATGGAAATATATAAAAAAGCTAGCTGATTTTTGCCATGAGATCAACTCGAAAGTTTATCGTATATTTTTTTACTCAAAGTATAGTAAGTATGGAGACGGTCGTATAGTTGCTGAGCTAATTCTTCTGAATAAATATGAACTGACATATTTCGATCATCTGCCATACGGAGGCATGTTTCGATTTCCTCGTCACTTAGTTTGATAATATTTTTAATTTCACGAAAGCATGAGCGAGGCGAAGATACTTGAATCTTTTCGATCTCGCTTAAGTAGACTTTAATTGTTTTAGAGAGAAGTTCGTAGGTAAATTGAAAGCGTTGAATAGCCGCATCTCGTGCTATTTCAGAATAGGGACACTTAAGAACTTCTTCGAATTTTTTAAGAGCACTTTCCAATTGTATTAATTTTTCACTGAGGTAAGCCATAGTATTTTTTCTTTAAAAACCTTGTTTTTAAATATTTCATCAACAGTATTAAAATCAATGACATCAACCGTATACGGTATTGTGGAATTCTCTAATGCTTCCCGTATAGCGCTTAGTCTATTTTTGTCAATTATTCCATCGATAATTCCAACATCAATATCATGAAATTTATTTTGACTAATACTTGAACCAAAAATAAATATACGCGTTTTAGGGCTAAGATGTTGAATAAGGATATTTTTAATTTCATCCTGATATTTTTTTTGCAGCATGAATTAAGTATAGAAAAGAGAGTTTAGAAAGACAATAAAAATTGGTTTTGAACTCATTAACTTTTTTCTTTGCTTATTAATGTTACTCTTACTCCTTTATTAAATAAAACATTCCACCGGTTATTTGTGCAAGTTCTTTCATTTCGTCTTCGACTTTTTTTTGTAATTTTATGCCAAGGATTGAAATACTAATGCCTTTTTGTTGAGCCAGAGTTACAACAGCGTGAGCGGCAGATTTACTCATCGTGTCCTCTCCATCAGTTAAAACAGAAATTCTGGTGCCGTTTTCAATTTGGAGCATGAGACTTTCCAGAGCAGCATAGAGAGGAGTAGACCCATCAGGGGTTACCATACTTAACGAGCTCTGGCATCGGCATCTCGCCGGGTAGATACGGACGTTAAATTGTTTGATTGATTGTCTAAAATAGTATACTTCAGCATGTTGAGGGAATCGATACCTCTCTACTTCCTGCCATTTTTCAGCTTCCATCATAGAACCTGAGCTATCGATCAAAAAAATATCGGTATTTTTTTCGAGAAATCGTAAACCTCTGGCCAAAGCAGATCTTTCAGGAATAATGGTTACTCTGCGATCGTTTTGATAGTTTTCTTTGCTCGTTTCGTTTGCCTTTGATTCTCCGTAAGAAACAGCGGTAATATTTTTAAATCCTTGCCCACGTAGATAGGCACTCACACTATCAATTCTTTGTTGGCTTAATATTCCATTCAATTCGGTAGCTCCACGTGGATCACAATAACCTTCAATTACAAATGAATCTCTTGCAGAGAGTTCGGTAGTATATTTTAGGATATCACTTATATCATTAACCCCTAGGGTACTTTGTGCTGTGGGAAAGTAGATGGATAATTCATTATCTTCAATACTATTTTTTCTTTCATCTGTTGATGATCTTGATAATTCAGCTGGTTCAAAGGAAATGATTTTTCCATAAGGACTTTGTAAATTTGTTTGCAGCTTTTCTTTAGTTCTTTCCGTAATACGACAAACATTGGCATATTCAGTGTAAATAGTATTAATCGGTTCTTTTTTTGGTTTTTGCAGGGATAGAATTATTTCTTCTATTTCCTTTTTAGTTGTGGGTGTGTAGTCACCTTTGACTATATTATTGAGAGCTTCCATTATTTCTTTTTCCGTAAAGACAGTTCCGGTATCAAGATGATAGATAGCGATGTCAGGGTTTAAAAAAACAAAGGCAAGCCGATTACCAACCTTTACCTTGAATCCATCGCATTTACATTTTTTTAATTTGCTTATGACTGTTTTATGTATTGAATTAGAAATTTCTACTTCTCGTACTTTTTCTTCTTGTCCTTGAGCGTACGCAATACCTAATGACAACATTAACAAACAAAAAGATACTTCTAATAATTTTTTCTTAATAACCCCCATAATATCTCCTTTATGCAAGCTTTTGTTTCATTGCTTTTTCATTTTTAATGTTTCGATGAATTTTTTATTTTCTGCAATGAGTTCTTGGAGTCTTTTTATAACTTTTTGAGTATCAATTCCGTATTTTTTAAAGACTTTATAGGTATAAGGGTCAATTGTTTGATCTGAGGTAAGTAATAAAAAATGTTTGTTGATTAATTCAAGTCGATCAGTAGAAACGACATTCACCAAGGTTTTAATTCTTCCAGGATTACCTTCTTTTAAAGCTCCAATGAATTCTGGCTCAGTTTCTATAAAGGTATTTTGTAACTCATGCATAACGGCGTAAAGCAATAAACCAAAATCAGAAATCAGTGTACTACTCAGAGTAAATCCACGAATATAAAGAGGAGGATTAGAATCCTTTTCTTGTAGTGTATATGAATACATAAGATAGGGAACAGGAGAGAGCTCTATGTTTTTTAAATGTTCCTTTCCCATGGTTTCTCGTATTGTTGTAATCGATTTTTCGCTTGTAACAAGAACGGACAATTTAGAAAATTTTCCAAGCGTTCCTTTGCATGACCCAGTACCGAGGACCAACTGGAATGCAGTCTTAATAATATCTTCCAAACCTTTTGGTTTTTCTATAGATGTTTCATCAAGAGGAGTTTTTTCAAAGAAATTAACCTCTAAAGAAGGACAGCCGGTTTGATCATCCTGCTTTTGAACTTGATCTTGAGACGGGATGGCTGCTAAGGCCAGATTGAAATTTATACAAAGAACCAAAATAGATAGTTTTATTTTTGTTACCATATCAATCCTTTCATTTCTTTTGTAAATGTCTCATACAGAAAAATGAACGCAAAAAGCGTGCCAATGTATTGAAAAAATAACCAACTGAATTTATTAGTGTTTTTATTTATGAATTACTTGTCGTTTAGATTTATTGCGACTTTTAAGAGATAATATTGGGACAAAATCGCCTTAAATTGAAACATTTAACGGTAAGTCCTCCGTATCATGTTTAAATATATTCACCAGACCATAGATTTTCAATAAATAATTTCCATGAAATAATTTTTATCCCAGCAACGGTGCGAGGCTCTTTTTCTAAACATACTAAGACACAATTTTTTACTGGCCCGTCTTCTTTTAAAGCTTTAAGAAAACGAAGATCTCCTTCATGGACACGATCAGAGCCCTTGATTTCAATTGCCAGTTCTTTATCTCCTAGAATAAAATCAACTTCTTGCCCTGTGCTTGTTCTCCAGAAATAAATAGGCACATCCGGATTTTTATAAGTTATATAAGCTCTAAGTTCCATTAATATATACTGCTCAAATGATTTACCAAATTCCATAGTTTTTAAAGCAGGTTTTCGTTTTGCCAGATAATTTGTAACTCCAACATCAAACAAATAAAATTTTTCCGTAGTAATCATTCTCCTATCTTTGGATTTGCCCCATGGCTGAATTCTGAAACCAATATATGTATCTTCGAGAATATCGAAATAAGTTCTTACAACCTTATGTGAAACACCTGTGTCCCTTGCAATATTAACATAATTAATCAGTTCGCTTGATGTAATGGCTGCAACTCTTAAAAATTCTGAGAAAGCGGGCAAATTTTGAATTAATCCCTCTTGTGCTATTTCTTCTTTCAGGTAATCAAAAATATATGCTCTTAAATCTTCAATTGGACTAGGGGACAAAAAATGAGGTGGCAGCAAACCAGAAATCATGATTTTTTCTAAATCAAATCCTGAAACTTCTACTAAAGAAAGTGGCAACATTACTCTCCGCCAAGCGCGACCACCTAAAAGGTTAGAATGACCTCTTTTTAATTTTCTTGCACTCGATCCTGTAAGCAAAAATGATATTCCACTGTTTTCAATTAACCAATGCACTTCATCTAAAATTGCGGGAATTTTTTGAACTTCATCTATGACTATTAATCCTTTATAATCTTGATGTCTTTCTCTTAATAACGAAGGCCGAGAAGCATATTCGGCAAAAACATCTGTTTTAAGAAAATCAATTAATAGAATATTTTTTAGATTATGATTGATCCAAAAAGTTTTTCCAACTTTACGAGGTCCCCATAAAAAGGCAGATTTATTTTCTGGAAGATTAAGCTCGAAAAGTCTTTTGATAATTTTACTCATAAGGTAAATTTATCTAGATAAATTTGCTATGTCAAGAAATTTATCCGTCGACTTTTCTAGTATTTTATAGAGAAGCTGTTCTTTTTTTGAATTCTCTTTCGAGCTGTTGGGCGGTTTGATTAAATTTATTTTTGTCCTTCCAGGTATCAATTGGATTCAAGAGCTCTGGCGGGACGCCGTCACAGGTTACGGGATACGATAAACCAAAAATGGGGTCGGTTTTGAAGGTTGCATCAGAGAGTTCACCGGAAAGAGCCGCATCGATCATCTTGCGAGTATATTTAATATGAATTCGTTCGCCTTCGCCGTAGGGTCCTCCGGTCCAGCCGGTGTTGACAAGCCAGCATTGCGCTTTATGTTTTTCAATTTTTTCTTTAAGCATGTGGCCATATTTTGTAGGTTTATGAACCATAAACGGAGCGCCAAAGCAGGTTGAGAAAGTCATTTCTACATCAGATTTCATATCTCGCTCAGTGCCTGCAATTTTTGCCGTATAACCCAAAAGGAAATGCTCTACTGCTTGCGCGGGCGTAAGTTTTGAAATAGGAGGAAGAACACCAAATGCATCGCAGGTAAGCATAATGATATTTTGTGCATGACCTCCTCGTTCTTCAGGAATAATATTTTTATTAAATGAAATAGGGTATGCCCCGCGAGTATTCTCTGTATAACTATTATCATCAAGGTTAACAATTCTGGTTTCATCATTCATGACGACGTTTTCTAAAACAGTTCCAAACATATGGGCGCATTCATAAATATCGGGTTCTCGTTCTTTGGAAAGCTTAATCATCTTAGCATAGCAGCCACCTTCGAAATTGAATACACCATTTTCGCCCCAGCCGTGTTCATCATCACCAATCAATCCACGCTGTGGGTCTGCTGAAAGACTTGTTTTGCCGGTGCCTGATAAGCCAAAGAATACTGCGGTATCTCCAGTTTTTCCTACATTGGCAGAACTATGCATGGTAAAGACTCCTTTTAACGGGAGTAGATAGTTAAGAATGGTAAAAACACTTTTTTTAATTTCTCCTGCGTAGCATGTCCCACCAATAAGAATAATTTTTTTCGCAAAATTAATAATAACAAATGCCTTTGATCGTGTCCCATCACGGGTAGGAGCTGCTTCAAATCCATTGCAGCTTATGATAGTAAAATCGGGAGTATAATTACGGAGTTCTTCCTTTTTATTGATAGTAATAAACATATTTTGGGCAAAAAGGCTTTGCCATGCTCGGTCGGTAATAACGCGTATATTCATTCGATATGAAGGATCTGCGCATACATAGAGGTCTTGTACAAATGCATCTTTACCCTCAAGATACTGAGTTACTTTCGAGTAGAGGGCGTCGAATTTGTTTGTCTCAAAAGGTATATTTACTTTACCCCAATCAATAGTATTTTCAGAAGTTGGTTCTTTAACTATAAATTTATCTTGTGGAGATCTTCCCGTATAAGGACGAGTGTCGACGACTAAGGGACCGGCATATGAGATTTTAGCTTCCCCGCGTTTAGTCGTTTCTTCATAAAGTTCAGCTCGAGAAAGGTTATAAAATACATGATGAGTATTTTTAATACCTATCCCTTTAAGTTTTTCTCGGATTTCAAAAGGGTCGCGATGCATACCGCCCTCCTTTTCTGTTGAATGTGATTAATTTAAATGTTCTTTACTACTTCTTTATTAAGAACTGATGGTGATTCGATAAAATCACTTTCAGAAGGTTCTTTCATGGTTGAGAGAAATTCTTTTTGGATAGTGTGCGGTAACAGCGAACGTATCGTTTTGCAGATACGTTCTGGATCAAGCCCAATTTCTTTTCTCAAGATGGATTGACTTCCATGCTCGATATAACGATCTGGAACACCAAAACGTTTTACCGGGACTGCAATACTTCCATGGGTATCATTTAATAGTTCAAGAATTGCTGATCCAAATCCACCGGCAAGTACATTTTCTTCTACGGTTACGATGAGTTTTGCGTCTTTTGAAAATTTGAAAATTAATTCAGTATCAAGAGGTTTTACAAATCGCGCATTGATAACAACGGTATTGATATTTTCTTTGTTGAGAAGCTCTGCCGCTTCAAGGCTTGGCTGAACCATATGACCGAGTGCGATAATAAGAACATAATCTTTATTTGAATCCATTTTAATAACTTCCCCTTTTCCAATAGGAATGTTTTTAAATGATTCATCCATTGGTATTCCAAGTCCTTCGCCACGTGGATAACGAATTGCTTTCGGGCCTTCAAACGTCGTTGCGGTATAGAGCATATGTTGGAATTCATTTTCATCTTTTGGTGACATGACAACCATATTGGGAAGCTCTCGTAAATAGGTAATGTCGAAAACTCCATGATGAGTCGGCCCATCATCACCTACAAGTCCAGCACGATCCATGGCAAAACATACATTGAGTTTTTGAAGACAGACATCATGTACAAGTTGATCAAAAGCACGCTGTAAAAAGGTTGAGTAAATGCATGCAAATGGTTTTATTTTTTGAAGTGATAAACCCGCAGAAAAAAGCACCGCATGTTGTTCAGCTATTCCTACATCATAAAAACGTTCGGGAAAGGCTTCGGCAAATTCTTTCAAGCCCGTTCCTTCTTTCATCGCAGCGGTAATCGCAACAACTTTGTCATCCATTTTGGCAAGTTTTTGTAATGTATTACCAAGCACTTTGGTATAGGTAATCTTCGCATTTTTTTTAGGAATAGCCTTGCCTGTTTTTCGATCAAATGGAGTAAATGCGTGGCATTTTAATGGGTCACCTTCTAAGAACTCGCATCCATGGCCTTTTTCAGTAACTACATGAAGAAGAATCGGACCTTTGAGTCCTTTAATATCTTTTAAAGTTGTAACTAATGTTTCAAGCTTGTGTCCATCAATTGGCCCAATATAACGTAACCCTAAACATTCAAAGAAAAGGCCAGGAGAAAAAATTCCTTTAATAGCCTCTTTACTCTTTTTGGCTACGGCATAAATTTTATCACCAAATGTAGGAATCGATTTCATCAAATGTTTTACTTCCTCACGGACGAGATTCATGTAATGTCCTGTTGTCGCACGGCTAATAAATGAGGAAAGTGCGCCTACATTTGGAGAAATACTCATTTCATTATCATTGAATATAATAATAATATTTCTGTTCAGTTCGCTGACATTATTAAGACCTTCATACGCAACACCGCCCGTCAATGCTCCATCACCAACAACTGCTATAGTATATGATGAATCACCGTTGAGGTGTTTAGCTTCTGCAAGTCCTAATGCACTGGATATTGCAGTGCTTGCATGGCCTGCGCCAAAGATATCATGTTCGCTTTCATCACGTTTGCAAAATCCAGCAATCCCTTTATATTGTCGGAGTGTTTTGAAATCTTCGTATCGTCCGGTTAACAGCTTATGCGGATATGCTTGATGAGATACATCCCAAAAAATATTATCTCGAGGAGAATCAAATAAGTAATGTAAAGCGAGGGTCAATTCAACAACACCAAAGCTTGCTCCTACATGGCCTCCGGTTTGCGAAACAACGTCGAGAATATATTCACGAATTTCTGATGCCAACATTTCAAGATTAGGAATATCTAAACTTTTTAAATCCTGGGGTACTTTTATGTCTGAAAGTGGGATGTGTTTTTTTGTTTGCATACATCTACTCCTTAATAATCGCGTTGTATAATGAATTCAGCTATTTTTTCAAGTATTGTTGTATCAGCATCGATCTTGCGAAGAGAATCGATAGCAATTCTTAAACATTCTTTTGATTCGATTTTAGATGCTTCAAGGCCTAAGAGTTTAGGAAAGGTAGTTTTCTCTTTTGCTATATCACTTTTTTGATCTTTGCCGATTTTTTTACTGCCTTCAATATCAAGTACATCATCTTTTATTTGAAATGCTAAACCAATTGATTGCCCAAAATGTGCTAAATGTTCTTTTGTCTTTGCATCTTTGCCGGCAAGGGTTGCCCCAATAAGTACTGACGCTTCAATGAGTTTGCCGGTTTTTAACGTGTGAAGTGTCTTGAGTTTATCTAATGGTATATCTTTTGCTTCATAGAAGAGATCAAGAACTTGACCTCCAACCATACCATGATATCCAGAGCCATGTGACAAGAGTTTAATACATTCAATTTTGATTTCAGCATCAAAATATGGACATGAGGCAATTTGATTAAAAGCTTCGGTTTGAAGAGCATCAGAGGCAAGAAGAGCTGCTGCTTCACCAAATTGTTTATGATTTGTTGGGTTCCCTCGCCGTAAATCATCATCGTCCATACAGGGTAAATCATCTTGCATAAGTGAATAGCAATGAATGAGTTCTAAGCTTGCAGCAATTTGAATTGCATGTGTTGAATTATTTCCAAAAGCCTCGTAAGTGGCAAGACATACTATAGGACGAATTCTCTTTCCGTTTGCGAGGAGGCTATAGTGAATACTCTCGATTAATTGCTGTAAATCATGAATCCGTGTTCCAAAAATTTTTTTTAAGTGAATATCTATTACTTCCTTCTTGATTGCTAGGTAGGAAGTAATAGAGAAAGGGTTAGTTGGCATCAGGGAAGTCCTCTTCTTTTACTTCTCCATTCGCAGCCGTTTGTAAAATGGTAATTTTTTTTGATGTTGCATCAAGAATAGCATTACACTCATTTACAAGCTTAATTCCCAGTTCGTATTTTTTAATAGATTCTTCAAGATCGAGTTCATCTTTTTCCAGGAAACTTACGATTGATTCAAGTTCTTTTACTTTTTCTTCAAATTTTGACGCCATAATTTTTTCAGAATCCTTAAGAAAAAACTTTTAGTGTATCTATTTACAGAAGTCAATTTTTCTTGATGATCTGTATAGTAGACATCATTTAGAGACAATTGCTTTACTTCTGAGTCAGTAATTCAAAATATTTTACAAATGCTTTGACGCCTCCTTGAATTTGCTCCCAGGCAAAGGATTCATCTGGCCCATGGTAACCATCTGAAGGAAGGCTAAGACCCATAAACAGAATTGGTTTTTGGAGTATTTTATCCATTGAGGCAACTGCACCTATGGATCCTCCTTCGTGAACTTCTGCTGGGCTTATACCAAATGCAAAGTGTAAAGCTTCTTTTATTTTATTCCGCAAAGGAAGATCTCTCGGAGCTGCATAGGGTGCCAGTACAGCTTCTTTAATAACTTCAATATCAGGATTGAGCTTGTGAATATAATTTTTAAATAAAGTGAAGATTTCATCGGGATTTTGAGGTGGAACTAAACGGAAGCTTACTTTAGCTTCCCCCTGTGGAGGGACAACCGTTTTTACTCCTGCTTCTTGATAGCCTCCGGCTATTCCATGGACTTCAAAGGTAGGCATGGCCCAAATTCGTTCGACAACATCGGAAAGTTTTTCATATCGTAAGTGTGATAATCCAAGGGCTTTTTTAAAATTTTCAACGGTAAAGCCTGATTGTACAAAATGTTCTCGTTCTTCATCACTAATTCTTGTCCATGTTTTTTCGAAGCCAGGAATGGTAATATTTCCCGTTTTTGCATCAAAGCACTGCGAAATTACTGCGATGAGTTCTGCGAGTGGATTTCGTGCTGCCCCGCCGCCTACACCCGAATGAACATCTTTTGCGCCTGTTTGCAATTTCATAATAATGGTAAGAAGGCCTCGTAAACCCATAGTGACTGAAGGTTTACCGCGATCAATCCAAATAGTATCGGATACAAGAATGGAATCCGCTTTAATAGTGGTTTTTGCTTTCTCAAGAAATTCCATAAAATGGGGGCTTCCAATTTCTTCTTCGAGTTCCCAAATGAATTCAATATTGATCGGCAGTTTCAGTGCTCGTGCAATTTTTGCTGCCCAGAATGCAGTCATGGCAGGACCTTTATCATCGGTTGTACCACGTGAATAGAAACGACCTTCATGTTCGGTAAACGTAAAAGGTTCGCGCGTCCATCCATCTTTACCTTTTGTTGCAGGCTGGACATCGAGATGATTATAAATTGCCACGGTAGGAGCATTATCGCTGTAATGAAAATGTCCGAATACGATGGGATTGCCTTTCGTCGCATATACCGTAACTTCGGCGCCGGCTTGTTTTAAAAACTCGCGTGCAATGCGAGCTGTTTCTTCAATATCTTTTTTGTGTTCAGGATGTGAACTAATTGAAGGGCTCTCGACTATTTTTTTATAATCAGCTAAAAATACTTTTCGTTCCTTTTCAATCAATTCATCAATACGTTTATGATCAATACCCATATAGACTCCTTTGTATATGTTATGAGAGGTTATATATTCTTTTTTTGTTTTATATCGATCGCGCTTACCCCGTTCTTAGTATTTTTATGGAAGCGACGTCGATATAAAACAAAAAAAGAATATATAACCTCTCATTGAGCAGCTTCTACATAAATTATCTATATTTTTCTTGCAATTCTTTTTTTATCAATTTAATTACACAATAACTACTGCGTGAAATGAAACATAATAAGGAGGCATTTCATTAAATGAGTAAAAAAGGTTATACCCTCATGATCATTCCTGATAAAGGCACCAGAACAATAAAAAACATTTCTCTTTCTCCTCGTATTATTACAATGCTTAAGCTTTCAGGCATACTGATAGGCTTTTGTCTTTTGGTTTCACTATTCGCTATATATCAAGGTTTGGAATATAAAAACGGATATGATCGAGTAAATAACGAGAATAAAGATCTCCGTGAAAATGTTGTGGCAATTCAGTATCAATTAAAGTCGATTGAGCGATCATTTAATCGCATTAATGAATTTTCTAAAAAAGTAAAAATGTTAACAGACCTCGATAATGATTCTAAACAGCTTATGGCAATTGGTCCGTTAACCGAAGAAGATGAATTAGCAATGTCTTTGCAAAAAAAAAAGTTTTAGAGGGATCGGTTCTTCCAAAAATTGATCATCTTATTGATCGTGCGAACGATCTTAATACTATTTCAGTTAATCTGTCAGAAAAATTAAATGGCTTGTATAATAATCTTAAAAATCGCGAAAAACTCTTAAAAGCTCTTCCAACGCTCTGGCCATCAAAAGGTTGGGTAAGTTCTGGTTATGGTTATCGGGAGAGCCCATTTACTGGAGCCGTTGCCATGCATGATGGGTTAGACATTGTTGCATCTGTGGGAGATAGCGTCTGTGCTCCTTCAGACGGCGTTGTATCTTTTACTGCTGAATTACCTGCCTATGGAAAAATACTCTATATTCAACATGGATATGGCATTGAAACTCGTTATGCTCATTTAAGTGCGATTTTGGTAAAAGCAGGACAGAAAATTCATCGAGGAGATAAGATTGCCCTCATCGGAAATACCGGGCGAAGTACGGGCCCACATTTGCATTATGAAACACGAGTGAAAGCAGTGCCAAAAAATCCGCTGAGCTTTATCTTGGAAGAAATGCAATAACATTACTTCTTCCATTCGAAACCACATTCACGACAGCGCCATTTTTTCTTGAGATAGGGAATAGGGAAAGTCAAAAGAAGCCATGATAAAAATGCAATCCGTTTGGAAAATTTTTCAAAGCTTGTATTCTCTGAACCACACTGAGGACATTTTATAATATCATATTCATTTTCCGTGAGCTCACCTTTGTAATTTTCATTAAGAATTTCTTTAGCTCGATCTTCGTCTTCTTTGCGTACAAGAAGTTTTGCTCCACCTACTGCGCCAGAGAGAAGCCAATTCATACTTACAATGTTTTCATTTGAAATAAAAACTTCGATGCTATCCGCCTCCAACCTCGTTTTTGCAAGTTGTGCTTCTATTACTTGACTAAATGTAGCAATAGTCACCAGTTGTTCTTTTGAAGTTTTCATATTGTAAAGTACCCTACTTTATTTTATATATAGAATATCTTCTATGAAAAAACAAGAATTTGGCTATCTCGTATTATTATTCCTTACTGCATTTGTTTGGGGAGCTACATTTATTCTTGTTAAATGGACTGTTTCTGAAATGGATGTGTATTATTATCTTTTTTTAAGATTTTTCGTGGCATTTGTCTCACTTCTTATTTTTTATCCAAAGCAATTTTTTCGTGTAGATAAAAAAACTATTCGATCTGCTTTTATTTTAGGGGTACTTCTATTCTCTGCGTATGCAGCTCAAACGGAAGGATTGCGTTTTACCCCTGCAACTCATTCAGCGCTGATTTCAGGGCTCTATTTAATTTTTATTCCTTTTTTTTCATTTCTGTTGTTGCGTCAACATGTTCCACTGCCCGCGTTTTTTGGTGCGCTAATTTCTTTTGTTGGCCTCTATTTTCTTACTCAATATAGTTATACAGGAATTAATGTCGGTGATGGATTAACGCTTTTGTCAGCGTTTATTTATACCTGGCATATATTATTTACCGGTAAAGTTGCGAAAGAACATTCTATTCGAGCACTCGTGCTCTGGCAGTTTTTCTTTATAACTCTTCTGAGTGGCAGTATTGCCGCTGCAAAAGGAGAATTTATTTTTACCTTTTCTTCTTTAGCACTCCTCACAATTTTTATTACAGGAATTTTTGCAACGAGCTTTGCTTTTATTATTCAAACTGCAGCACAGCGGATTATTGAACCAACGAGAATTGGAATCATCTTTGCTCTTGAAGGTGCGATAGGCGCATATTTTGCCTGGGCCTTTGGGGGTGAGACACTTTCATTCATTTCATTCATGGGGGCATGTTTCATGGTTTTTGGCGTTATGATATCTGAATTATCAATGTTTTTTTTCATACTCTGTCGTAGGGGGAAAAAGATACTATGCATGAAACCTTTATGAGAATGGCAATTGAAAAAGCACGGGAGGGAATAAAAAAAGACCAGAGTCCCTTTGGAGCGTGTATTGTTGGGAATAACGAAAAAGTGGTAAGTATCGCTCATAATGAAGTGTGGCAAACAACTGATAGTACAGCCCATGCTGAAGTACAAGCAATTCGATATGCATGCAAAAAATTAAAAACAATTAATTTGTCTGGCTGTTCATTGTATTCTACATGTGAGCCTTGTCCTATGTGTTTTAGCGCTATTCATTGGGCACGAATTGATACAATTTATTTTGGAGTTCACATTGAAGATGCACAAAAAACAGGTTTTAATGAGCTGAGCATTTCAAATGAATCTATGAAATCGATGAGTGGAAGCACTATAAAAATTTATTCTGGTTTACGTGCCGACGAAGTCAAAAATCTTTTTGCAGAATGGATGAAGAATTCCAATAAAAAGACGTATTGAAGGGGTAGAGAATATATCTGCACCCCTTAGAGCATCATTTTATGATTGGCTTTTGATTCTTTGTAATTCAGATTCAAAATATTCTGGGCTACGACTCTTAGCTTTTTTCCCATTAATATAAACCATTGGAGTTCCGGTAACGTCTGCATTTCTGCCGTCCGTAAAATCTTTATTAATTTGTTCATTAACCGCTTCGTCTTTAAGATCTTTTTCGAACTTCTTCATATTGAGGCCAATTTTTTTTGCGATAGAATTAATTGTTGTAGGAGAAAGATCCCTTTGGTTTTTAAAGAGTTCATCATGCATTTGCCAGAATTTTCCTTGACGATGAGCTGCAAGAGCCGCGAGAGCTGCAGGACGAGCATTTTGATGGAAGCTTAAAGGAAATTGTTTAAAAACAAGTTTAACATCTTGTTGGTGTTTATTAACAAAGTCCATGAGAGCAGTAGCTGCTTGACCACAAAATGGACATTGAAAATCAGAAAATATCACCATGGTCATTTTTGCGTCTTTACCACCTGTAACAGGGCTTCCTTCTGTAGGAATCGTATACTCTTTGTCAAAGTCTATTGGTGGACGTTCTGGCATTTGAGGCCGTGTAACTTGTTTGGTGATTTCTCCTACTTTTTTTTCGAGAGTTTCAACCTTTGTTGAAAGTTCATCAACCTTTTTTTCAAGCTTTGCTGTACAGCCTACAAGAGAGAATGCGAACAGCATAATAAAAACATAAGAAAACTTTTTCATAAAACCTCCTGAATATTTTATTTTAAAACAATACGTAAGTTTACACTCTCTAAATGAAAAATCAAATATACAAATTTTACAAGTTTAAGTAATGGTCAAAAAGGAGAGATTGTAAGCAAATGAATAAAAAAATCGGGGTGAGAGGATTTGAACCTCCGGCCCCCTGCTCCCAAGGCAGGTGCGCTAAACCAGGCTGCGCTACACCCCGTAAAATATATGGTATGAATATAAAAAAGGCCTACCGAAAGCGATAGGCCCAGTGCTAAAACTATATCCTTAAACAAAGGATTCACCATTTTTACTTGGTTGCCTTCTGAATTTCAAGAAAATTTTCTATAAAGCTCTCTTGACAATTATAAAGAGCGAGATAAAAATGAGTACAAGAACAAAGAAATTTAGTATGGATTACAATAATTTACTTGAATTTGCCCTCATATCATTTACCTCTATATTTGG
>JAHFAK010000081.1 GCA_023250585.1 Deltaproteobacteria bacterium
TCTTGTTCTTTGGCTCCTGGATTAATTGATGCATTACTATCATCACAATCGACATTGGCAGTAAATCCATCGTTATCGCTATCGACATCTTTACAATTCAATATTACTCCATTGCAGTTATAATCTTTTGGACTATCGCATTTCTCAGGAGCGCCTGGATATGTTTTTGCATCAATATCATCGCAATCAGCTTGATTCTCAGTAAATCCATCCTTATCGTCATCGACATCTTTACAATCAAGGTCTTTTCCACTGCAGTCTTGATCTATGCCATCACTGCAAACTTCTTGAGCGCCAGGATAAATCTTCGCATCCGCATCATTACAATCCACATTTGCAGTTGAGCCATCGTTATCATTATCGACATCTTTGCAATTCAGTATTGTTCCATCACAGTTATAATCTTTTGGACTATCGCATTTTTCAGTGGCGCCAGGATATGTTGCCGCATCTGCATCATCGCAATCAGCTTGGTTTTCAGTAAATCCATCCTTATCGTCATCGACGTCTTTGCAATCAAGGTCTTTTCCATTACAGTCTTGATCTATGCCATCACTGCAAATTTCTTGAGCGCCAGGATAAATCTTCGCATCCGTATCATTGCAATCACTCTGATTTTCTGTATAACCATCGCTATCGTTATCTACATCATTACAACTGATATCTTTTTCATTACAATCTTGATCAATACCGTCATCGCATACTTCGGGAGCGCCGGGATAAATACTTTTATCAGCGTCATTGCAATCCCCTTGGGTTTCATTAAAACCATCACCATCATTATCTGCTTTAAGTTCTGCAAGTGTTGTTGATCGAAATGCGCTATCTCCAAAACATCCTGCTACACTAAATAATATGAGCACTAGCCCATGTATTGAGTAAAAACGTATGTTGTTTTTTGTACTCTTCATAATTCCTCCTAAAATTATAGACGTGTTCCACGCCATACTCCCTAATAAAGCAAATTGTATGCCATATTTATAATTCTTTATTAATAAAAAAAATTAATAATATCAATAGGCTTATAGCTAAAAGGCTTATGCGGAATTTCTTAATGTAAGAAAGAAAGAGATCATTAAGAAAGAAATTATGCAAAATTTACATATCAGGCAATAGTAAATAAAAATCTAAAAATTTACCCTATTCACCACTAAATGCACATCGATTACTGTACCCTCCAAACTCAAATAGTGAATCAGATGAGTGAGAAGAATTATTGTAATAGCTCAGAAGGTGTGAAAGAATCAGATTTCGAGGGTGGTCCCTCACCTGTCATTGCGAGGAGGACACGTTTTCTTGTCCGACGAAGCAATCTCAAGCAGGTTCGGGATAAACTCCGCAATCGTGCATATGTAAGAAGAGATTGCTTCAAACCCTTCAGGTTTTCGCAATGACAGTCGATTTGGACATTTCAGTTTCCTATCGCTCTTTCTCAGAAAATGGAGCCCTCTCTTGATTTTTTCATACCTTCACAGTTAAATGGGAAAAATGAAGATGGATCCCGCGGCTTGACCACGGGATCCATCTTCATTTTTCCCATTAACTGCGCTATTATGAATTATTTGACAATTTTATTCATTTCATATTTAATACACTTAATTATGAAAATGGCGTACAAATTTATAATAGAGTGAGTTATGTATAAAAGATTATGTAATCCATTAAAATCACATAGTTTTTTTCTCTTTGGGGCACGAGGAACCGGTAAAACTACCCTGATGAGAAGCCTTTTAGAAAAAGAAAATGTTTTTTGGATTGATCTCTTGGATAAGAATGAAGAGGATCGTTACGCAAGAAACCCAAGTCTTCTTTATAGAGAAGTACAGGCAAAATCGGGAACAATTAATTGGGTGGTGATCGATGAAGTTCAAAAAGTTCCACCACTTTTAGATACCGTCCATCGAATTATTGAAACTCATGAATTTAAGGCACCACAATTTGCTCTTACTGGTTCAAGCGCTCGGAAATTAAAACATGGCGGCGCTAATTTACTCGCAGGTCGAGCTTTTGTAAATAGCTTACATCCACTTACCTTATTAGAATATGGAAATGATGTTGATTTAGACTTTGTCTTAAATTGGGGATCATTACCAAAAATTTTTTCCTTCACCAATGATAATGAACGACAAGAATTTTTGCGTGCCTACGGATTAACGTATTTAAAAGAAGAAGTATGGGCGGAACATTTGGTACAAGAACTTGAGCCTTTTCGAAAATTTTTGGAAGTATCTGCACAAACAAACAGCGAAATCATAAACTATTCCAAAATTGCTCGAGATGTAAATGTTCATGAAAACACCGTTAAAAAATATTTCCAAATTTTAGAAGACACATGGTTGGGATTTTTGCTTGAGCCCTATTCGAAATCAGTCCGTAAAAGACTCAGAAAAAATTCTAAATTTTATTTTTTTGATCTAGGTGTTAAACGGGCTTTAGAAAGAACGCTGGGACAAAGCATTATAGAAAACACCTATGCTTATGGCAAGGCCTTTGAACATTTTATTATCCTCGAATGCTTCAGATTAAATGAATATTTCAAAAAAGATTTTTCATTTTCTTATTTACGTACGAAAGATGATGCTGAAATCGATCTTATCGTTGATCGCCCCGGTCAACTTACAATTATAGCAGAAATCAAATCTTCTGCTATAGCACAGGAAAGCGATATAAGGACATTAAAAGCATTTAATACGGATATTCCAAACTCGAAAGCTATTCTTATTTCACGAGATCCCCATGAGCAAATTATTGATGGAATACATTTTTTGCATTGGAAAAAAGCGATTAATGAAATTATGCTGATTTGAAAACTAATAATTTATCTTCCATCATTTCTGTCATGGTATAAGGAATTCCGCCAACCCCTATTCCCGAATGATTTTTACCACCAAAAGGCATCCAATCAACACGAAATGCAGTATGGTCATTAATCATGACGGCTTTGGCATTGAGTCTTTTTGCAGTATCAAAAGCAACATCAATATTTTTTGTACAAATCGCTGCTTGAAAAGCATATGGTACGTTGTTTGCCCGAGCGATTGCTTCACTTCTATCAGAATACGTATAAAGACACACAATAGGGCCAAACACTTCTTCACATGATACACGAACATTCGCCGGCGGATTTAAAATAACGGTAGGTTCAAAACAGGTATTTGATAAACGCTTTCCTCCGCAGAGTATTTCTGCTCCACTTTCTTTTGCCTCTTTTACCCATGCTTCCATACGAGTAACTTCTTTCGGATCAATGAGTGGGCCTACATCAGTATTTTTATCTAAAGGATCGCCTGTTCGTAAAGCTTTAACTCGTTCTATAAATTGTTTTGAAAAATTTTTCATACTACTCTCATGAATATAAATTCTCTGGACTTTAACACATACCTGTCCGGCATGATACATTCCTCCTTTAACAAGAGCAGGAATGAGGCTTACAAGATCTGCATCAGGCTCGACAATAACTGGAGCTGCTCCGCCATGTTCTAAAGCACAGTGAGTTCCAGGAGCTAATTTTGATCGTAAATACCATCCAACTTTTGCAGAGCCAATAAATGAAAGATAGCGGACGCGGCTATCAGTTGCTAACTTTTCTGCCAATTCATTAGTGCACACAAAAGTCTGACACCAATTTTTCGGAAGTCCCGCTTCATAAAAAAGATTAACTAAATTAAAACATGACAGAGGAGTTTTTGTTGCTGGTTTAATAATTACCGGACAGCCTGTAGCTATGGCTGGAATGGTCTGATGAATAGCCAAATTTAATGGATGATTAAAAGCTGAAAGCGAAACCACAACACCTATTGGCTCTTTAATGGTAAATGCCAATCGATGCTCAGAAGATCGAGTAAGCTCCATGGGAATTTCTTCTCCCTTCATCTGACCTAAATATTCGATCCCAAGCTTAACCCCATTAATCGCTCGTTCGACTTCAATTAACGAATCAGTATAGGGTTTACCTCCCTCCTCAGCTGCCATTTTGGTCAGCTCAGGAATTTTATTTTTCATGAGAGTTATAAGGTTTTCCAATATCTCAATTCTCTTATACTTAGGAAGCCAATTCGATCGATCTACAAAAGTCTCATGCGCTACTCGCAGCGCTTTTTCTATTTCTCTTTCTCCCACAAGCGGCACTTCATTAATGAAATGGTTATCATAGGGGGAATAGACTTTAATTGTTTCACTCATAGATCCTCCTGACTATACACGACGCCATAACTTCGCATACCATCGTTACTCCTCGTCTCGTCACTGCGTCCTACTACGCTCCTACGGAGCTTCGAAGGACAAGTTTTGTTTAAAGTACTTGCTCTCACCAAAGCTTGTCCTGCGTAGTTCCGTAGGAACGAAGCAGGATCACTGCGGCGTACAAGTTCGTACGCCTCGCTCCTCGACTTCGTCGTGCCTTGGTCTGCTCGTTCTTGCGTCGTGTATATCTTCCACATAATTTCATAGTAAAAAGTGACATGTCTTTTCTTTAAGTTCTTCATAGAGGACTCGATTATTTTCTGAATAATCGATAGCAACATCAATGACATGAACACCTTTAGTCTTTAAAGAAGTCTCAAGACATTTTTCGAATTCTGCACAGCTTTTTATTGAGTATCCCTTTGCTCCATAACTTTCAGCAAATTTTACAAAATCAGGATTATTAAATTCGAGTCCAAAATTTTTGAACCCCATACTTTCTTGCTTCCATTTAATCATTCCGTACGCATGGTCATTAAGAATAATAAGAACCAGATCGAGATTCAATCGGATAGCGGTTTCTAGTTCATGGGAACTCATCATAAAACCACCATCTCCGCAAACAGCTAGTACTTTTTTTGTAGGAAAAAGCAATTTGGTTGCAATAGCTTGTGGAAGCCCCGCTCCCATACTTGCCAATGCATTATCGAGTAATAACGTATTGGATTCATAACACAGATAATTGCGAGCAAACCAAATTTTATACATGCCATTATCAAGACTTACAATGCCATCTGCAGGCATACTCTCACGAACAACTCGTACAATGCGCTGAGGAATCAACGGGAAACGTGTATCAGTTGATTTATTCATTATATATTGATCAAGTTCTTCTTTTGTCTTTAAGAAAAAAGTCTTATTCCAATGGGATTGAGGCTTGATTCGCTTCGTTAATTGATCAACCGATAGTGAAATATCTCCAATGACATCAAGCTGTGGAAAATAGACTTCATCAATTTCGGCAGGAGAAAAATTAACATGAATAACTTTTTTATGATCTCTTTTCATAATAAACGGAGGTTTCTCTATAGTGTCATGCCCCACGTTAATAATCAGATCAGAACGATCTATTGCACAGTGAATATAGTCATCTTGCGAAAGCGCTGCAGTTCCAATAAATAATGGATGACGTTCATCAACAACTCCCTTGCCCATTTGCGTATTACAAAAAGGAATACCCGATTTTTCTATAAATGCATGTAACGATACACATGTCCGTTTCCTATTTGCTCCAGCTCCAATGAGAAGAAGAGGCAAAGATGCCTGATGGATCATGGTAATAGCTTGATTAATCGCTTCTTCATCGGCAACAGGTCGACGCGAGACTTGTACATCAAAAAGATGCTCTTCAACTTCTTCAGATGCAATATCTTCAGGTAATTCCAGATGAGCTGTACCCGGACGTTCCTCGCAAGCAATTCTAAAAGCTTCACGTACACGAGAGGGAATATTATTTCCATTGACGATTTGTTTAGTATATTTTGTTATTGGGCGCATCATATCGATTACATCAAGAATCTGAAAGCGGCCTTGTTTAGCGACAGTAATAGGCTTTTGTCCCGTAATCATTACCATTGGCATCGCACCTAAATTAGCATATGCAGCAGCAGTGACTAAATTCGTTGCCCCCGGTCCTAGGGTTGATAAACAAACACCAGGGACACCCGTAAGCCGACCAATTGTCGCAGCCATAAATCCTGCAGCTTGTTCATGCCGCGTAACAATAAGCCTAATTTTTGATTTTCTGAGCGCTTCAAGAAAATCAAGATTCTCTTCACCCGGAATACCAAAAATATATTCAATACCTTCATTTTCTAAAGCTTTAACAAAAAGCTCAGCAGCTTTCATACATACTCCTTGCATTCACCTTACGCTTCATTATTGATTAAAGAAACCTGTTTCAATTACCATTGCCTGGTGTTTCTTTTGTTGATTTAATGATCTTAAGCTTTTCCAATTTTTCAACACCCAAGAGTACCACAACAGAAATAAGAGAAATAACAATAGCCACATCATATTGCCTAAGTCCTATTGCGGATCCAATAGCAGCAAGCATCCAAACTATTGCAGCCGATGTTGCCCCAATAACTCTTCCTTGGTTTTGCATCATCAGACCTGCACCAATAAAACCGATCCCCGTAATAACCTGTCCTAAAACACGCGTACTATCTTTATTACCATCCAGATTCTCACCGAGATAGATATAAATGAGTGTTCCTATGATAATTAAAAAGCAGGTACGAATGCCGATAGTTTTTCCTCGTCGATGGCGTTCAATACCAATAATAGAAGCACATATAATAGCGACAAAAATCTGTATCCAAAAATCGCCATCTAGTATATGAGGGAAATACGTGTATAAAAAATCCATAGTGTTCCTCTCTAATAAATATAATATTACTGCTCATTAAAGCAAGGTTCCTGTCAATAAATTATTTTCAAAAAGACCCTATTTTAGACCCCTTTCGCAAAAATAAATTTATCGAGTGTTTTTGTGAATTATTGCAGGAAATTTCACGCTATTACCGTCTCTATTTACTTCTCTTAAAAAATAGGGTAAAATAATAATAGACATATTATTGTCTGAGGAGGATTTATGCTCAAGCTTTTCAAACACTATGAACTCATAGCGAGAAAATACTATCCCCTGGGTATAGTACTCATTATCGTCAGTCTTCTCATCATTATCTTTTCCTTTGGATTACCCTGTGGAGAGGATTCAGAAAATGTACAATTAATCAAACAACGGGGTATGTTTGAAACATGTAGAGCTCCTGCCGGTGATGGTGATGTGGATAAAGATGGAATTCCCAATGCCTGCGATCCTGATGATGACAATGATGGAATAAGAGATAGCAAAGATAACTGCTTTCCCATAGCTAACCCAGACCAAAAAGATAGCGATGGGGATGGACTTGGTGATGTCTGCGATGATAATTTTGATCGTGATGGAGTCCCTGATTCAGTTGATAACTGCCCTAAAGTCAAGAATCATAACCAAGGTGATTTTGATAAAGATGGTAGAGGTGATGCTTGTGATGATGATATCGATGGAGATGGAATCCCAAACACGAAAGATCTCTGTAATTTCGATAAACGAAATACCTGTGCACAAGCTATTCTCAGGAATAAAAGAGACTCAAAAGCAGCAAAAGTTAAACTACCGGCAAAAAAAGATACTGATGGTGATGGAAAACCCGATAGTAACGATAATTGCCCTACCGTAGCAAACAAAGATCAATCCGATATCGATGCAGATGGAATCGGTGATGCCTGTGATCCTTGTCCCAATGACCCTCAAAATGATGAAGATGGTGATAATGTCTGCGGAAATATAGACAACTGCAAAACCACACCCAATCCCTATCAAGAAGACTTTGATGGCGACAACATAGGAGATGCCTGTGATTCTGATGTGGATGGAGATGGACGGCCAAACGATACCGATAACTGCATGTATGTGTCTAATCCAAGTCAAGCAGATAAAGATGGAGATGGCATAGGAGATGCTTGTGATTTTGTTGATGATACGGATAGTGATGAAGATGGACTACCGGATGAAAAGGATAATTGCCCGGATATGTATAATCTTGCCCAGTCAGATCTTGATAACGATGGCATTGGAGATGCCTGCGATAATTGTCCCCAAACAGCTAACTCAGGACAAGAAGACAAAGACGGAGACACAATCGGTGATGCTTGTGATACTACAGGTACTTCAAATCAGGGACAGATGTGTCAAGATTTTTGCAATGATTTATGGACAATCGTCAAAGAAGAGTGTGGAGAACCTCCCAATGAATATATGTATACTGTTTTTATGAATACATGTACTGATAATTGTGAATATTACTATCCTGATGAATGCCCCGATGATCAAGGCACCGTAGATGCAGTGGGTAAACAACTTGATGACTGCCTTACACAGCAAAAAGATTCCCTCAATTGTGAGGAAATCTATGATCCTTCAAACAATGTAAACTTAAGTGCCTGTTCGGATCAGTTTCAAGAAATTGTCACGATTTGTTCCGCTGCGACTAATGAAGAAAAGATGTGTGAAGATTTTTGTGAGGATCTCTGGACAAAAACAGTAGCTACCTGTGAGACTGAACCCAATGACTCCGTAAAAGATGCCTATATCAAAAATTGCACCAACTATTGTGAGGACTTGTATCCTGAGGATTGTCCTACTGATGATGCAACGACAAGTCAGATAGAAACACAGCTTAACGAATGCGTTACTAAACTTACCAGCAACGTAACCTGTGATCCCAGCAACCCTCCTACAACTGTTGCGTGGGATGTTTGTGAGGAGGACTTCAATACCATTGTTGCTATTTGTACGGAGAGCCAGGAGGAAGACAATACAAATATAGATGACAGCATAGAACTTATTGAAGCATATGAATTATATTCGATAGATTTTTGGATAGATGAAAATAATCAATTGCAATATAAGAATTTTTTGAAACACGTTCATTCATATACAGTTTATGCTAATCGTTATAAACAAGCATTAACGGAGACGCATTATCTTCTTAAAGGCTATGACCTTTTTGGTAATCTCATGTATGAATCGTATCTCAACTTTTCTACTCCAATTATTGAACCAGCTGAATATCATGAATGTACTTCTGAAACCGATTGTCCGGAAACAGCGATTCCTGTAGATGATACGTTATATGGAGGGGCACTTATACCATCAACGATGGGTACACAAGTACTCAAGAAAATTATTATTGAAACAGATGCCGGAGTAAAAGAATTCGAACTTGATATAACTCAGGCTATCTTGGTTACACAAAAGGATGATGAGCCAAATGAGAATAGTATGGTTAGTACTGTATTAAAAATGCAATTCGAAAAAATTGCAGAGGCGGAAGAATTAAAGAATTGTTGTCAAATAATGACAGAGGAATGTGTCGAAAATAATTGGGGAATTGAAATAAGAAATAATCTTCCTCTTAACGCAGTTTATTCCAAATCTATATATTGTATGATAGATAATGCATATCTCAAAATGACTGATTTAACAAAGACAGACTTAACAAAAGAAAAGTTACATAAGTATGTGGAGGGGTTTGTTTTTGAAGATATGACAGAAACAACAAAGGATAAGACAGCAGCATATTACCATGGTTACAGAAGAACTATACATATAATTTTTAATAAAAGCGGCAATACTTACATACCTCTCATTGATACTCCAGGAGTTATCCATGAATTTGGACATGGTTGGGAAGAAACTTCATTAGAATATAATCCTACAACTAAATTTGGATATACGTTCTATGAAAACGCCTGGGAGAAAACTCATAAAGCGCATGGACCAGGTCTTTCAATACTTGATAGTTATGCTGCCTGTAGTTATGCAGCTTTAGGAATTGCTCATGAAGATGCTGCAGAATGGTTTAAGGCATACTTTACCGAGAGTGACCCGATACAAAACTCCTTTAATCAAGGCTTGCTTAATCAATCTGAGAGAGCATATTATTGCAATCTTGATATGAGTACAAAGAAATATAAAGGTTGGACAGCAATGCCAGCAGCTGGATGTCGTAACTATTCTGGATTAGAAAAGCTAACATTTATGAAAGATACTCTTGTTATTAAAAAGAATATATATCAAAATATTGCTAAAGCTTTAAGCTGGAGTTCCTGTAAGGAGCAGGCAACGCCAGCAGCCCACAATGCAAACCAAATAACTACAGAAACCATTGCAAGCCAGCGCTGCCCTTTACTGGGAGAATGGAGCGTGATTCTTGGTACTATACCAGACCCAAAAGTAATCACAGGATCTTCAACCCCAGAAGCAATAGCCCAATGTCAAAGTACCTGTAATCAAAAACAAGGAAAGATTGGAGATACCATTAAGATAACATTTGGAGATTACAGTTTGCCCGATGATTTTGTAGGTAATATGGCATGCACACAGCTTGATGTAAAACGAGATGAGCTCAGTACCCCTGAGTGGTGTCAGCCTCAATGTAACAACCCACATGCTTTATTTACCATTGATAATCAAAATATGAGAGGTATTCCAGTGGTTCCAGGTGATGACGAAAAAAAATGCGAATATTTTAAACAATGGGAAATAACGTGCCCACGACCTCCAGGTACGACAATCGCAGATCCACAGTATGATGCTGTCATTCAGTTAGATTCATCAGATGAGCCAGATGCATTCTTTCATGTCATGAATGCTGATTATAAATTCGCAAAGGCGGTCGCTCACGTAGGTTGGGACAATAACCAACAAGGTAATGCATACTGTGAATGTAACTGGAATTATCCCATCACCGTTACCCGAAAAGAACCGAAGAGTGGACAAGAAAATACCTACTACTACCCGACTGATCAATGTAATTGGTCGAATAAATAATAAATGAGCCGTCTAGCACTCTACAAATAACTATGTTTTTTAGAGGCTCCCTTATGACTATTCTACATGGTAATAGAGAATAGTCAGTACTGTAAATTTCAAAAATAGACGAACGTAAATTAGTACCAGCTCAGAAGGTGTGAAAAAATCATATTTCTCACTTCGTTCGCAATGACAGAAGACCGCATGTTGTCATTTCGAGGGTGGTCTCTTACCTGTCATTGCGAGGAGGGCACGTTTTCTTGCCCGACGAAGCAATCTCAAGCAGGTTCGGAATAAACTCCGCAATCCTGCATATGTAAGAAGAGATTGCTTCAAACCCTTCAGGTTTTCGCAATGACAGTCGAATGGGACATTTCAGTTTCCTATCGCTCTTTTTCAGAAAATGGAGCTCTCTCTTGATTTTTTCACA
>JAHFAK010000082.1 GCA_023250585.1 Deltaproteobacteria bacterium
ATAATTCTCGACTTTCAGGAAAAACCATTGCCCGAGCTTACACTGAGGTCGAGAGAGGTTAGTTTTGTTAAAAATATGTCTACTGCAATAATTGGAGCAAGAAGATCAGGAAAAACCTATCGAACGTATCAGTTTATTCAAGAATGCCAAGAAAAAGGAGTCAAAAAAGAAAATTTTTGTCGTATACAATTCAATGATCATCGCATACGTGGTATCAAACTTGCTGAACTCAGCCAAATTCATGAAGCGTATTATGCGCTTTTTCCTGAAAAATTAGGCACAGAAGAAGTTTATTTTATTTTTGATGAAATTCACCGTGTTAATGGATGGGAAGATTATATCCTTCATTTGTTAGAAGAACGAACCCATAGAGTCATTATTACAGGTTCAACTTCAAAACTTATGACAGGCGATATTGCTTCGGCTTTGAGGGGGAAGAATTTTCCCTGCGAACTCTTTCCCTTTTCGTTTCTCGAATTTATTCGCCATTATGATATTCCTAGAGATATGAGGACAACAAAAGGCCAGGCACATCTCAGAAAGGCGTTTATGAAATACCTTACTCAGGGTGGATTTCCGGGTCTTCTCGATGCACAAGAAACACAGCATATTGAATTACTTCAAACCTATTGGGATACGATGGTGTTACGTGATATTATTGAAGCTCATCCGCAAGACAATATTAATATTACAACTTTTAATTATTTTGCAGAAGCTCTCATCTCTCGTATAGGGTGTCCTATTACGATACGTAAAATTGGCCAACATTTAGAAGAAGAAGCATTACCTTTCTCTGCCGAGACACTGTATCGATATCTTGCGTATCTTGAAGAAGCGTTTATGGTGTTTACCCTTTCTATTTATTCAAAGTCAGAAAAAATCAGAGCCAGAAATTATCGTAAAGTATATGCTATTGATTGGGCTCTTGCGAATGCGGTTGCGATAGGGGAAGGCGTTGATGACATGAGAAAGTTAGAAAATATTGTTTTTATTGAACTCAAACGACGTGGCTATAATGTATCCTATTATCTTACTCGTAGTGGGTATGAGATAGATTTTGTTGCAATAAAAAAGAAAAAACGAAATGTACAAAAGCTCATTCAGGTATGCTATTCATTAAATAAAGATGAAGTACGAAATCGTGAATTACGAGGACTTTCTGAAACCTCCAAGTTTTTAAAAATCAAAGAATGTCTGATCATAACTCTCAATGATGAAGAAATGCTTGTTCATGATGAACTGAAGATTCGTATTGTTCCTATTTGGAAATGGCTTCTTGAAGTAGAAGAATGATTGAAAGCTTGAAAAAATCCGTCCAAAAAACTTTGGCAAAACCGCTCGTATTCAAGGAATCTGGCCATCAATTCGATGTTCAACGTAGATAATTCGATTGAGCAAGACACTATTTTTGACAGTTAACCTACCAGAAGAAAAATTAGTATATTTGTATGGTAACTCGTTAATTTGACAATAGTTACCATACAAAATATGCTAATTAAGAAAATGTATGGTAACTAAGCTGAGGAAAGGGATTCATTATGGGAGTCATAAAAGGTGTCCTTAAAGAAGAGCTCAAGAATTCGTTGTCCATGAAAAAGTCATTTGAGAGAGAATTGGCAAAATTGCCTAAAGGCAGCCTTATCAAAAAGAAAATCAAAGGACATGAATATTACTACCTTTTATTGAGGCATAAAGGCAAAGTGAAATTCATTTATAAAGGAAAATTATCTAATGATGAGGTAAAGAAATTTAAAGAAGCCAAAGAATATAGGGCAAAGTATAGAAAGTCTTTGTCTAAGATCAAAAAACAGATTCGATTCTTAAGGAGTACTTTGCGTGGAAAAGAATCAGTTTGAATTGTGCCTAAAAGTCCTCAAGAGGTTAAACGAACAAAAGTTATTAGATGATATTATTCTTATAGGAAGCTGGTGTATGCCCTTTTATAAGGAATTTTTTTCTGGAATAAAATATCTCTCCACCTATAAAACTCGAGATGTCGATTTTTTAGTTCCGCAGCCCAGAAGGATCAAGATAAATATTGATATTGGAGCTCTTCTGAAAGATTTTGGCTTTGTTATCGGTTATAAAGGATCAAAGGGGTTTATGAGGTTAGAACATGAGGACTTAATAGTAGAATTTTTGTCTCCTGAAAGAGGCAAAGGGACTGATAAACCGGTCCCTTTGCCTCAACTAAAGATCAATGCTCATGCCCTAAGGTTTTTGGATTTTCTTGCTGAAACCATTATAAAAGTGAAGGTTGAGGATTTTTATGTTTCCATGCCGCACCCGGCAACTTTTGCACTTCATAAGTTGATTATTTCAGAACGCCGAGCGAATGAGGAAAAAGCTGAAAAAGACAGAAGTATGGCATTTCAATTGTTAAACGCCCTTATTGAAAAAGGAGAGGACAAAAAAATAAAAGAGGTTTTCTGTTCTAGCCCCATTAAATGGCAAAAGAAAATAATTAAAGTTATAAAAGAAACACATAATAAGAAAATTCTGGAAATTCTAGAAGTTAATTCAGAAGAGGCCTAAAAGGTATGATCAAAAAAACTCCAAAACTTTGGGCCAAGCCGCTTGTATTCAAGGCATCCGGCCATCGATGATTGCCGTGCTGTTGCTGAAACTTCGGAAATAGTTTATTTATTATTTTCCAATAATTCTACCAATTGTTTATTAATAGAAGGATTTCTGAGATCTCGAGCAATTATTTTTGCCCATTTTTTAAGATACGTTGTGTCCAATTTTTTTCCATGTCTTATAATAATATTCTTGATATCGAGAATATCCTTTTCTCTTCCTGCGATTAACTTAAGAAGAATTAAATCTTCTTCAGTTGGGAAAGAAGCGGTTAGATCAAAAAGTTTAATTCTCTTTCTTCGTTGAAATGCTTCTAATTCAAACGGCATTTGCCCAATAAGAAAATCAATATGAACTTTGTCATAAGCGAGTTGAAATACTCCTCTCAGATTAATTGAATTCTGAATGGTTTGAGTATTGAATTGAAAACCTTTTTTTCGAGCAATTTTTAGGAAACATTGTAAATCTTTTTCGTGAAGAGATATAAGAATATCGATGTCGTTAGTAACTCTCGCTTCCCCGAGAATTGATGTGGCTAATCCTCCAATAATAAGATATTGAAATTTTTCCTTTTCAAGAATGCTTATTATTTTCGTAAAAGCGGTATCAAGATTGGTATTTTGCATAGTTAGGTAGCTTTTTTAACTTGTTTGTAGAGAGCAATAGGATGATCATCATTAAGAAAATACATTTTAGTATAGAGGTGTGAGCGAAGTAAATCTTCGAGAATTTTAACACTTTGTTTTATACTGAGTTTTTGAAGGAAGATTCTTTTTTTGGCCTCGCATTCTTGTAAGTACTTTTTTCGATTGAATATCATCATACTTTATGTGTAGCATATGAAATAAGTTTTTACAATGGATCTCTTATGAAAGAGACAAAAACTGCTTCCCAAAACCCTCGGCAAAGCCGTGTGCATTCAAGGCATATAGTTGACCTTCTCTATCTCTCTGACGATAATGCTCCCGTATGCTTGAGCGGTTAAGATTTATTGCCAAAAATATTCAGCGTGAATTAAAAGTGTATCGTCTTGTATTGAAAGACAAGCGAACGCCATTTGTAGCAAAAGTATTGCTTGGCATTGCTATTGGCTACGTCATTTCTCCCATTGATATTATCCCGGATTTTATTCCGGTGCTTGGGCAGCTTGATGATCTGATTATTGTCCCGATATTGATATTGATTGCTTTGAAAATGATTCCAAAAAGTGTTGTTGAAGAATGTAAAACGCGCGTAAGCTCATGAGACCACGTTTTGATTTTTGACCATTCCTTCATAGTCTTTCAAAAGTTTTTCAAATGTTTTAATCGCCTGTATAATTGGTTCTGGTTGCGAAAGATCAATTCCTAAATTCTGGATAAGTTCTATTGAATTTTTACGAGACCCTTGTTTTAAAAAATTAAGATATTTTTTTCGTAGATCTTCATCATTATTATAAAGTCGTTCGCCAATCACTATTGCTGCGCACATACTGGTTGCATATTGATACACATAAAAATCAGATTGAAAGAAATGAGGAATATACGCCCAATAAATGTGCGAAAGATCATCGAGTTCAACTTTATTGCCATAGTATTTTTGTTGAATGGAGATCCAAAGTTTCCCTAAACTTTCGGCATTCAATGATTCATTTCGTTCAGCCATCTCATGGGCCCCAAGTTCAAATTCAGCAAACATAGTTTGACGAAAAAGGGTACTTTGCATGCCTTCTAAAACCTGATAAAGTATTTCACGTTTTTTTTGGGAATCTTTTTCGTGATCAAGAAGATAACGATACAAAATATTTTCATTGGTGATTGAAGCAATTTCTGCAACAAAGATGGTGTAGTCACTATAAATATATGGTTGATTTTTGTTTGAAAAATATGAATGCGCTGCGTGGCCTAATTCATGGGCAAGTACTTCCATGTCGCGAAGTGTGTCTTGATAGTTTAACAGAATAAAAGGATGAACCGTATAAACGCCTGTATTGAATCCACCTGAGTATTTGGCTTTTGTCGGATATACATCGATCCATCGTTCGTTAAATGCAGTTTCCATAACCCGGGTATAATCATCGCCCAAAACACGAACTGCATCGAGTACTGTTTTTCGTGCCTCTTCATACGGAACTTTTGTCGGTTTTTTATTATGAGAAGGAGCATAGACATCCCATGCTTGAAGTTTCTTTAACCCAAGCTCTTTGCGCTTAATATCCATATAATGATGAAGCGGGTCGAGATTTTTACTTACCGTTTTAATAAGATTGCGCGCAATGTTGCTATCGATATATTTAAAATTCCCCATGGTCGAAGCCTCGAGAGCATCTCTGTAATGTCGCGCTTTAGCCTGAAAAATACGAAAATTAATCAGCCCATCATAAATGGAACTAAAAGTATTTTTGGATGCAAATAAAGCTCCGAAGTATCCTTTATGCGCCTCTTCACGTACGCGACGATCAGGAGATATACGATAGAGCGACTGATATGACGAATCAGTTAATGCTACTTCTTCTCCTTTTTCGTCTTTAATTTTTGGGAGTTTGATATCGTTGGTTTTTAAATTGGTATAGGCATTCATGAGACTTGAATTCACTGAAAATGCACTTGCCAAGAGCTGTTCTTGTGCTGCATCCAAAACATGAGCTTTATTTTTTAAAAGTAATCCAAAATATGTTTTATACAAATCTAATTTTAATTCATCAGTTTGAAATTTCTCTAACTTCTTTGTATCAAGAGCAATAAGCATCGGGACAACGAAAGAAATTTTTTCATAAAATTGAACCTCAAGAGCATTCATAGTATCGCGCAATTCTTGATTTTTTATTGATGACTGATCCAGGCTGAAACTTAAGTGCCCATATGCCGCAAGCTTTTCAAGCTGAACTTTAAGTTTATAGACAAGGGTTAAACACTCATAAAGATCGTTACCAGATTTTGTTATTCTTTCTTTACAACTATCGATTTGTTTTAGCTCCTTTTTGAAAAGCTCTAAATCATGATTGAGATCGGCTTCGCTTTTGTATATGTCCTCTAGGTTCCATTGATATTTTTTATCGATTTCATTTTGCTTTTCTTCTGCGCTTGTTTTCATAAAACTCCCTGAAAAAAATAGTATTAAAATAATAAATATTCGATGTGTAGATTTCATAATGGATGTCTCCTTGTTTTTCAGGAATATTATTATAAAAATAAAAGAGATGATAAAGAATTTTATTGTGATTTATCTAAACAGCGATACTTAATCGCTTCGGCAATATGTGTTGATTTAATATTTTCTTGAAATTCAAGATCAGCAATCGTTCGTGCAACTTTGATAATGCGATCATACGCGCGAGCGCTAAGGTTATAGTGATTCATTGCTTTTTCAAGTAAAGACAAGCTCTGGTCATCGAGCGCGCAAAATTGTTTCATGAGCTTTGAATTGAGCTGCGAGTTATTAAAAATATTTTTATAGGTTTTATATCGTTCTTTTTGCAGCAAACGCGTTTTTTCAACATTTGTGCGAATTTCGATTGATGACTTCCCCGTTCGGATATCAGACATGTCGTGATACGACACCGATTGTACTTCTATTTGTAAATCAATACGATCAAGCAAGGGCCCAGATATTTTCATTCGATATCGCCTGATTTGTTCTTCCGTGCAGCTGCATTGTTTCGTTTTATGCCCGTAATATCCGCATGGACAGGGGTTCATGGCACACACGAGCATGAATGAAGCAGGAAAAGAAAGTGTCGTCATTGACCGAGAAATGGTAACAACTTTATCCTCAAGCGGTTGGCGTAAAACCTCAAGCGAGTTTCGTTTGAATTCAGGTAATTCATCGAGAAATAAAACGCCGTTATGAGAGAGGCTTACTTCTCCAGGACGAGGATATTTTCCTCCACCGATAAGCCCCACATCGCTGATCGTATGATGAGGCGCTCGAAAGGGCCTTTCCGTAATCAGTGCTTTATGAAAGTGCGTGAGTCCAACAATGCTATAGATCTGCGTTGTTTCAATTGCTTCATCAAAACCGAGTGACGGCAAAATTGAACTGATGCGTTTTGCAATCATTGTTTTTCCGGAGCCAGGAGGGCCAACCATGATGAGGTTATGTCCCCCTGCTGCTGCGATTTCTACGGCACGTTTAGCGCTTTCTTGCCCTTTAACTTCATTGAAATCGTTAAAGACATTTTTATCTTTGGGTAAAAAATCTTCAAATGATGAAACTTCTGCGGGAATTACCAGGCGATTTTGAAAAAAATGAATTACTTCAGAAAGATTTCGCACCGGAATTATTGTAATTCCGGAAACAATACTTGCTTCCTTCGCATTCATGTGCGGCAGAATAATTCCTTTCATTCCCAATTTTTTTGCAAGTAATGTGCTCGACAATGCGCCAATAACTTTTTTAATGCCGCCATCCAAAGCCAATTCACCGAGGAGAAAATAATTGGAAGTATCGGACTCATCAAGCTGGTGAGTCGCCTTAATAATGCCAATTGCAATGGGAAGATCGAATGACGAATCTCCTTTTTTCAAAGAAGCCGGAGCAAGATTAATAGTGACAGAACCTTGCGGAAGCAAATAGCCGGTATTTTTTATTGCAGATTTTACCCGTTCTTTACTTTCTTTCACCGAACTTTCGGGGAGGCCAACAATATGAAACGAGGGAAAACCTTTGCCTGCATCGACTTCAACTTCGACGAGAAATGAATCAATACCCCAAAGACCAGAAGTATATGTTTTTGCAATCATGAGAAAAAGATATGCAAATTGTATGCCAATAGTAACAGCCGTCATTGAGAGGCTGATGAATCAGCCGAAGCAAGCTCAAGCACATAGAAAGATTGCTTCACTTCGTTCTCATTGACAAATACTAACAACAAAATGTGCGAAAACGGAGACAATTTGTGTGACAGCTCAGTTAATGGGGAGAGTTAGGGCGGGTAGGTCTGTTTACAGAAGTATTCCTATCGACGTCGCTTCCATAATACTATTAAGAACAGGAAAGCGCGTTCGATAGGAATACTTCTGTAAACAGACCTACCCGCCCTCATAACTGAAGCATTACCAATTTATGTGTTTGAATCTACGCGAGATTTAGTGTATATTTATATAATGAACACTAGAAAACATTGGGAACTCCCCCTTTCTCATTTATATAACAAAACTGATTTATCAAAACTCAAATTTAAAACAACCGATGAACTTAAAATTTCTGATGAGTTTATTGCTCAAAATAGAGCCATTTCGTCGCTCAATTTTGGGTTAGATCTTGATTATAAGGGATATAATATCTTTGTGTCGGGAGATGATGGAACGGGTAAGCTGTCAACGGTTCGTACTATCCTTGAGCACATTGCTCCCATGAAACATACCCCAAATGATTGGTGCTATATTCATAATTTTGATCATCCTGAAAGGCCTATTGCTATCGAACTTCCACGTGGGTCTGCGAAGGAATTTAAAAAGGATATGCAGGTGTTCGTTGATGGTCTTCTCAAAGAAATTCCCGCAGCTTTTGAAAGCAAAGACTATGAAGATCGCATTAATGACATTATGAAATTTTATGGAGATAAGAAGAATAATCTTTTTTCTACCCTTGAGGAAATGGCGAAAGAACATAACTTTGCTATTAAAGTGACAAAAGTTAATGTCGTAACCATTCCCATTATTGAGGGGAAACAGATCGATGAACACGAATACGCTAAGCTCGATAAAAACGAAAAAGACCGTATCGAAAAAGAGCGCGAAAAGATCAATGAAGAAATTGTAAAGTTCTTACGTGAAATTCGCGTTATCGATCGTAAGATGCAAGAGCAGATTGAGTCGGTTCAAAAGCAAGTTGCTCTTATGGTTGCTGATGGCTATTTAAATGATCTCGTCGAAAAGTATGAAAAAGAAAAAGAGGTTATTGATTATTTAGCTAAAGTTAAAAATCATGTTCTCGATAATTTGAATTTTTTTCTCGGCTTTGAAGATCCAAACGCGAATGCTCGAAAACAGCCACAGCGTAAGAAGACTTTGACTGAATACGAGGTGAATGTTCTTGTCGATAATACGGATACGTCCGGAGCTCCCATTGTTTTCGAAAACAATCCGACCTATTTCAATGTTTTTGGGAAGCTCGAAAAACGAATCGAATATGGATTTTATACCGCTGATTTTTCAATGATTCGCAGTGGAAGTCTTTTGAAAGCCAATGGCGGGTATTTGATTGTGCAGGCAATGGATCTTTTAATGAATTTTCAGGTGTGGAATCAGTTAAAAAGAGTTTTGAAAAATCGAGAAATTATTCTTGAAGATCCACTTGAAGAGCATGGCTTAATTGCCACAACTGGTTTTAAGCCCGAACCAATTCCTCTCAATGTAAAAGTTATTATGGTTGGAAGCGCTGATCTCTACTATCTTCTTTATCATCACGATGAAGATTTTCATAATATCTTTAAGGTCAAGGCAGACTTTGATTATGAAATGCCAAAATCAAAAGAGTTTATAGAAAAATATGCTTCATTTATTGCGACAAGATGCAAAGAAAATAAACTGAAACATTTCACCAAAGAAGCGGTCGGAAGAATTATTGAATACAGCTCTCGACTTATTGAAGACCAAAATCGCCTGTCTGCACAGTTTGGAAAAATCAATGATTTAATCGTTGAAGCCAATTTTTTTGCTAAAAACCAACAGTCAAAATACGTGGATTTGGCATGCGTTGAAAAGGCAATTACCGAAAAAAGGGCACGCGTAAAACTGCCAGAAGAAAAGATGCTTAAGTATATTCATGAAGGCGATTTAATGATTAATGTAGAGGGTAAAGCGGTTGGGGAGCTTAATGCTTTGAGTGTTTTAAATTATGGTGATTTTGAGTTCGGACGTCCTTCAAAAATTACTGCTCGAACGTTTCATGGAAAAAGCGGACTTATTAATATTGAACGAGAATCAAAACTGTCAGGAAAACTTCACGATAAAGGTGTGCTTATTTTGAATGGTTATTTTGGTTGGAAATATGGACAAAATAAACCGGTAAGCCTTTCTGCAAGTCTCTGTTTTGAACAATCCTATGGTATGATTGATGGAGATAGTGCTTCAAGTACGGAATTCTATGCATTGCTCTCATCGCTCTCGGGAGTTCCTATTCAACAATCAATTGCAGTAACGGGGTCAATGAATCAACGAGGAGAAGTGCAACCGATTGGTGGAGTTAATAGCAAAGTCGAAGGATTCTTTGATGTGTGTAAATTACGGGGATTAGATGGCAGCCATGGCGTAATGATTCCAAAGCACAATGTAAAAAATCTTATGTTAAAAGAAGAAGTCGTTGAAGCGGTAAAAAAGAAAAAATTTCATATTTATGCAGTCGAAACTGTTGATGACGGAATTGAAGTGCTCACTGGTGTTCCAGCAGGAAAAATGAAAAAAGATGGATCGTATCCGGCAAAAAGTATTCACTCGTTAGTTCAAAAAACACTCGAATCATTTGGAAAAGAGCCTTCAAAAAAAAGAAAGAAAAAATCAAAATAGTTTTTTTCTAACGGCGGGGGAGATATGTCTTCTTTTTTGTTTTATACTGAGCGTGCTTTCCTGTTCTTAAAATTATTATGGAAGCAACGTCAGTATAAAATAAAAAAGAAGACATATCACCCCCGCTGCTTCTACAATGCTTATAAGATTAGCTTGACAAAGCTTGAGATGATAGTCATATGTGCGTGACCTTTGAGAGGTTTCTATGAGAGAAATTCATGACGATAGGCTAACAGAAAAGTACAACGAGCTGGTAAAGCAACTTAAAGGCCTCTATCCCCAATATTCATTCCGTTTTTCCAAACATTACAATATTTTTGGGCAAGAGGTGCAGCTTTTTTATTATGAAAAAGCGAGTACTGAAAACAGCCGACGTCGAGCTTCGGGAATTATGCTCACGTTTAATGGAAACCCTGGCGATATTTTATGGAATATTCAAAACGATACGAAGCAAGGAATTTTAGAGATTCTCCGCATTCATAACCGTATTGGCACAAAGAGAGGGGCGTTTAGTACTACATTATTTAAAGGGCCCATGGATATGGGGAATATGGAAGATACTCGTCCTTACATCTCTCCTTCATTCCATACGCAAAAAAAATCACCCCCGCCACGTCCTCAACAAGAAAAACCAAAAGTATATGTTACCAAAAAACCAGACGAGCCACAAAAGACTATTCGCAATGAAAAGCCTACTTCAGTTACCATGGAAAAATTCAAAGAACTCGCTCTCAAAAAAGGCTGGATTAAAGCGAAGT
>JAHFAK010000005.1:0-23022 GCA_023250585.1 Deltaproteobacteria bacterium
TGTTGTATTTGAATAGAATTTATTTACCAGCTTTAAAAACCAAGAATGTTCTTTTTCTTTGAATTCGCGGTCAGCGATTCGGGCGGTTACGTAGCCTTCGGTTGTTTTGTCGATAAATTCGACTTTTTCGAGTTTAATATAATTCAAATCAATATCAACAAAGCCTCGAGTTCCAAAATCACCAAAGAGATAGACGCCATTAAAATTTTTAGCTACTAAATTGTTGTTCTTTTTTAATACATATTCGAATGAGAAGTGATCATCAAAAAGAAGATGCGTCAGATTTTGGCATTTTCCGTCTTCATAAGAATAAAATCCTTTGCCGTGATTGAGTGGAAGCCGTAATCCTGACAGCTGAAAAGATACTTTTACGAGTCGTTGATTACCATTTTTTATGAGTTCAATGTTTCTTGTCAGCCTTGGAAACGTATCATCATTGAATACTCCTGAAACAGTTAAAATACTTGTGACAGCTTTACCATCAAATTCTACATTTTTTTTCTTTTCCTTGAGAGCGTTAACATGAATCAAATAAAGCATACGATAAAATTGATCCATTTTGGTGCGAAAAGGGTTCTCGGTGAATAATTCTGAAATTTCCTTTTTAAATTGAGGTGTTAGATTTAAAACCTTAGTGTTTTTGATGTTCTTTAATTCCTCGAGGCTTTTGAGCAAATCATCGAGAATTACTCGAGAGGGCTGGGAAGAAAGTGCTTCTGTTGCGGGACAATTTTTTGGGATAGTAGCATATAAACTAAAAGGCAAAAAAATAAACATAACTATTTGATATAGCAACGATTTCATAAAAATTATCCTCTTTACTTTAATAGAAAGATACGCTCCGCCCTTGGTACTTGATGTACTTTAAAAAATGTATAGGGTTTTTTGCCTATAATTTCAATAGTTTTTTTTGTGATTAATCTCACAGCTAATTTTTAATTGATAGGGTAGAATGTTATTATGAGTATATTGTATTAATTCCATAAGTATGCTATAATAAAGAAGTAATACTAAGCTGCATTCAAAATGATAACAAGGCGGCAAGGAGAAGGCGACGCAAACGTACGTAATGAGTACGTTGAGGAGCCGACGACGAAGCCAACGCAGTTAGCGTTTGAATACAACTTAGTATAAAATTCTATCCTGGGAGGAGGAATGCGAAGGCTTATTGGCCTCATCAGTTTATTTCTTTTTGTGGCCACGATTGTGACCTGCGGTCGTGGTTCAAGCGGTCCAGCTATATTCTCTATTCGCTCAGTTGTCGCTAAAAATGACAAAGCTTCTACCGGTCAGAGTGATCTTTTAGTTTTTGTAGCAATTGCTAATACAGGTGGATCTGATGGAGCAGTCGATGAAGTAGGCCTCAAGTTTTTTCAATCTCCGGCCCCTCCTTCAGCAATTCCAGGATCGATTGAAGATCTAATTCCCACGTTAAAAAATAGATTTAAATTCGCAGACGAAAGCGCCGATGAAAAATACAAAGATATTTCTGAATATTTTAAAGTTTCAGAGCTACGAATTACTGATAAGATTCTCGATCGTGATCGCGATCCAAGTGATGAAGAAGTAACGCTCTCGAGTCGAAACGTTATTGATTTAACACCTGAAGAATTACAATCACAACTTGAGAAAGTCTCTGATAGTGATCTTGAAGGCTCTGCAAACCCGCTTATTATTCCGCGAAAGCAAGCTCGAACATTTGTATTCTTTATTTCTATAGCGGAAGATCTCTCTGCATATTTAACCTCAGAAGGATTAGTCCTCAATGAAGTAATTATGGGATCATATGTTCGCGGACATAATAGAACAGGGCGAACCGAAACTGAAGTAGAAACAACATCCGATGAAATTGAAGCAGCTACTGCAGCAAGTATATTGGACAGCATTATAGTTCAATCAAAGGCACATTTGAATATTACCGCTGTCGTTAGCGATAAAGATGTAGCGAATGTAGGGACACAGGGGATTAACATAACCATGTCGATTGAAAATACGGGAGGCGCTACTGCTAATCTTGATCTAGCCACGCTTTCATTCATGGCTTTTGATGGGACTGATTATACCGATGATTTT
Source organism: Deltaproteobacteria bacterium (assembly GCA_023250585.1). Classification (GTDB taxonomy): domain Bacteria; phylum Bdellovibrionota_F; class JAHFAK01; order JAHFAK01; family JAHFAK01; genus JAHFAK01. The sequence continues at coordinate 2,074 of JAHFAK010000005.1, forward strand.
AAGTTGACTCCTATTGCTTGTGATCCTTTTATTCCTGGGGCTACTGAACAAGATTGTTCTTTTAGCGTAGACATAGCAGACACTGCAATACCGGGAACACGAAATATCCTTGGTAGGGTAAGTGGAAAAGATGATAATACCGGTGATCTCGTTGAGGCAATTTCTGATACAACTGATGAAGCTGCATTTGCAGTGATTGAGGTAAAGAAGAGAGCGACACTCGTTGTTGATTCACTTGAACCTTCACTTACAACAATCAGTAAGGGAATGTCGTTTAGCCTTACGGGAAAAGTAACAAATATTGGAACTTCCGCAGCGCTTTTGAACGAATCAACGTTAGCTTTTATCAATACAGCTAATAAGAGTATATCTGATGGTTTTACCATTAGCCCCGCTTCCGATAATCCTAAAGAAATAGCTGGCGGGACCACTGCTATTTTTAGATATGCCGTTGCAACTACTGTAGATACACCGAGTGGAACCGCGGATGTAACACTCGTTCTTACTGGTACTGATTCAACCGATGCTTCAGCTGTTTCTGGCAAAGGCCCTGCAAATCCATTATCACTGTTAATCCAAAAACCAGCAAAATTAGAAGCTTCATGGGTTCTTCCCGCACAAATCGTTGAAGGGACGAATGAAGATATTAAATTACGTATTACTAATACAGGAGAAGCAACAGCGAAAGATGTTGCAGTTGGAAGCCTTGCTTATATTCAAGTATCGAGTGCTCTTACCCTAAGTGATATAACGGGCCCTTCTCCTGCAAGTACGCCTACTATTCTTGGTGGCACATCTCAAGACTTTGTTTATACTGTCAAAACGGCAGGTGGAGATGCTGGTATATTTAAAGTATCAAATTCAGCAACGGGTAAAGATGGCAATTCAGGTGAAAGCCTTACCAGTACTTCTTCTACAAGTGATAATATTACGATTCAAACTCCTGCTGCGTTATCAATAACACAAGTAAAAATCACCAATGATACTAATTACTCGAATGTTTATCAGGGACAATCAGGAATTCCCATATCGGTACTCATCAGTAATTCAGGAGGCGCGACTGCAACAGTTACTGCTCTTACTCTAAAATTTGTTAACGGTGTTGCCGCAGATGAAGCACAATATTATGTAGTGAGTGCGGTGAGCGGAAATCCAAGTTCAGTTTCAGGAAACTCTTCAGCAACTTTTAATTATACAGTCAATATCGCGACAAATGCTCCGACTGGAGCAAAAACAGTTGATGCAAGTGTGACGGCAAAAGATGCTAATAATGTTGCAGCTAACGATGATTCGGCTACTGCTAAATACTCGTGGACAGTAGGAGTGCCAGCCGCTATTTCCGGCGCTGTCACTCTTTCATCGGCTACAGCTTCATTGGGGCAATCAATTACCGTTACATATACGGTAACAAGTACAGGTCCAAAAGCAGGAACTAATCTTACTCCTACATGTACGTATTCAGGAACGAGAGGTTCAGGAAGTGTTGTTCCTACAATTGTAGCAACATTAACTCCTTCAAGTTATGCGACTATTGATGCAAGCGGCGGAGGAAACGCCACGCGAGCATTTACATTTAGTTTTACAGTAGGCGCAAATGATCTGAGCAGTGGAGAAGGGAATATTACTTTCTCGTGTACTGCTACAGCAACTGATGCAACGTATGGACATACCGTAAGCGCATCGAGTGCAAGCTCAAATGCTCTCACTACTCAATCAGTTCCCGTATTAAGCGTAACTACAGTCGCAGTTACCCCTGATAAAGTAAGTCGACGCACAGACACGAATGAAGCATTTGCTGTCCAAGTAACTGTTACCAATACAGGAAAAGCGAGTGCTAATCTGAATGATCCTGTGTTGATTTTTACCCATAGTACGGCAGGAACAGTAACAGCTGAATATAGTGCAAGTGTCTCGACTGATTTTGCTACAATTGGTGGAGTAGGTTCCGCTACTGCTTCACGAACATTTGTTATGAGTGTGAATGTAAATAACGGAGCCCAAACCGGAACAATTACTGTTGATGCAAGTATTTCTGGTACTGACGCAAATAGCGGAGGAGCGGTTTCTGATAATGCAGCAACAACGACCGATAGCTTTATTTTACAAACTCCTGCGGCACTCACCGTTTCGGCTGTTGATTTTAGCCCTGCAAGTGTATCGCAGTCACAAACAAACATTAGCGCGACGGTTACGGTAGCAAATTCAGGAACTGCGACGGCAAATATTTCGAGTACGGCAATTAAGTTTGACCAATTAGGCGTTGATAAAACAGCTCAATACACAATAACAGCAAGTGGAGGTAATCCGTCATCAATTGCTGGCGGAGGAAATGGAAACTTTACCTTTACGATATCAGTCAGCGCATCGGCGACGACGGGTACTATTACTGCATATGGCACCGTGAGTGGAACCGATGCGAACGATGCTGTTGCTACCAGTGATTCGGATATTAATCCAACTGATACGTTTACTGTTACTACAAAGGCTATCGTCGCAGTATCGACGGTATCAATTACTCCAATAACGGTAAGTAAAGGTCAAACGGGTGTAACCGTGAGCGTAACAATTCAAAACGGCGGCGGGGCTGATGCTACGAGCGTAACACCATCACTTACGTTTACTCAAACTACGGCAAATGATCGATCGGGTGATTATACGGCAACCTGTACTAATTGCAGTAACGCTGATCAACTCACTCTAACTCCATCAGAAACAGATACGTATACATTTTCAGTCGATGTAAAGAGTCTTGATTCCGTTGCGGTTGGTGTTGCAATTACCGTTAATTGCAATGCCACCGCGACTGAATCAAATTTAGGAACAGCAATTTCTGATAGTGATGGCGCTAATACTACTGATTTATGGACAGTTCAAGTACCCGCAGCACTAGCAATAACAGCAGTTGCTACGACACCAACAAAGGTTAGTCGCGGACAAACAAGTATTGCGGTAACTATTTCTGTACAAAATTCTGGGCAAGAAGGGCTCACCAGCGTGTCGATATCAACAGCTACCCCGCTCTTTACTCAATCAACATCTAATGATCGTGATGCTGACTATACCGTGGCTTGTTCTAATTGTGATACCACAACGATTGCTGGTGGAGCGACTCAGGTTTATAATTTCACCGTTGATGTTGCTGCAGGAGCGACGACTGGGAGTATTACTTTAAACTCGGGAACTGTTTCAGCACAAGGAGCAAATAGTGGAACGGCACTCTCCGACACTGACGGGGCAACAACAACTGATTCATGGACCGTACAGACTCCTGCAGTGATTCGAGTAAATAGTGTTACAACAACACCGACAACCGTAAGTCGTGGGCAAGCATCAATTGCAGTTACGATTGCAGTTGAAAATACTGGCCAAGCAGATGCATCAAGTATGGATATTGCAGCAGCTGATCTTACCTTAAAGCAAGGAGCAACCGATAGAAGTAGTGAATATACATTAGCGTGTTCAAATTGTAGCGGTGCTAATTTGACGATAGCGGGAGGAGCGATTAATAGCTATACCTATAGCGTTACGGTCGGAGGTTCTGCAACAACAGGAGCTACAACTCTTGACTGTGCTACTATTGCTGGAACTGATGCAAATTCAAGTTCTGCAATTACTGACAATAATGGGGCAACGACAACGGATAGTTGGACTGTGCAAACAGCGGCAACGTTGGTTGTCGGAAGTATTACATTTACTCCAACGGCATTAGTTCAGGGTGAACCGAGTACGGGTAGTAGTCTTGTCACTGTTCCTGTTCAAAATACTGGAGAAGCAACGGCGAATGTGTCGAGTGTTGCATTAGTATTAACAAAAACAGCAGTTATTGAAACAACGAAATTTACCATTGCTTCTGTTGCAGCGCCAACGACTATAGCGGGTGCGGCAACAAGCAACTATACATTTAAGATTACTCCAAAACTTGCTTACAAGGAGAGTGACTCAAGTTATACAACTGCATTGCAAGGTGATTATACCATTGATGCGACAGCTGCTGGAACCGATGCTAACTCGAGTAGTTCAATTTCTGATAACGCAGCTGCGGCAACCGACGCAGTAACAGTTAACTACTTCATTGCTGATTCAGCGAAAATTACTGATAACGTAAGTGCATCAAAAGCATCATGGGGAAATTACTATGATAGTGCGGGAGAAACAGGGTTAGATGTCATTATTGGAGTAACAAACGCCGCTGATAAACTATATAAACATATAGATGATGGAACTTTTAGCAGTAAGTTCGCAACATCAGATTTAGGAACTTTTAATACGAACGACGTTAAGTTCTTTGATTGTGATAACGATGGAGATCTTGATGTTTTCTTTGCTCTTGATTCAGCTGAAGATGAGCTCTATAAAAATGATGGAGATGGAACATTCACGCAATTTAATGATACCTTGGAAACGCAAACGACTTATATGGCAATTATTGCTGATATGAACTTGGATAATTATGATGATATTATCGTTATGAGCTCTGGGTTTGGTTCATATTATTATGACAATTCTTCGGGAACAAATCTTACTGAAATACATGCAAGTGCAGGCCTACCCACGGATACGACGCCTACTTTTGGTCTTGCTCTTGATTATACTAATTCAAGTAACAACGGTACGCAAGATCGATACCTCGATTTATTTCTTGGGGGGAATACGATGTATAGCAATAACCAAAATAAGACATTTGCGAGTAGAACGAGCATTGGTCTCACAAGTTCGACAACACAAGGCTCATGCGCAGGGGATTATGATAACGATGGTGACTTTGATTTATTTGTTACTCGAAGCGGTGGTGCGAGCCAGGATTTATTCTATGAAAATAACGGCAATGGAACATTTACTGAAAAAGCAACTTCTATAGGGCTAACTGATACTTCAAACGGTAATACATGTACATTCGGCGATTTAGATAACGATGGTGATTTAGATCTCATTGTCGCCAATGATAACAATTCAAGAACCTTTTTCTACTTTAATGATGGGAGTAAAAACTTTAAAGAAGCAGGCTCAATTATCACGGCAACAAATGATACAGCCAGAAATACCAAATGGGTAGCTCTTGGAGATTACGATAATGATGGCAATCTAGATATTTTACTTGTTAATAGCGGCTCAGCAATCATACTCTATGAAAATAAAAGTGTTGATAGTAACTCGAGTAACTCTGATCATAAAAAGTGGATGAAAGTGAAAGCAAACTTAACAGGAGGCGGGCCTGCATTTGGTGCTAAAGTACAACTCGATCAAGATTGTGATTCTAATTTCACCGGTTCAGTACTCACACGATTCATTGATGGATCAAGCGGTAACGAGCCTGTTGCTCACTTTGGTTTGAGTACAGATAACTGTGATCGTTATATCCGAGTTACGTTCCCTGATGGAACTGTGGTGACTACAGTCCCGAAGGCAGTGAATCAGACAGTTACCGTTACCGATACACCATAAGAGTGTTCTGATGTTACGATTGTACTGAAGTACTGATGTTGAAGAAAAATATTCCTAACATCAACACTTCAGCACATTCTTAACATCAGCACAAAGAGAAGAGAAAGGCCTTTATGAAAAAATTTATTATCGGATTAGTAATGATTATTATTCCATATACTCTACACGCGTTTCCAGAAATTATCGACTTTAAACAACGAAATCACAACACGGTCAAACATCTTGAAATTAGCCCGGTCATTGTTCCTTATTATGGAGATGTTCTCGAGACATCGGTGCTCTATGGAAGTCGATTCAATTATCATTTGAGCCAGGCTTGGTCATTAGGAGGAACGTTTCTCTATGGCGAAAGTGTTTATGATACAACGTCTGCTCCAATTAGTGGAAGAAATTCTGATACACATATAATTTACGATGGCCATTTTATGTATTCAATTCCTGCGGCTTTGAGAATCAGCAAAGACATTCCCCTCGAAGCTGATATGTATACAATCTTAGGGGCAGGGGAAGAATATATTGGCGGAGATAATCATACTACTATCTTACTTGGTGGAGGATTGAAAATGTATACGGGGATTCCTTGGCTTGCAGTACGAATAGGCATTCGCGATTATTTTTATAAAGTAACAATTAGTGGAGAAAATAAAACGGTAGATGATCTGGTAATGATGATAGGAGTATCTTTTTTATTTCTTTAGGAACCTCTCAAAAAGGTCCATCTGCATCGTTGCACACAAGAGTCACAATCCTCACATACTATCTGAGTATGCTCCGGTTGTGACTCTTGCGTGCGCCTCGCATCTGGACCTTTTTGAGAGGTTCCATGAAATGTGAATTTTTCAGAGAATTCTTTAAAGAGCAGTAAAGAGCAGTGATTTATTGTATTCATTAAAAAAGTTGGTATAATAAAAATAGGTTTAATCATAAAAATTGGAGGATGAATATGCAATCTTTAAAGACAAAAAATATCTTAATTCTCTGCTCATTGTTACTGATCATCGGTTGTGGCCGACGACTCATTGATGATATTACAAGTTCTGGGAACGATAGTAATATCGAGGATACCGCAAAAAATGAGCCAATCACCCTTCAACTCCTTATAAGTGCAGCTTCTCAAGGGGCACTTCCGGGCCTTTTAGGAAAACAAGCTATTCCTGGTGCGAGCAGTTTTTTATTAAAAAATGTTTCATCTACGCTTTCTTCTGATGAAGAAGCACTCTTATATGTTGGTCTTCTGAAACAAGATAATCTGGTTCAAACAATTCTTGGCTCTCTATTTGGTTCTGAAGAAGATAATAGTTGCGATCCTTATGTGTTAGCTCAATTAAGCTATGATGAAAAAATTAGTTTATCTATTTGCACGGGGAGTTACTTATTTATGATAGTTAAAGTAGCTTCTGCAGATAATCTTGCTGATTATGAAATCATTGCTATGGGAACGAAGGAAATAGATGTTACCAGTACTATTGATAGCGTCTTTAAGCTTGATGTTGATTCTAATGGCAATCTCTTAATTTCAAATTATACGGAACTCATTGAATCAGGAGCTTTAATCGAAACAAATGAAGATGTTCCTTATTATAAAACTCTTGATGGAAGTTATGATGTTTCCATAGACTTCACCGCGAATCTTTCCGGGCTGAATTTAAGTGCATTAGGGAAGAATTCAACTGAAGGGACCGCAGAAGGAGGCATAGGAGATAAAGATGATTATAAATCATTTACTCTTGATATTGCCCAGAGACTTGAAAGTGATGGCACATTAAAAAGCGAATTAGTAGCAGAATCTTCACTCACCAGTTCATTTTTGAATGGCTCAGTTGAACCAATTAAAGTTCCTTTTGTTGAGTCAGGATGTTTTCGTTTTGATTTAGAATATCGAATTCCTTATGGAGCAAGCGGGACTTGTGAAAAAATTATCAATTTTAATTCAAGCTTTGCATGTTTTACTGATGTGATATCGTCCGTGTATGATGCAGGCGGGGCAGATATTGTAGGATCTTTTCAAGTAGTCGAAACAATTTCAGGAGAAAATTGTCCTATCATGCAAGAAACCCAATTTGCTAATGCAAATGGTGTGTTTAAGATGACTAAAAAAGGTGATCCTTCTACAACGTATGAACAAGCACAAGTTGCTATAACCGAAGCAAGTGCCCAGGCCACGATTCAAATTCCAACTAAATCCTACAGTGTAAGTATTTCTGATCTTGCAAAAGGGAGCTGGTGTTACGATAAAAATTATAGTTATTCTCAGATGAGTGAGACACAGTTAAAAGCTCTGCTTTTAGCATCAAAACTTATTACAAGTTCTGATGCAACTGAACTGAGTGCTGATATCGGTGTTGCAAGTGGGGTCGTTCAGTTCTCTGTCGGTTCACTCAGTGACACATTAAATTTGGAAGCAAATTATGGTTATGCCTATGCGTATAAAGATTTTGTAAGTACTCCGTACAAAGTCAGCGGCGGATGTTATTCAACAAAGAGTAATGATCAGGACCTCCTCAGTTGTTATGTTAATATGTATGATAGTGCGACCTACACGGTTCCCTATTGTGCAGTCTATGCTACTTTTACGACAGATCCGTTGGCTAAAGCAGATCTCGGTATTACTCCACCTCCATCGGGTACAATTTCTTCAAGTACCAATACCGACTCAAAAGGCCAATACATCGATATAGCAAAATGGAAAGAGTATAATTATTTTACAATGTTGGGAAATTGTAATTCATACGGAGACATCGCGAATCTCTATAATGGAACTGAGGCTTATCTCAAAGTTGAAAAAAACACTGACGGCAATATTGTTTTTACTTTTAATGATGCCAATGGAAATCTTATTTATAAGAATGAAGCTCTTATAAATGATAACTATTACTCTTATACATGTGATTCGAACAACAATAAGTTGTGTACGTCAGTTTCTATCGATAAGAATTACTATTCGTTATATGTGAGCGTCTATGATTATTACAGCAATAGCGCTAATTGTAATCTCTATCTCTCCATTACCTCGGATTATAATTTTAACTACACACCTGTTGCATTATCAAATCAAGTGTATAAAGCGACTCTGCAGGAAACAAATCAATGGGGAGGTAAGGATTATTGGACTGATGCAAGCTGTGACAAAGGAGATTACAAGGCCTTCTTTGGAACAGAAACGTTCCCCACCGATATAGTTTTTCAAGTAACGTTGGATGCGAGCACAAAGAAGGTTAACATTGTTGCAGAAATTAACAAAAGCAATAGTGATTCAAGTGATGATAAAGAAATAACCGTTTCAGTAGATCCTACACTCAATACGTGGGATGTGCTGAATGGAAAAACAAGCTACTCATTTTATAATAATGGTCAACAGCTTGCCGTTAATTTATCAAATGGGAGAACATCATCAGCAAATCTCAGTACTTCAGGATCTCTTACTCTTGAAGATACATCAAATAGTAAATATCCCACCTATCAATATTTTTCTATGTATTATTCCCGTTACGATAATTCATATTACAATTACTGTTACATTTCAGTATATCCATCAAAGATAGAAAAAGTAGAATAGTAAGGACGGTTTTATTTCTGTAACAGGAGGAGGATCTATGTTCTTTTTTAATTTTCTATCGATCGCGCTTTCCTGTTCTTAATAGTATTATGGAAGCGACGTCGATAGAAAATTAAAAAAGAACATAGATCCTCCTCCTGAATATCTAGTGATTACTTCACTTCGTAGGTTCGCGTGAAGCGTTCTCCATCTCTTTCGATCTGAATCTCGAAGACTTTTTCTTTCTGAAGTGTTTCGAAGAGTGTAAATACTGACTTGAGATCATCCAACGTTTTATTATTCACTTTAACAATAATATCATTATTGAGAATTTTTAGTTCATCAAAAATACTTCCGGGGTCGATGTCCAGGATTCTAAAACCTTCAATTTTTCCATCGACGGTATTAGGCATTGAAGCAGCATTAAAAAGAATTTGATTAATATTTTTTAAAGCCTTATCGAAGCGTGTTTTATCAATAGCGAATTTGTTTTTTTCTACCTCAGTAATACCGCCTTCATAACCATCATTTAATCCTTGAACTGCTGATGAATAGTTTTCTACAAATTCAATTTCAGGTTCATTTTGTTCAATCTCAAGATACTCACGGTGATAATCACGAATGAAGATTACTTTATTCCGAGATATTTCAGTTATCTTCCCATCGTTACCATCAAGGGTATCATCAATTTGGTAGCGATCCGAAGTCCCATCTGTTTCAATAATTGCCACTGATGATTCTTTTGATTTCGTCACAATTGTTCCTATCAATTTTGCATTAAGTGAAGATTTTATCGGCGTGGAACTAAGATCCAATGTGGGTTTTGCTGGAGCTATATTTTCTGCTTGTTTTTCATCAGGAGAATGCTTTTCTGAATCAAAAATATTTCGGTCGATAATTTTGTCGTACATGCGAATGTCCTTTTGCTCTCGGAGAGAGGATATTGCGGGGACAATTTCTTTTACAGCGGGAGGATTACTAAAACCTATGCTCATAACCACGGTAGTAGTTAGATTTGCAAGACTTACGGCAAGAAGACTCAACAAAAATAAGTTTAAGAGCAGTCTATATTGAATAAAAAAACTCATACCAATAAGTATAGCATAAACTAATAAGTGTCTCAAGATATAGAGTATCTTTTATAATTGGTTCGTTGTTTCTTCTTTGGGTATCAAATCAAGGATAGTAGAAGCATATGCGCTAATTTCATCATACCGAAATTCAACAAGATCGTAATCAATTTCTCCATTAACGATGACCCCATTGCCAGACGCATTATCAATGATCGCCATATAGATAGGAGTATTTTCAATGGATTTTCCGAAAAGTGGCAAAATTAATTCATCAAACATAAAAGTTGTGCTGGGATGATCAATGAGAAAGAGAGCATCTACGAGTGTTCCAATTCCGGCATTATAGCCTGTTAAAAGAATTTTTTTATATTCTTTAGGATCTGTCGGTCGCCCACCTTTTTTATTGTAATAGAGATTATCAAGTCTTTGGACAAGTAATTCAAAAGCTCTCACACCCGCAAAGATAGATTGTTCGGGATCAAAAGGATTATCAAAATAAAATCCCAGTTTTCCTGGATATAAATTTATATCTTCAATACCGATGGAAGTAAATTGCAGGAGACCTTTCGCGCCTGTGTCGCTTTCGGCATACTGATTGAAACTACTTTCTACAGCAATAAGGGCTTTATATTCAATAAAGACAAGATTTGAGGCTGTAAGTTTTTCTAGGGCTGCTGTGATCGTTGGATCAAATCGATTCTGAATAGCCTTATCGAAGCCTATGACTTCAGTGGCGCTGTAATCAGTTGTATAGTCGGTATTCTGATCGGTTGCATTCGGGGATGTATTTTGAGAATTTTCTTCAGTGCCTGATGGGGGATCATTTAAAGGACCCACAAAGCATGAAGCCAGAATAAAGAGAGAGACTAAATAAAGACAATGTTTAAACACACAAAAATTATATCAATGACCGTAGAAGTTTCAAGGAACAAAAGGTAGGGACCTTTTTGGGAGTATAAAAAAGACTAGACTAATTTTATTGAAGGATTAGTATTATACATCGTATTGGTTACAAACATACTTAGAAAGGAGTAAACCATGAAAAAATTATTAGTACTCGTAGTTTCATTGTTTCTTGTAGCTCAGGTTGTAATTGCTAAGCAGCATGAAAAATCTGCTATGAAGCCTTCTATGAAGGAAGGAACAGAAACAACAAAGGAAGCTTGCATGCAAAACAAGGGTCAATGGGAAGAAATGTGGAATGCTGACAAGACAAAAAAAGACTGGAAATGTATGCATGAAGAAAAAGCTACAGAAACAAAGTAAAGCTTAACAAAGATGCCTTAAGCGGGCTCCCCTCGTAGAGTAAAAAATCTAGACAAATTGTATGTAATAGCTATTATTACTCTTACAAGCATTAACAACAACTTAACAGAAAGGAGTATGCTATGAAAAAATTAGCATTATTCGTAAGTTTTCTTTTTCTTCTCGTAACAACTGCTGCGTTCGCTAACCAGGATAAATCCACTGCGCAGGTAAATCCTAGCGATACTAAGAAAGAAGAAAAAGATTGTAAAAAGAAGGGTAAAGGCTTTACCTGGAAAGAAAATACCCAGACAAAAAAATGGGAATGCGTTCCAGTTGAAAAAGCAAATTAATTACAATAGTTAGAAAGGAGTGCGCTATGAAAAAGTTAACATTATTGGTGAGTTTTCTTTTTCTTGTAGCAACTGCTGCATTTGCTAATTACGCTGCTCAATCTTCTTCTAAAGGAAATGCCGATGCTTCCAAAAAAGCACAAATGGAATGCGAAAAAAAAGAAGGTTACGAGTGGAAAAAAGTTTGGAATGCTGACAAGACGAAAGAGGACTGGAAATGCGTAGTTAAAGAAAAAGCAAAGTCCAGTGATTCTGACGCGGATGATTCATCAGACACCGACGATACCACTGAAACAGAGTAATAGAATACGCGTATAAACCTGATTTTCTCGCCTTTAGACAAAGGTGAGAAAATCCCTGGTTTATATCTTATTGTATTATTCCTTCACGGTGTTAAATGTTTAATGTATTATCACCTCAAATTGTTCTCCCTATATAATTTTTATCAACAATAATAAAGATAGTTGTAGACTAATTGGATCTAAAGACTACTATTATGTATTCTTAAATATTTATTGATACTCAGTCGTATTCAAACGCTAACTGCGTTGGCTTCGTCGTCGGCTCCTCAACGTACTCATTACGTACGTTTGCGTCGCCTTCTCCTTGCCGACGTTTATCATTTTGAATGCAACTTAGTATGAGAAAGGAGTCGAGATGAAAAGAGTATTATTGATGCTCAGTTTACTGTTTGTTTTCGGGCAACTTTCATTTGCATGTGATAAACACCATAAGAAGACAGCATGTCTCAACGAAGACGATAAAAAATGTACAGCCAGTGCCTGTGATGATACAGCAGAAAAAGGCACGTGCGAGTGTACGCATTCAAAAGAAGCAGTAAAAAAAGATGTGACTACTAAAGAAAAGACTTCGAATGAACCTGAAGTAAAAGATACTAAAGAAGTTAAAAAATAGTTTTAGGTCTGTGTAATCTTATTGAGAATGTCTCTTCCACCACTTTTTAGAATATTTTGGGCTAGTATTTTTCCTGTTGTTATATTCTCTTTGATCGATCCTTGCATTGCTTGAGTTATACAAGCTTTCCCATCGCTTGAGGAAACGAAGCCTTGTATATGTAAATGAGTATCCCTGGTAATTTTTGCAATCGCACCCATAGGGATTTGGCAACCCCCTCCAATTTCTTCTAAAAATGCCCGCTCTGCTTCAATGACAATTCGCGTTTTTTTGTCATCTAATGATTGTATAAGAGAAAAAAATTCTGGATTATTTTGTCTGCATTCTATTCCAATTGCTCCTTGGCATGGAGCTGGGATCATGAAATCGAGAATTTCTGTTATTTCATGAGTGAGGTTGAGACGAGCTAGTCCCGCATATGCAATGACAATTCCATCATATTCTTTACGATGCAGTTTTTTTATTCGTGTATCTACATTTCCACGTAAGTTTTCAATAGTAAGATCCGGACGTTTCGCAAGAAGCTGGGCTTGTCTTCGTAAACTTGAGGTTCCAATTTGTGAGCCTGGAGGTAGCTGTGAAAATGAAATTTTATGTGTTGTGAGTAAAACATCTTCTGGTCGTTCTCGAGGAAGAATTGCTCCGATCGTTAGCTCATGGGGAATCACTGCGGGAAGATCTTTCATGCTATGTACGGCTATATCGATAGTATTTTCTAAGAGAGCTTCTTCTATTTCTTTAACAAATAGACCTTTCCCGCCAATGGCAGAGAGAGATGTGGTGAGTATTTTATCACCGCTTGTTGTAATTATTTTTATTGCACAGTCGAGATGAGGAAAGCGAGTTTTGAGTTGCTTCATTACAAGGTTACTTTGTACAAGGGCAAGCTTACTACCTCGCGAACCTATGATTATAGATGATTTCATCATTAGTCCAATTTGAACAACTTTTGTAATACTTCAATATACTTATATTCTTTATTGGCATGTGATTCTTTAATTTGTGAAATGGGAATATGGAGGAATTTATTAAAGATGGTGTGAGTAATTTCTGCTACTTCACGATGATTTCCATTTTTCAAACATCGTGCAATTTCTTCCTCTTTAATTTTATCGAGGCGTTCTTTAAGTTTTTGAATAGTAGGAACGATATGTAAGCTCTCTCTCCATTTTAAAAATTCTTGAACTTCGTGTTGAATAATTTCCCCAGCCTTTTTTGCTTCTGATTCACGTTCTTTCTTGTTGTCCTGTATGACGAGATTAAGGCTATCTAAGTCATAGAGAAAGATGTTATCAATTTCTTGAGTTTTAGGATCAATATTTCTTGGCATAGCAATATCGATCAAGAAGATAGGCCGTTGTTTTCGTTCCTTCATAATGCTCGAAAGAAAGTCATACGTTAATAAGAATGAATCAGCATGAGCGCAGCTAACAACGATATCAGCATCAATGAGAGCCTTCTTGAGCTCTTCCCAATGTATTGGAGTAATCGGTAAACTTTGCGCGAGAAGGAGAGTTTTATCATAAGTTCTATTAATGGCTAATAATGATCCAATTTTTTCTTTACTAAACAGCATGCCTACTTCAGCTCCCATATCACCGAGTCCAATCAACAGAGCCTTTTTATTTTCAAGATGGTTAAAAATTTTTTTTGTAAGTGAGAGTGCACATGAAGCAATTGAGACTGGCCGCTCTCCAAGTCGTGTTTCAGTGCGAATGCGTTTAGCTGTATGAAAAGCTGCATGAAAAAGTTTATTAAGTAGTGGGCCGGTAGATTGTATGTTGGTTGCATATGAATATGCGTTTTTAACTTGGCCTAAAATTTGAGTTTCTCCAATAACCATAGAATCAAGACTTGCGCTAACACGGAAAATATGGTTAATCGCAGCCAGTTCTTCATGAGTATAAAAATAAGATCGAAGCGTATCTTGAGTAATATTTTTAATTTTTTCCAATGATTCTTCTATGAACCTTTTTGAGTGTTCACTTTCATTCGTTACTGCGTAGATTTCGGTTCGATTACACGTTGAGAGCGTTACACTTTCTATAATAATCCCTGATGAGAGTAGAAGCTTTTGAAGGGTAGAATGGTTGTCTTGTGATAAATATACCTGTTCTCGAATTCCTACAGGTGCTTTCGTATGATTTATTCCGTAAACGAGTATTCTCATAATTATTAAAATGAATGCCAATTGTGATTAAATAACGCCCCAAAAAATGTACCTATGATAAGAATAAAACCGAATACTGCGGTATAGGCGATTCTTTTGCCCCTCAGGTTTAATAAATAATGGTAAAGAAGAATACATCCATAAAAGCACCAACTAATCGTAGCAAGAATGAGTTTAGGATTTTTGGTATCAAACCAAAGATCTTGATCAATTTTTAGCCAAATGATGCCTGTAGTAAGGCCTACTGAAATACATAAAAATCCAACGTCGAGCAGACGTTTCATTGCTTCTTCAATAGCTTCCAGTGAAGGAAGATATCCGAAAATTGGTATGAATTTTTTGCGTTTTAAAGAATAGCTTTCAATAAAGAAAAATATTCCCAAAAGAAATGCAATCAAAAATGTTGCTTCACCAATAATGGAAAAGAAGACATGTACGGGAAAAAGAGGATGAGTAAAAAGACTATCTTTGGGTATGATTTTTATGCCGTTTTCACATGAAATAAGATACATAATAAAAACAATCGGAAGTATAAACAATCGAGCGATGCGCGGTTTGTAGAGAGCGTTGATTATGAATAAAATTCCAAATGTTATCCATGAAATAAGAAACAATACCTCAGTAAGATTTATAGCGGGGAAGAAACCTCTCTCAAATATCATTGCTCCAATAGAAATAGTCTGAATCAAAAATCCAACCAAGAATAATCGCTCTATTATTTTTTCTTTTTTAGTGTATTTGATTAATGGGAAGAGCACTAAAATAGTTGTAGCTGTAAAATATATTGCACCGCCAAGTCCATTTAATAGGTAAATAAATAGTGTCATTTTATACCTTTTTTTCGTATCGCAAGAAGAACAGCTGTTATGATAAGAAGTACAATAAAAAATGGAACTTCATGAGATGAGTTTATAACAAGCTGGCACCCGCCACTTGTGGTTTTGAAATTCGCGGCAGGATTCGGCAATTTTGCAAAATCAAGATTCTGATTGCCGGGAAACTGTGGCTGACAATTTGTCTCTTGTATTGGTATTTCATCATTGATATCTGTGCCTTCAGTAACAACTACGTTTGAAATCTTTGTGCTAGCACCTATTTCAAAACGATACGCATTTTCAGGAATATTCTTATAAAAATCAGTAAAGGTTTGTTGAATATTGTTATAAAATTCTTCTTCAAAGTTTTTCGTTATGTCTTCAAAGATTCCTCCAATAATTGCACCATTCAATCGTCCTGAGGTGCTACTATTAATTGCATATACATAGAGTACATACGTTCCGGGTTGAACTCCATAAATGCCAAATTCTCCTTTTCCTGCATTGCCTGTTATGTAGCCCGATAATCCACCCATGGCTTCGTTTGTTTTGATGTTTAAGAGAACAACACTTGCGCCAAAAACTCCTTCGCCGGTACTGCTTTGTACTTTACCTTCAATGCATCCAAGTTCGGTATTAATATTATTTGCAGGATATAATGATGAAAGGACTCCAATATCATCAATGGCTAAATCTTTACCAAGGCTATCGTCATTCGGAAATTTGGTGTAATACATAGTAGGCAAGAGATCATCCGTAAGGTAGCTGTCGACTATATTTGAATGAGCGATGCCTATAAAATGGCCGAGTTCATGTACTATTGCCGCTTGTAACACGCCTTCTTCTAATCCAATTGACGTATTTATGAAAACAACTCCATCGAGAATTTCACCTGTTGTTGCATCGGAAAATGGTATTGCTGCTCCAAGAACCGATGTCGAATCAACACCAAAAATATTTTCAAAAATTTTTCCATCATCATCAAAAACTATTTCATGCTTTCCATCTTCATTATTGGTAGTAAAATTGGATGAGTTAAGTGCCGGAATAATTGACTCGTAATGGGATGATTGAGAATCTGACAGAACATCATAATTAATATTTTCATCAAGGTATTCTTTGATATTGTAAGAAAGATAGGTAGTTTTCACATTTTGCCAGACTGCGAGACTGTCAAGCACGAGGCCTATAATTTTTTCTCCATTGTCAGTCGTTGGTTTATCTATAATAACATCGATGGGCATATTGTCCGTTGACCAAAAGCGAACTCCGATGCCACTTTTCCATTCTTCGGTTAAGATAACATATGCTTGGGCAGGAGAAGTAATAATGAGTAAGAGTAGAATTAAGAATATTTTTTTCATTGTGTATACGATGTGATTATTTTTTTTAGTGCCTCGTAGGTATAACTCGTATTTTCATATGAGGTCAGACGTTTTTTTGTTTTTATATCTTCATGTAATTTTAGGTATCCTTGAGTAATGCCTTTTATTTTGAGCGTAGCACTTAAAAATAATACTGCTTCATCGCTTATCTCAATAGAGGGAACCAAGCGGAGTTTTTCAGCATTTTTGAGCACTTTAAGTTCAATATTTTTCTTGCCAAAATTTCCTTTAATAACTTCGTGGATTTCAAACCGGTATATTTTTTTTTCTATTCCCGATTCATTTCCAAAAGCAATGGCAGTACACTTGGCACGAACAATAAATGGAGAGTCTTTTGAAAGGCCTTCCAGAGAATAGTGTTTGACGGTAAGAGCCCAGCTGTCAGTTACAAACGTTGCAAGAGTAATTATTATACAAATATATTTTGTCATAGATTATTTTTTATTAGCATCAAAAAAATAAATAATTTCATTTTTCCCAACCATACCTAAATTTTCACGAGCAATTTTTTCTATATATTTTTTATCATTTTTTAGGCGCGCAATTTCTTCTTCTAATTGCTTATTTTCGTCTTGAATTTTTTCTATGCGTCCTTCGAGAATTTTTACTTCGCGATATATTCGCAAAGTATCGATAATCCCATGTTCACCAAAAAGAGCGATACCTAAAAAAATAAATAAGAGCACTCCTGAAGCAAGGAGAAAATATGTCTTACCTTTTTTGGTGGTATTAATTTTTTTCCATTCATTTTTCATGCAGTAAAATTGTAAAGTCGTTTACAATATTTCCTTTTATCAAATGTTCTTGAATAATTTTTTCAAGTACTTCCGGAGTACATGAATGGTACCAAACTCCCTCAGGATAGACAACTGCAATGGGTCCATTCTGACAGATTCGAAGGCAATTTGCTTTGGTTCTATAAATTCCGCCTTGTCCTGATAGCCCAAGCTCATCAAGGCGTTTTTTTAAATATTTCCAAGATTCGAGGCCTTTTTCTTTTTCTGCACACTTGGGTTTTGTTTGATCGGCGCATAAAAAAATATGACGTTTAATATGCGGAATACCGAGGCCTTCCGCAAGTTTTTTAAGATCTTCAGTGGACATAATAAGATTTTATATAATGAAAAGTAGGCTTTTTGTCACGTTGAAATACACGTATAAAAGTAATAGCTCAGTAAATGGGGGGATTAAGTAATTTCTTTATGGAACTGGATCCCGCGGTCAAGCCGCGGGATGACAATTTGAGAGTATTTCCCGTTTGTCATCCCGTGGCTTGACCACGGGATCCATCTTCATTTTTCCCATTAATTGAGCTATTACCGTATAAAATTACTTCCGGCGGCCAAATATACGAAGCAACAATAAAAATAAATTAATAAAATCTAAATACAGACAAAGGGCGCCCATCAAAGCTGCCTTTTGCATATAGGTGCCTTCGGAATTTACACTGAGTCCGATATTTTTTATTTTTTGAGTATCGTATGCAGTTAAACCAATAAAGATGAAAACTCCGATGTAGGTCGTAACCCAGTAAATCATTTCGCTGTGAAAGAAGAAGTTTGCAAAAGATGCAATGATAATACCGATCAAACCCATCATGAGAAAGTTGCCAAAACTCGTTAAGTCTCGCTTGGTAATAGAGCCATACACGCTCATAGCTGAGAAGGTGCCGGCTGTAATAAAAAATGTAGAAGCAATGGATTCAGAGGTGTAAAGGAAAAAGATTACTGACAGTGTAACGCCATTTAAAATAGAATAAATGATAAAACCAAAGCTCGCAGCTTGTGCCGAAATTCGGTCAATTGCACTCGATAAGTACCATACGAGTCCAAACTCACCAAGTAATAATCCCCAAAATAAGAGCCGGTTGTTGACTAAGGAATAAACAAGCGATGGTTGAGAAGCAACAAAGAAAGCTATTGCACCTGTCATCAAAAGTGCCCAGGCCATCCATCCATAGACTTTGGCCATAAAATTTCTTTGGACCAAAGCTCGTTCATCAAGTGTTAATAATTGTGTGTTCATAAATTTTTCTCCTTTATGTACTATGCACTCTATCTACTACTACATAAGCGTTATATTTGCAAATGAGGAAAAAAGATAAGGGGTACAGCTCAGTAGATGTAGCTGAAACGGAAACGTGCTGAAACGTGCCCGGCAACTTTCGGTCCGAAAACCGACCGAAAGTTGCCGGGCACGTTTCAGCACGTTTCCGTTTCAGCACGTTTCGGCCATCCTTATATTATCTTTCGGATCTCTACATCGAAAGGCCGAAACAATTTTTGCTTGCTCTTGCGCAGCAAGTCTATTATCATATAAGTATAAGGTTTTTATCACAATTTTAGAAAGTCTTCTATGGCACAGCTTATTTTTTACAAAGATGGAGAACAGCTCTTACGTTTTGTTATAGATAAAGATGAAACTTCAGTAGGGCGATCAAATGACAATGACATTAGCCTTCCTGATATCAATATTTCTCGGCATCACTTTAATATAAATAAAACACCGGAAAATTTTATTCTCATCGATAAAAGTACCAATGGAACGTATGTCAATGGTGAGCGAATTTTTAGTTATGAGCTCAAGAATAATGATGAAATTGCCATTGGATCATGGAAAGTACAGTTTGATTCATCCGGCGATACAGATAGTGATGAAGAGCCGAAAATGATTGATTGCGATCCTATACAGGTCGTAGGATTCGAAAAACCTACGAAAATGCTTTTGTGCAGGAAAGGAATTTTTACCTTTCGTGATTTGGAAAATAGAGTAAGCCGTCATGATATGATCAAATCTACCATTTCAATTGGCTATCATAAAACCAATGATATTGTCGTTTTTGATAACTTTGCGTCGTCATTTCATTGTCGTATTGAATATAAAAATAATCGTTACTTCATTAAAGATTTAGGAAGTACTAATGGAACATCTCTGAATGATCTTCCTATTGATGGGGAAGTACCTCTTCCATTTGAGTCTGAAATTAAAATTGGAAAATCGTTTATTCAATTCATTGGAAAAGAATCATCAATGGCAATTAAGCCATATTCTGGTAATAATTGTGAAGGCATGATTTCTGAATCCACTTCAATGAAAGATATATTTGCCTTAATCATTTCCCTAAGTCGTATTGAGGTTCCCTTATTTTTATTTGGGGCTCCGGGCGTTGGAAAAGAAACCTTTGCCAATAGTATATTTCGAACATCTTCACGGCGTATGGCAAACTTCATTATTTTTGATTGCGCACATGTTGTAAAAGAAAATATTGAAAGTGAATTATTTGGTCATGAGAAAGGATATTTTACCAGTACTCAGCCACTGCGAAAGGGCGCATTTGAAAAAGCAGATGGAGGAGTGCTGTATTTGAAAAATATCGAGGCACTTCCCGAGGATATTCAAATTAAAACGGTACGTGTTCTTGAAGAAATGCGACTCAAACGTTTAGGGGGCCAAGAACAAATACCTCTGAATTTTCGTTTGCTCTCCTCAGCTTCACAACGACTTTTTGATGAATTCAATAAAGTAAATTTCCGAAAAGAATTGTATGATTTAATTGCTCCAATTGAGATTGAAATACCTGCACTCAAAGATCGTAAAAAAGATATTCAAAATTTATCAGAACATTTTATTCGTGAGAGTTCACCTAAATTATTTCCGTTGGAAACCTTTGATGAAAAAGCATCGCTACTCACTAAAGATGCTTTACGAAAATTAACCGAATACTCATGGCCGTATAATATACGTGAATTAAAGCATGTTATTAATCGAGCAATAGTAATCAGCGGCGGTGGAAAAATTACCGATGAAGCTATTATATTTAAGCCACAGAAAATTTCAGATAAAACACTTTTTGAATTTAAAGATATAGACACTCAAAAAGCTCCACAGACCCTCCATCAAATTGAGAAAATACGAATTCAAGAAGAGCTTACCAAAAATAAAGGTGATATAACAAAAACCGCGCGGAGTCTTGGCATTACGGAAAAGAGCTTACATACAAAGATAAAAAAGTATGA
>JAHFAK010000005.1:23122-42953 GCA_023250585.1 Deltaproteobacteria bacterium
GATAAATAATTATCTTAAACGTCAGGTGATTTACATAGGAGAGCTTGGGGCATTCTTTTTATTAATACTCAAGGCATTCTTTACGTTCCATTTTATAAATCCATTTTCGTTCCGCCAAATAATGCGTCAGTTTTATTTTACTGCAGTTATGGCAACGCTCTTTGCTTCTATATTATCCATTTTTTTAGGTGCAGTAACAATTTTTGAATCTTTAACTTTTTCGAGTCATTTTGGAGTGAGCGAGTTTGTCAGCAGAATTCTTGTTGTAATAATTATACGTGAGCTTGGTCCACTCTTTATTGCATTGATCATTATTGGACGTTCAGGAACTGCTATTGCTACAGAGCTTGGCAATATGAAGGTCAATGGCGAAATTGATTTCCTTGAAGATCAAGGCGTTGATCCGATTGATTTCATTGTGCTTCCACGAGTTATAAGTGTGGCGCTTGCAACATTTTCTCTCGCAATTTATTTTTCTTTTATTGCTGTTCTTGGTGGAGTATTTGTTTCACATATTGTTCTTTCGATTCCATTATCTGATCTCATTCATGAAGTATTAAATGCACTGTATATAAATGATATTATTATTAATATGGCCAAAGGAATTCTTTTTGGAGGAACAATCGCAGTAGTCAGTGCATTCAATGGGCTCAGTATTAAGCGTTCATCGATTTATGTTCCCCAAGCCACAACAAAATCAGTCGTCGAAGCAATTATGATATGCTTTCTTATTGATGGCATTATAGCAATTCTAACTTTTGATAGTAGCATGCTCGAAATATGATTAGCTTAAAAAACATAACCCATATCGAAAATGATGATAAAATATTTCATAATTTTTCATTACATATTTCTCATCCTCTTGTATTTATTGAATGTAAGCATCATGCGAAAAAAGAGTTATTTCTTGATCTTATTTTAGGAAAGAAAAAGCCAACGGAAGGGACTATTCAAAGCAATAATACATCGATACTGTATGATCATTACAAATCTCTTTTGGCATATCGTAAACATCTTGCCGTTTTCAGTGAAGAACGTGTTTCGCTTCTAAGTAATTTAAATGCATATGAAAATATAATTATTTTTGGAGAATATTTTTATAAAGCGAGACAGAATAATGTATATGCAGAAGCAATGAATTATGTTCGGAAGTGTAAAGTAGAAAATCTCCTTACAAAGCTTCCCTATGAAATGAGCCACGATGAGCAGTGCCTTGTTTATTTTATTATGATGCTCATGAAACATCCAAAAGTTTTTATTATTGATTTTGAATTTTCCAAGCTTCATTTGAGTACAAATATAATTACTGGTATAATAACAGAAAAAGAAACACAGAGGTGTAGTTTTATTATTTTTGGAAATTCTGAACTACGTAAAGAATTTCATACCAAAGAAGAATATAGTTTTTGAGATATACATCTATTTATGCTTATTCGATTTAAAAATATAGATAGACTCGTGGGAATATTTGTCATCGTTGTGATATTTATTCTCATCGTTCTTCTTTCTTCCATTGGTCTTAATAAAGAATGGTTCACACCTAAAAAATATTTTTATACAATTATTGATCGTACGATGGGAATTCGCAGTGGAACAAAGGTTCTTATCTCAGGCATGGAAACGGGACAGGTCACCGATGTGTTATTCAATGAGCAAAATAAAATTCAAATTACATTTTATATTAAAAAAGCGCATGAACGATTAGTTCGTAGCGACACTCGAGTTATTGTAAAAAATCCTACATTGATTGGGAGAAATTTATTGGAGCTCACCATTGGTTCTCCTCGCGAACCTCTCATGCAAGAAAAAAACGAAATTCCAGGAGAAATCTACGGAGGCCTGTCAGAGCTTATTGAAAAGCTAGCAGTGAGCGATATCTTGCAGCTCATAAATCAGTCATTTATGAAATTTCAAGATATGACAGGAACGGCAAAGGATTCATTTGTAAAGCTCTCCAATACTTTAAATTACGCTGACGATGATTTTGTTGAATTTAAAACTACGATTGAAAATATCGATCGATTAGTTGCAACGATGAAAGATGAAAATAACAGCATTGGTAAACTTCTCAATGATCGTGGAAAAATTTATAAAAATGTTGAAGGTGCAAGTGCTGACATGAAAGAAGTCGCCCATGCGCTCAATACTTCAAAAGATAAAATGCTTCACGATGTTGATACAATAATAGCAGATCTCAAAGTGCTTCTTACAAAATTCAATACAGTTGGAGATGATGTATCAAAAGCATCTCCGCGTATTCCTCAGTTATTGAATGAGTTTGAAAAGGTGGCACTTGAAGCAAAGAAAGTCTTGCAGGCACTTGAACGCCATTGGCTCTTACGGAAATATGTTGAGGAAGAGTAAACGTTACAGCCCAATCCTTGTTGAAAAATCAAACGACAGATCGCCTTCGGCAAATATACAGGATCCAGAGCCGCTTACATGATCACCGTTGTATGGGCTAATTTCATCGAAGAATACCTCCCCGGCTATTGCTTCTGATGTATACATTTCTCCATTTACATTATAATAGAAAGTGCAGGTTACGTTTCCTGGCACAATTTGCGTTCCTTCATAGAGGACCGTATTAACATCTTGAACCGTAAGGACGATTCCCTCGCAGGTATTTTTTTCTTTTCCCATGGTTTTACACACGTAGATGATAAGCCCGCCTGAGACAACAACGGGATAAACCGAATCGCTATATACAGAACTACTTCCACCAGAAATAGCTTTAACATTATTCACATTAACTCGATAAGGAGTGCCCTGAAATACTCCTTCAACAAATCCCTCATTGCCACACCCAATTGTCAAAAATGATAATATTCCAATTGCTACGAAGAATTTCTTCATGATAGCTCCTTCTAAGAACTTAGTACTGCAAAATCCATGCCAATATATAAATATTATAACTTATTGAAACTATGTATATTTTAATATTTCCAATTCATGACACCTATACAGTTAATCGAAAATAGAGGAAATTGTGCCGCACTAGAAAAATCGATAATAGATAAGCCCAAAACCTTTTTCAGAAATCAGGGGTGTAAGAAAAGCAGTCCTTTCTTTTGATTTTTTATGGTACTGCGCAGTTCCGATTCCAATAGCTGTTCCTATGGTCATGCCTAATAACACGTCGGTCAGGTAATGTTCATTTTGATCGAGTCTTGTCAATGCGGTCAATGAAGCCAACAAAAAAGCCGGTACGCCAACCTGATATCCATAAAAGCTCGTTAACACGCTAGCCGTTGAAAATGCTGCAGTAGTATGCCCACTAGGAAGAGAATGATCTTCACCGTTAGGTCTTTCTCGATCAACTCCATATTTTAGTCCCGTTGCTATGGTCATAGATAGAACAAATGATTCAATAGATGATTCCATTGCACGTGATAATGTATCATCTTGAAGCAGTATAGCAAGACCCCATGTGGCTATTGTTCCGCCAGCGATTATGAGAGGCTCAGTTGCTTTGCCCCATGTTTTGTCAAAGCTTTGGGATAATAGGGGATGTTGTGATAAGTAATGTGAAACAGTATGGTCGAGTGGGTAGAAAGCTAAAGATCCACCGGCTGCGCTTACGAAATATACAGCCTGCGTTCCTCCAAATGATTCATAGAGATCATATACAAGATGCTTCGGCAATTGACGGACTTTCAACGTATTATTCTTTTCATCAGCTCTATTTTGATCGTGCGTTTGAGCTTGGAGAGGAAAGAAGAGATACACAATAAGACACATGATAGGACATACTCTGTCCATTAATTTCGCCATATTATTTTTAAAGTTTCAGATTCGCACAAGCATCTATCGTGAGAGGGTCGAAAAGATTCCTTCTCGCCTTTTCATAAGCGACATGGCCAATCATAGCGGCATTATCGGTACAAAGAATTTTACTCGGAAAATAAACATCAACTGTTAATTTTTTTCCTTCATGTATGAAACGCTCGCGAAGTGTATTGTTGCTTGCAACCCCACCAGTTACAACGAGGCAATGTATATTTTTTTCTTGTGAAGCTCTGAAGCTTTTGATGCATAAGGATTCTATAAGCGATTTTTGAAAACTGTAGGCAATATTATTGATGAGCGCATCGGTTGGATTAGATGCTTCTTTTTTCAGATAATTTACTACACAGGTTTTTAATCCGCTAAAACTAAAATTATATGATGGATCATCTTTCATGGGAATTGGAAAGCGCAAATCAACGGTGCCCTCGCGTGCTCGTTTTTCAACAATAGGACCACCGGGGTAACCAAGATTTAAAAGCCGTGCGACTTTGTCAAAAGCTTCTCCTGGCGCATCGTCGAGTGTTGATCCTAATGTACTATAGTTTCCAAAATCTTTAACTTCATAGAGAATGCAATGACCGCCAGAGATAATGAGTCCTAAAAAAGGAAATGAAATATCATGCTCAAAAAGAGCGGAAAGTAAATGTCCTTCAATATGATTAATGCCAATGAGGGGTTTTTTATACATAAGTGCAAGAGCTTTTGCGGTAACAAGTCCCACGAGCAGTGATCCCAAAAGTCCTGGTCCATGTGTAACAGCAAAGATATCAATGGCTGAGATGTTGAGAGAAGCTTCATGAAGCGTTTTTTCAATTAATGAAAGAATTATTTTTTCATGATGCCGAGATGCGATTTCAGGTACAACGCCACCAAAGGGTTTATGGATATCTATTTGCGATGCAATCGTGTGAGCTAATAATTTTTTATTCTCAAGGATGGCAATGCTGGTTTCATCGCATGATGATTCGATGGCAAGAATGATCATGATTTTTTTGTCTTTTCATGTGCGGCAGATTTAAGTAGGGCATCTATCTTTTGTTTTATAGTAGCAAGCTGATCGGTATAATTCTTTTTTAATGTCGCAATATCATTTTTGAGAGATTGTATCGATTCTTCGACATTCTTTTTTTCACTACTATGTTCATCGGATGATTCTTTATTTTTTTCATTTTCTACGACGAGTTTTGCGATTTCTCTTTCAAGAGGTTCTATTCTTTTGGTGAGTTTATGTTCAAGCTCTTCAAAAGAACCCTTGAGATTTTCCATTTCTGTTCGGATATCTGTTGCGAGTGCTCCTCTATCTGCAGCGTTTTTCTGAGTATCTTCCCTATTTGCTGAAGCAATTATTTCAAGATTGTGTATTCTTGCTTCAAGGCTTTCATTCATGTGATTGAAATCCTGTCGTAACGAGGAGACTTCATTATTTAAATAATTAATTTCTTTATAGTAACAAGAAGTAAGAAATAATATTGGCAGGATCAAAAATGATTTTCTCATAGTTATTTCTGCGCGGTAAATTCGCCTCGTCGATTGAGAGCGAACGCTTCTTCGCTTTTTTCAAGTTTTATTGGTTGTTCTTCGCCAAGGCTTTCAGTAATGAGTCGAGCAGAATCCACACCTAAATTTGCTAAATAATTTTTGATTTCTTGTGCACGCTTATTGCCTAATGCAAGATTGAATTCATTGCTGCCACGTTCATCGCAATGACCTACAATTTTCAATTTAATCCTAGGATATTTTTTCAGTAATTCTGCGTGATGATCGAGAATAGCTTTTGCCGTAGCGGTTAAACTAAATTGGTCATATTCAAAGTGAATACGTGAAAAATCGAGTTTATCGATTATAGCATCTTCGCTTTCTTCTATAGCTCCATTCTCTCCTTCGCCGTTCTTTCCATCACCTTCCAATGAAGATGAGTCACCGTCTGCTTGAACTCCCGGACCTTTTTCTATGTGATCAGCCTTTTTTGCACATGAAATACCCATACTCATTAATGAGATTACTACAAAGAATCCATATAGTTTTTTTCGTAGCGACATAGAAACCTCCATTGTTTTGTTATACTAACTTTGAAAAATCTTTTTTACACCGTAGCAAATAGATTCAAAATGTCAACAGTCTCTATGAAGTAAGAGCTCAGTTGTATGGTGGAGTTAGGGTGTACGTAAGTTCCCAAAAAGTATTTCTATCGACGTCGCTTCCATAATACTATTAAGAACAGACAGCGAGCTCGATAGAAATACTTTTTGGGAACTTACGCACACCCTAATAACGGAGGGATTACTCTATGAAAAAAGGTTACAGAGGATCGAGAAGTTTTTGGACTATACTAAATTGATAGAGCTATTATTTATAACCATCTAATAATATTACCATTTTTTATTAATTATTTAAGATTTTTGGCATGAATTATGCACTTAAATATTTGTGGAGAAATATATGCTTAAGCAGTCTTTTATATTACTTAGTCTAATCGGTGGATTATTCGTCTTTATTAATTGTTCTACGCCACTTTTGACTGCTCAAGGAGTAGTTAACCCAAGTGGAACGGGAGTAGGTGTAAATCAAAATTATCTCTATGCCATGGGAGGTTTACGCGAGCTTCAGGATGATAAAGAGCAAACCGTCTATCAAGTATGGGTGCTCTTTTTTAATGATGCTACCAATCTTAATACCTTGAATCCTGAGACGTTTATTCCAGGAACTGATTATCCATCAGGAGAGTATTTGCTCATGACCATTGCGAGTGCTGATTTGAATAGTATTGTTTCCGACAAGGGATATAGCTTTTCGGTCTATAATCCTGAGCAGCAAAAAAATGTTGTTAATTACTTTGAAATAAGTATGGATCTTGGCAGCGATGGTACTCAAGCGAAAGCAACATATCAAAGCATTGGCAAAGTTGGAACAATCGACGCGGCCATTCATATTAATGGCACCAAACTTACGTATTTCGATGGAAGTTTTTCTATGGATTTTGAATATCCCGATTTCATTGAAGGAGACTTTTCGGTTAATTTTGAGGAATGAATTCTATCTAGTATTTTCATGAACATTACGGTATACTTATTAGTATGGATGAAGAAACAAAAGTCAGCCAGGGGCCTTTGAATTTACCGAAATTAAGCGAAAAAAGTAGTCCGTGTCTTGTTGTAATTCATGGGAATAACTTAGGTGAAAAATATATTTTGAATCGTTTGGAGACCATTATTGGTCGCAAAGAAGATGCGGATATACAGGTTGAAGAAGAAAATGTGTCGCGCCAACATGCAAAAATCATGCTACATGATAGTAACGTTACCATTAAAGATTTAAAAAGCACCAATGGAACATTCATTAATACGAAACGCTTGAAAGACGAAGTCGTATTAAAAGAGGGTGATTTAATATTAATTGGAAATACGATTCTTAAATTCATTCCAAGCGGAAACATTGAACACGTCTATCATGAAGAAATGTACAAACTCGCGACCCTTGATGGCTTAACGCAAATTTTTAATAAAACTCACATTCTTGAGAGAATCGAGGATGAGTTCTTGCGGTCGCTCAGATACAAACGTAAACTGTCTTTGCTCTTTTTGGATTTCGATTACTTTCATGAACTCAATAGTAAATATACGCATCTTGGTGGCGATCAGGTTCTAAAAAAAGTTGCATCATTGGTCTTACGAAATTTGCGGAAAGAAGATATTTTTGGGCGATACGGCGGCGAAGAGTTTGCAATAGTTTTACCTGAAACCGATGAAAAGAGTGCATTTAATATTGCCGATAAACTTCGTGCATTAGTTGAGAAAACAAAAATAGAATACAATGATCACAATATTCCTGTAACAATCAGCATTGGTGTTGCTTCAGTTAAGTTTGACCGAAAAGGAAATCCACAACCTCCAGTTGCTTCATCAGAAAAATTCATTGAATTGGCTGATAAAGCTCTCTTTGAAGCTAAAAACAAAGGCCGCAATCGTGTGTGTGTCGTGTAATAAGCAGACGCATTCAAACGCTAACTTCGTTGGCTTCGTCAGAAGCTCCTCGACGTATTAGCATATACGTCTGTGTCGCTTCCATAATACTATTAAGAACGGGGTAAGCGCGCTCGATAGGAATACTTTTTGGAAACTTACTCCACCCATTAATTAGGCTGTTATTTAATGAGATAACTTTGTCTCATTACGTGCGAGTTTGCTTACTTCGGCTAACTGAAGCGCTAATTTATCTCGTTGTTGTATGAAGAGAGACAGAAATTCCTTTTTAACAGGTTCTGCGGAACGGAATGAAAGTGAGTTAAAGTTTACGTATTGATCATACACATAAAATGCAAAGTGAAGATGAGGACCTGTTGCAAGACCGGTTTGTCCCATGTAGCCAATGACTTGCCCTTGTTGAACATGAGAGCCAACATGTAGACCTGCTGGATATCTTGATAAATGCGAGTATGAACTATCGTATTTATCCGAATGTCTAATTTTGATAAATTTTCCTGAGCCACCTTTCCAGCCAACATATGTAACAATACCATTGCCGATTGCTTTAATCGGTGTACCGGTTGGACCTCCATAATCAATGCCTAGATGAGGACGTCTGATTTTTAAGATAGGATGAAAACGTCGTACATTGAAAGCAGAAGTAATACGTGTATATCGAACAGGACTTTTCAAAAATTGTTTTCGAAGTGTTACTCCATCCGGGCCATAATAATCTTCATGACCATTCGGGTCTTTGAAGTAATACGCTACAAAATCCTTTCCGCTATTGGTAAATTTAGCTGCAAGGATTTTTCCAAATCCTGATTCTTTGCCTTTGAGATTTAATGTTTCAACCAAGAGCGTAAATCTATCATTTTTGCGAAGACTTGTTTTAAAGTCGATGTCGTATTGAAACAGGTCGACTAAATCTTGAATAACTTCCGCATTAAGCCCCGCATCTTGTGCAGCATCAAAAAGATTCGTATGTATGGTTCCGTCAAAAACTTTTTGATTTATTTCGTACGGAATTTTTTGAATATTTCCCGTAATGGTATTTTCATGTTTGGTAAGATTCAATAAATTATATTTATCAATATAATAGGTAAGTTCAGTCAGCTCTTCATCAAAAACAGTAAGAAGCAGCGAGCGGTCTTTTCTTATTTTTGATAACGGATATACCTTTTTTGATTGTTCAATAAATGTATGAATGACATCATGTGAAAAATTGAAGCTTTGTAAAATATCAGAAATGGTGTCATTCTTTTTGATCGTATAGGTTATTTTTTTCGTCTTATCTTTCACTACTTCTGATACAGGAAGTAGTGCATTTCGACCCTTAAGAACCGTATCCAGATTTGCAGTCAAAGCATGCAAGGAATACAATTTCCATTGTAGGGTCACGATACCTACTATAAAAACAACAATAAGGCTTGTAGTGACTTTTTTATACACGAAAACTCCTAAAGTATTAAATAATATACTATTATATAGTAAAAGAGGGCTTACCGCAAGGAAAATTCATCTAACATTTTGAATATATTGATTTTTTTAGAAATTAGTTAATACGTATTCCATGATTTTTATAGTTACTCCTTAATTATGTTAGACTTTAGCTATCAAAGATAGAGACTCCGCAAAAAGCATGCCAAAATCTAATAAAATATAAGTATTGAATATTATAAGAATAATGCAATGTGAGACATGCGTATTATGATTAGTATCTTATTCACTATGTGGAATCTGAATCACAACATGCGACATTTAATGCTTGTAATAATGAAAGATATAGTATAAAATTTTTATATAAATTATTAATAGTAGAGAATATGACAGAACTTGAATTAAAAAGAAGAAGACAGATGCTTGGCCTAACTCAGATGGAGCTTGCACATCGATTAGAATTCTCTGTTCAACAGATTAGCAATTACGAAACGGGAAGAGTGAATATTCCTAAGGTAGTTGAACTGGCTCTCGGTCAGCTTGATCAAAAGAAAAAACATAATGAAAAAAAACGTCACGTCGGAAAGACGAAGGAAATAATAATAATACAGGATTTTATTGAAGCCGTAAAAAGAAAATTAAAGAATCACTTTCTCTTTGCACTGTTATTTGGTTCAAAAGCACGAGGTGATTACACCAAAGATTCAGATAGTGATATTTTAATCGTAGTAAAAAAGATAAATCCAGGGCTTAGACAAAAGGTATTTGATATATTGTTTCATACAGATCCAGGCTACGAGTATAAAATTTCTCCTATCCTCTTTTCACTCAAGGACTATAAAAAAAATGAAGCATTACATTCCCCTTTCATTCAAAATATTAAAGCGGAGGGAACATTGCTTTGAAGACCGAGACACGATCCTTTGATCTTGCTTACTACCGGCTAGCACAAGCAAAAATAAAATTGAGATCTGCTCGAGTGCTGTTAAAAGTCGGAAGTTTTGAAGATGCTCTTTCGAGGTCATATTATGTAATGTTTTGGGCCGTTAGAGCATTACTTGCAACAAAAAACCTCGATGCCAAAAGACACTCAGGAGTTATTGTGTTGTTTAATCAGTATTTTATTAAAGAGGGTATTGTAGATAAGAAACTTGGGAAAATGATTGCAGAGGCAAAAGGAATACGTGAAGAAAGCGATTATGCTGATTACGTAACGTTTACTAGAGAAGATGCACTTACTCAAATTCATAATGCCAAGATTTTTATTGATGAAGTCACAAGAGCAGTAAAGAAATTGGACTGCTAGAAAATTAATTTCGTTTAGGCTTTAGACCATCAGATAAGGCTAAAGATTGTTGATAATATAACTTATGTTCGAATGTTGTTGGTACTCTTATTCATTACTGAACAACAGGAATAACAAAGCATTTAAAATCATCAATATGGCATGTTCCTTCGGCACATCCAAATCCAACTTCTATACGGCTTGGAAGATTAACACCGTCAATTGAAGTAAGAAAAGGAACATTACCAAGATACTGAGGTTCTGAACCAACTGGGCCGTTTGCGGTTGTTTTGAGGTATGCTTCTTCATTAAAATAAATATCCATAAATAAATATACATCAGCATAGTGTAATATTTTGTCTTCATTTTTGCCATGAAAAACCGGTAGTGCATTGGGGTCCCTTGTCCATATAAAACACTGGAGACTTCCATTGAGAAGTACATTTTGAATATGAGTGCTTTGTTCAGAAGGAATAATGACCTGGTTAAAGCGAACAGCATTTGAGAAACATTCCGAGTCATTGACATTACAATTTGATTGACTGCTTGTTACCTTAAATACAAGGTCGTTTTTCTTTTGGGTATCATTGGAGTAGGCGTAATCAGCAGTTCCATTGATTAAGGGCCAGCCTACGAAATTTAATTCTTTGTCATACCCTTCATTCGCATCCCAATTAAGTATAGTTAATTGAGGGAAATGAGCCTCATAGCTCTTTATTGTAGCCGTCTGAATCGGTACTAGGCGATGATTTAATCTCGCGAAAACATCAACGTCTCTGCAATTACCGGTTTGTGAATAAGCTTGCGCTTTACTCAAACTCCCCAAAAGTGCTAGTACAATACTCAAGTAACTGAATAATTTCTTACCCATACAATTCTCCTAAAAGATGGTTAGTTGAAATGTTTTCAAAGTTTGACTTTTCAAACACATCGTTATTTTTATTATCAAAACTTAAACACTCTTTCCTAATAGAGCTGAGCAAATTTGATGCCATTTATTAAAAAAAAATGTAACTCTTTGTAATCATATAATTTTCATCATATTAAATACTTTTTGAATTGCTCTCTTTTTGATTTTTTTGGTATTTTATATAGCAATTATTTCCACAATCTATGAAAAATCTGTTAGTTAGATTGTAATATGTTATTTTTTTCAAGATTTAGGCAACTAACTTCGGCATTTTTCTTATTCACTTTATTCATACAAAGAAATGTCGTACCAAAATGATAATGTCACATAGAGACCAAAGTTAAAATGTCACAACATCATGTATCATATTTTTATAGATTAAATGACATATCATAGAAGATATCTTCGAAAGGAGATATCAGTATGAAGGAGACTTTGGCAATGAGTTATACAGAAAGACAACGAATGATGATCATGGAGAAAGTACAACAGAATCAGATAACGTTAGTAGAAGCAAGCGAGATGTTATGTATAAGCTATCGGCAGACGTTACGGATACGGGATCGGTACAAGGCCGAAGGTGAAAACCTGTTGCCTGTAGCTTTTTGTCGATTTTTTGTTGCCGGGCACGTTTTGGTCTTTTAGTATACATTATGAAAAATAGTTTGACAAAATGTATATCATCCTGTAAAATAATTTTCCATAATGATAGATACTATTCGTTTACTTGAATTAGATAAACTCGCTAAAGATGAAGGGAAGAAATATGCAAAAAAGCGTAATGTCTATACAAGTCTCATCAAAAAAACAAAACATTTTATTGGTATTGTTGGCCCTAGAGGTGTTGGGAAGACAATTCTTTTAAAACAAATAGCTCTCTCAATGCAAGAATCGTTTTATCTCTCGGCTGACACACTCGAGAATGAAGATCTATTCGAAATAGCAAAAACTTTGAAAGAACGATATAAAATTAAGTGTTTATTAATTGATGAGATACACTTTCAACAGGATTTCGATAAAAAATTAAAACAGATTTTTGATTTTTTAGATATACGAATTATTTTTACAAGCTCTGTTGCTCTTTCAATTGTGGAATCTTCCTATGATCTTTCACGGCGAGTTGAGCTCATACATGTCAATCCTTTTTCTTTCAGAGAATTCTTACTTTTTAAATACGATAGAGATTTACCTGCTTTAACTTTTGGCGATCTTATCGAAAAAAATTGGACAGTAGAACATCTAAAAACAGAACTCTATTTTGACGAATATCTTCGTGGTGGGCTTATGCCATTTGCTTTAGAAGAAGGAGATATTCTGCCACTTCTTTCAAATATACTGCAGAAAATTATTCAAAGAGATATTCCTCATGTGGCTAAATTGGGTATTTCAGAACTTCCCTTGATTGAAAAAATGGTACGGTTTATTGGAAAATCAGCTATTGAGGGAATCAATTATTCATCTCTTTCCCACAATATCGGTATCACGAAATATAAAGCCGAAAGTTATATGAGCCTCTTAAAAAATGCATTTGTCTTACATCCCGTATTTCCAAAAGGAACAAATGTATTACGAGAACCGAAAGTACTCATGTTTCTTCCCTATCGGTTGCTCTATCGCGATTTTTCAGAAGCAGTAGGTGGATTGCGAGAAGATTTTTTTGCGCAAGAAATGTTTTTTCATCATAAAAATTTCTTCTATTTAAAATCAAATCGAGGAGAGAAAACACCCGACTATCTTATCCAAGATGATAATGAGGATATCGTTATTGAGATTGGTGGCAAAAGCAAAGGTCGTTCACAATTCAAAGGAATAGACATAGAGAAAAAAATTATCCTTACTCATAGAGGAGTGAGCGACGATATCAAAAGGCCGTTATTTCTTTTAGGATTTATACGGTAGTAAGTATTCTTTCCAACCAAGCTTCCATCTTGAGTATGCATATTATTGTCTTATCCCGATAAACCATAGTTCATGAAGATCTAAGAGTTTATTGAGTTTCTCTTTAATTCTTGGTTCTACCTGAGGGAGATATTCTTTGAATTCTTTTCTTAAGAGAGCTCCGGTTATTGTTGTTTTAGAGTACAGTAAATACTGTATTTGATTTTGCGCTTCTTTTTCATTACCCTGAACCAATAGATCTACAATATGAGCTACGAAGATGGTTGAGAGAGCTTGAGGGCGGGTACGAGCATCTCCATGTATAACACTTTCTTCAAATTTTTTATACGACATCGTTTTTTCAGCGAAATATCGAAAACGATCTTGTGTTATAATTTCTAGAATAGCCACGGTTTCAGGAGCTCTCGTTGATTGATATTGCTCTTCATTAAGTATATCAAGCTGTTTAATCATAGCATACGCAAATCGTCGCTTAAGTTCTTTGAATGATAATCGTGTAAGGGGATTAATATCGTTATACATTGGGTTTTCATTGGAGAGTTCTAATATGTCCAAGCGGATTTCGCTTGCGTGAGCTAGATCAGCAAATATATTAAGTTGTAAATCATCATCGGCATATCGAAGAGCTAAATTAAAAAGAAGAGGATCTTTTCCATATAGATGTTTTTTTACAATATCCTTGTGTGCCTTTGCCATAAATCGAGCTTTATTTTCGAGGAACGTCGAAGAAAGGTTTTCATAAATAGTGGGAATAGTGTCTAGATATGCTTTCATTACACTAAACCCTTCTTTGTGATCTAAAAGCAGTGTACTTATGTCAAATATAATATGGAAATCCTTTTCTTTATCTAAAAAATCAATGAGTTTTTGAGAATTATGCTCTTCTTCCATATATTTTATTACTACTGCAGATGCTATTGACAGAGGAGCTCCATCAACATCCTTCATGAGTTCATACCGTTTTCTTTGTGGTAACTCGAGAGCACGTTCGCCAAAATAATTTTGCATTTTATTTTTCTTCTGATCACCTTTTTCCATTTTCAGTACTATATTCAATGATTGTTTTATTTCGTTTATTTTTTCAGTGGTATCGAGTACCATTTCCTTTCCTTTTTTTGCAGACATTATTTCGAGTAATTCATCAACAAAAGCCTTATAATCTTTCACACTATTAGTCTTCATAATAAAGTTGAGTACAGTGTGGAGGGCTTGATTTGTATTATCAAAAATTCCTCCACAACCCTTACCTTTACGGCTCATAGCTTCTGTATGGACTGAAATTATTGATAAGAAAACTACAAAATTTATAATGATTATGAGAATACGTAATTTCATATATACCTTACATTGAATTTGTGATCTTCAGAACACCCTCATCAAAGAAATATGCAAAATCCATGCCATACTTCATTCATTTTTATACTAATACTAAGTTGCATTCAAACGCTAACTGCGTTGGCTTCGTCGTCGGCTCCTCAACGTACTATTACGTACGTTTGCGTCGCCTTCTCCTTGCCGCCTTGTTATCATTTTGAATGCAATTTAGTATAAATAAATCGTGAAAATACACAAAAAATATATAAATATTCACGATGATATGGACAAAATCGTGAGTGAAGTTCATCGACAAACCATTGATGCTTTTTTAGAAAAAGGCGTATGGAAAATAGGGGTGGAGAAATCACCTCTTTAAGGAATCAAAATAGTTACGGGTATTTCATGAACAAATGTCATTTCAGTAGTATCTTTCATACGTACAAAGGTGAGCTTGACTGAATCGACACTCTCGGGAAGTGTTCGCCACCACGTTACACTTATTTTGTGTATACTTACTCCATTAATATATATGAGGTGATCCCCAATTTGTATATCAAATAGTTCTGCTTTTGTTTCTGGAATAATATCATGAACAATCCATGAATCAGGGTATTTATCGAATGCAATACCAAACGTTCGTAATGGTGGAATAGAAATGGATGCGCAGGAGTCATCACCAAAATGAACAAGATTATTTTTTTGATCAAAAGTAAGAACGAAATTCTTAATCACATGGCCCCCCATAATTCCCCAAGGTTCAGTAGTGGGTATCAAGCTAACAAGAGGTGATGTAATACGAAAATTACCTAATGTAACATCTTCTTTAACACGGCCCTGCAATTGATGAGGAATTTCTCCGCTTATAGTTACCATTGAGAAACTATCAATTGGCCCTTGAGAGAATGTAAGGTATGATCCATAGCTAAATGGAATTCTAAAATATCCTGAATTGCCTGAGTCAATGATGATTGGAATCAGGGTTCCATCAAAAAATACATTAATTATTGGAATCCCTTCATTGGGATCATAGGGAAGAATATTTTCACTCATTGTTCGATCTAAGTTTCCTGTAATGAGTTCTAACTTTTGTTGGGGATAATCGATCTTTAAGAGATAATCTTTAAAGAATTGAAACCCTAGAATACCATGAAGTGGTTTGCCTATAATTTTTGAAAATTGTTCCAAATCCATTGTAATTCCATCAATATTTTGAAAATTAAAATCATTGATATCTAAAGAAGCAATTTTGAAGAGAGACGCTTCTCTACTGGAATTCGAATAAGGATTGGTAATCACCATAGTTTCAGTATGTTGTATAGAAAGTTCTTTGAAAAGAGAATCAGAGAGAACGATGCCTACGTTTACTCCTGTATCGACCAAAAACGTGTAGGGGCCTTTGTTATTTATTGTTACTTCTGCGAGAGGAGTTGCATCCATTAACTCTACTGGAATTGAGAAAACAATTTTTGATGTTCTTTGAGAAATTTCTTGTGAATGTTTTACTGCCGCTTCATTTATTTTTTCGCTACTGATTGCAAAATTAATCAATAGAAGCGGTATGAGTAGAGTAAGTAGTATAAAGAAGTATTGTTTCATTTTCATGTATAGTATGTACCTTGCGGTTCGATTTTATTGCCTATTGATAGATTTGAAACCAGCGATCAAATAACTCAATAAAGTCTTCTGCTGTTGCTATATCCTTACCGAGAATAAGGCATAACGAGTTTGATCGTGAGTCTAATTTTTTCCATAATTCGCAGTTATTAGTCGTAACTATTCCGATTGGAATATTGAGTTCGTGTTTCCAATATAATAAAGTTCCCATGTCTCCTCCCATGATATCATCTTCTTTCCTATTTTCTGGTTCTGTTATATAAAGAACGCTTGCAATATTCTTTTTTCCAAGAAAGCTTTCTATAAAGCCGAGATTGTGTATCGGATTATATCCAACGGGAGAAGGAGCCGCAAATACAATATTTGCCTCGATCCAATCGCTGATAGATCTATTTCCATCTATAGGTAAATGATCTAAATCTTCACTTCTTAAAACTTCGGTTATTGACGAGTCTTTTTGTATAATAAGAAGACTTATTGGTATCAATAATCGATTATGATCCGCTAGAATATTTTTCAATTTTGAGAACCACTGTATTAATGCATTTTTAGGAGTATTTCCGCTATATGCTCCCCGAGGACCTTGTATTACAGTATTAAGAGCTTCTGAATTACCTATGACAATGACTGCTCGTTTTCCACTTACGATGCCGTGAGATTTGTTTCTGAGCATAAAAACAATAGTGTTGTTGTCTTTGATTATTCCAGGCTCACAGTAGCTTAATTCAGTGCTATCGTTCACTACGACTTTTGCAAAACTCATTGCAGAAGCTTTGAGCTCTTGAACGGATGCTCTCGTGTACGGTCGCCAAGGTTGATTATTGAAGTTACTATTTTTTTCACAGGCTTCTTTGCTTTTAAAAATATAGAATCGAGAAAATCGATCAAAAGCTAAGCTTTCAGTATTTTTACGAAGTTCTACCTCAACAGTATAGAGCCGATCTCCTGCAGAAATAGTGCCTGCGCAGATGCAAAGAATAAAGAGGAAAAAGGGAATATATAATCGTTTCATAGTTCACCATGTAATGAGAGACTGTAACGTAGTCGCTTGGTCTTTAGTTACAATAGGTAGGCATGCCTTAAGAGCTTTGTTTATAGATTTGAGCTCTCCAGAATATTTTACCCATGACGCAATCTCTTTTGGCAGCTCTTTTTTTCTTTCTTCTTCAGTAAGCGGAGCTTCTTCGATGTGTTTAATCTTTAGTTGTATATCTTTTACTTTCGATTCGTTAGATGTATTGAGTATAGCTCGTTCGATTTCAAAAACTGCATGCCGAGAACTTTTTACTGAATGAATAATTTTATCCTTCAAACCATTAATGCTTTCCCTGAGTTTGATAAATATTTCGTTCATAATAGAATCTTCCAATGTTTTCGTCCACGGTGTAATTTTGGCAGTCCTCAATAGTAATTCAGAAAATTCATCTCCTAGGTGTTGATAGGCTGGAGACGAAGGAGGAGGCTCATTCAAAAAAAACGTTGTTACAGAAATATTAAATTTTTGAAGATCCTTGTTGTACACCAATGAAAGTAATATCTGAGAATTAGTCTCATCTAATGTTACGATAACATCTTTTTCACTTTCATCGAGAAAATTTGCTTCTAATGAAAAGAGAGCTTTTCGTGCAAGAATAATAAGCGTATCATCAAATGCTGTATGAATTTCATAGAGCCTTGTATTATCATCTCCGGAATAGTCATTTTCCTTATTGTCAGTAAAGGGATCAAAAATGTCCAATTCTTTAAGGTCCTTATTAAACAAACATTTGGTTATATTTTTATAATCATTTCTTGGTTCTTCTTCGGCATAGATGTTTCCCAAAACTAATGCGCTCAAAAAGATAGTTGCGATAACGGTTTTTATTATCTTCATTATAATCCCTCCATGGTTATCTATTTTTCTCCCCAACCCAATGAAAAGGTAAAACACTCCATATTGACCATAAATCTTTGGTCCATTGTTCTACATTTTCTGCAGTAACGTTTATTTGAAATAAAATATTATTATATAGTTTCTGATTAGATTTAAATGTTTCCAATCCAAGAATCAGAACTAAATCTTGATTAAGTTTACCAAGTTCCCAACTTGTGGTAACAGCATCATTGTTTCCATATTTATCCGCAAGATAACTTATCTTTTCTGCTGCTTCTTTAAATTCGATAGTCATTGGATTGAGAAAATTCTTTGTATAGTGGGAAGCATTGGGATGTACCTTTTCATTTTTTACTTCTCCAAATATGAATGGTGGCTTTGAGATAATAGCGATTTCATTCCCGGCGCCTATATTTATCATATCGGTTAGGGCTTTTGTAGTTATCCTGTTGAGGATCCAACCTACTATTGAAGCTTGATAGGGATATTCCAGAAGGTTCATAAAATCATTGCCATATAATTGTTTCATCTCCAAAGCAGTAAGCGTATGATGAGGATCAACTATAACATGCATAGGAACATTGATATAGTCAGAACAGCCCGATTCCGGGAGATCTATTAGAAAAGTTATTTGATAAGGAAATGGGTACATTTTTATCTTAAAACGAGCAGGTACTTTAACCTTCTTATGGAATTCAATATGATGAACAGCACACTGAGCATTTAAAGCACGAAGCTTTTCAACATCTTTATTGTGAAGCATTACCATGAGTTCTTGAACAAAAGGAATTTCTTCTCCCGTTGGACATTCTACGCCAGTAAAAGTCGAAAGACTTTTAATCGAAGCAAGAATCTGTAAATACTCATCGACCTTTCCTATGTTTGGGTCAAGAAAACGAGGATCATGGTTTACATACGTTTGTACTTCTCTACATTTTGTTTGTTGAGATTGTTGAGATGCCAAACTTGCATAGGGAATAATCAAAATTACAAAGAAAAACAATAATAATCTTTTATTATTTTTTTTCATTTTTAACCTCATGAGTCTGTTATAGTCATAATTTGCTATTTTCTATATATAGTATTTATTGCAACTAGTCAATATTTATTATAAAGTCTGTCCAGCCAAAAGAGATATGATATTTCTCTTTTGGCTGGACACATCGAGTGTAGTGCTCACCCTTCATACCAGTACATACCGACTATGCCAATCAATGATCGCCACTCAATATATACAATATACAACCTTCGACCGAAAATTGCCGGGCATGTTTCGGTTTAAAAGGATCATTGAAAGAATAAAGCGATGTGATACAATAAATATAATGAGAACTAAATTTGGTTTTGAGATTTCTAAATCAACAAAGAAGTGCCCCGTGTGTGATGTACATTTATTTACTTTTTTGCACAAAGAAATAGCTATCGATGCATGTAAAAAATGTGAAGGCATTTGGTTTAAGAGTGGAGAACTTCAAAAAATTGTTAATAAAAAAGTAATCAGTCCTCTAAAGTTTAGAGTCAATAGTTCCCGTGGAGAAATAAAAATATGTCATACCTGTGGACATGATAACAACACTCAAAAAACTCATTGTGAAAAATGTAGTGCACCTTTAAAGAATCTTACGTGTTTAGATTGTACAAGTTTAATGTGTGAATATACTCATAAAAACGTTCTTATTGATTTTTGCCAGATTTGTGGGGCTTATTGGTTGGATAAAGGAGAGTTAAAAAAGGTAATAGAA
>JAHFAK010000083.1 GCA_023250585.1 Deltaproteobacteria bacterium
CACGATAGGCAATGATATATTTGTAGGTAAATATGCCTACATGAGCCCCGAGCAATTGCTGAGAAAAGAACTGACACCAAAATCTGACATATTTTCAGCAGGCATTGTTCTCTATGAACTCCTCTTTAAGAAACTTCCTCCGGGACGAATGAGAAATAGAGACATTGTAGTACTTGATACCGATGAATCACAGATTGATCCCGAGCTAGATATTCGTCTCATGAATACCCTTCCAAAAGAATTGAAAAATATTATCGAAAAGGCGACTGCAATCAATCCCGAAGATCGCTATAAGAATGCGCTTGAATTTCACGTTGATTTAATGAGTTTTATTTTTACGCATAACAAACATGTCAATTCATTTTCTGTAGCCAATTATATCAAAACGGCATTTTCAGGTGCCATGTATGGACGAGAGGAAGAAGAGAGAGAATCCGAGGCCATAACCCTCTCAGAAGCAGTAACTTCTTTTATCGAGCAAAAGAAAGTAGCTGTTCTGCATATCAACATAAAGCCTATCGCTCGAGATACAGGCAAAAATGAAGAAGTCCTTGGTATGTTTCAAGAAGTGTTGCGAATTGTACTTAAACATGGAGGAATTATTTATCGATTACGTGATACTGAACTCATTACGGTCTTTGGTCTTCCTAAAAATCAAGAAGATGATGTGTATCGAGCTTTGCTTACAACGTTAGACGTGAAAAACTATGTAAGCGGACTCAAACTCAATTTTAAAGTCGCCCTGACTCAGGCTTTAGACTTTGGTACGGTTATTGTTAATTTTAAAGACGAAGACTTAAATAATTTTACTCTATCTGAAGGCCCTGAAAAACAAGTGAAAGACTTAATAGCCGCAGCTTCTCCCGGAGATATTCTCTGTGGTCCTTCGATTGAACGTATGACTAAAGATCAATTTGAATTTACCCAAGTTGAACGAAACAATCATCACTACACTCGATTGATTGATACTGCGAAAGACTTAAGTCAATTCAAAAGCTCTCATGATCACCAAGAGCACTTTGTTAATAGGAAGACAGAACTCGATAGTGTAGCTCATGCATTAAACGAAATAACTATCGACAAGGGAAAAACCATAACAATAATTGGAGAAGCAGGAATTGGAAAAACTGCGCTTATTCGAGAAATTGCACGAAGGGCCGGAGAGTCGAATACTCAAATATTTATAGGATCATTTCATCCGTATATAAAAACTCCGTATTCAATCTTTAGACAATTAATTGTTCAACTCTTGAGTGATCAGAGTAATAACAGAGAAATTTCTTCATCACACATAGCAGAGCTGCAAGGTTATGGACTCACTCCCATGGAATTTGAATCAATGAAGAGCATTCTTTCCATGAGGTATAAGAGCGAAGCTTTAGATGCTCTTCCTCCAGAAAAGAAAAAAATAATCATCTTTCTTGCATTACGAAAGATCTTACTTGGATATGCGAATCAGAAGACGATCTGTGTCTTTGAAGATCTACACTTGGCTGATGAATTATCGTTTGAAGCGATTGATTCAATTTTTGCCAATGGACCTCTTCCTAATATTCTCATGATTAAAACACACAGAAAAGAATTTTCATACATCTGGAAAAACCTGGACCTGGAAGAAATAACACTTCACCTTGAGCCACTTGATAAAAATAATTTAGGAAATTATTTAAAAACAATCACCCATATTCCTATTGAAGAAAATTCGTTATCACAGATATATACAAAGTCATCGGGAAATCCGCTCTTTGCAGGAGAGCTTACTAAAAGCTTACTTGATAAAAATCAATTAACTAAAGTCGGCAATTCTTTGTGTTTAAGAAAAGATCGAGATGCATATATCATTCCCGATACGATTTACTCTTTACTCTCTGCGCGAATTGATTCTCTTCCTAAGTCCGCCAAAGAACTGCTGAGATTAGCAGCAGTCATTGGGAATGAATGTACCTTTGATACACTCAGTGTTCTTGCGAATAAAGACTCGAAAAATTTGAAACATACGCTTACCGAATTACAATCAGCCGGTATGATACAAGAAGTATCTTCTCAGAACACATACACGGTGACTCACGCGCTCATGAGGGATGTCGTGTATAACAACATCCCTACTGACACGAGAAAGTTATTACACAAAAAAACAGCAGATTATCTTCTTGAAAAATACACTCATGAATTGGAAGAGCACACGAATGAGCTTGCGTATCATTACAGTAATTCAAATGATGGAGAAAAAGCATTTCATTATTTAGTTAAGGCTGGTGATGAAGCACATAAAGTTTATCTCTTAAATGAAGCTCATCGATACTATAGTGAAGCCATTGTTTGTTTTACCAACAACCTCACACTCTTTGGCGATAGCTATCTCGTACTTATTGAACTTCATTATAAAGTAGGAATTATCAATCAGATTCTAGGAAAACTTGATAATGCACTAACGAGTCTCAATGAAGCACTTAAAACTTCACAGGATCATCAGATCCAGGACTTTGTTCCAAAGATCTATCATCAAATAGCACGTATCTTGAACATTAAAGGAGATTACAGCAAGGCTTTCCATTATATACAGGATGCTATAACTATTTCGAGTAATACCAATCCTTTCGACACACTCGAATTCTTACATGAAGAAGCAAATATGTATCGAACGATCCATAACAATACAAAGGCCTTGGAAATACTCGAAAAAGGATTAAACGAAGCGAAACATTTAGATGATAAGCAGTTGGAAAGTAAATACTTAAATAACTTAGGCATTCTCTACGGTGATATCAATTATAAAAAAGCTATCAGTTTTTTCAAAGAATCGTATTTTTTGCGTAAACAAATGAATGATAAACTTGCTATCTCAGTTCTTTTTTCCAATGTTTCAGCACTTTGGTATAAAAATAGGAAATTCGATAAAGCGATTAAATATGCAAAATTAAGTTTACGTATTTCTTCTGAAATCGAAGATAAATTTGGCATATGCTTGAATCTTAATAATTTAGGAGAAATGTATTTAGCACTTGATGATCTTGATAGAGCACTTTCTTATTTCAAACAAGGGCTAACACAGTCTCGTGAAATGTCGTGGAAAGAAGGAATAGTTGCTTCGACGATTCATATATGCCTTATCAATGTACTTAAGAATCACAATATACCTGAAACAAAAAAGATACTTGAGGGATCTCTTAAGGGAGCACAAGAATTGCAACACCCAGAATTAATCGCTAAAACATATCTTGTACAATCGAAAATTCTTGCTCTTGAAAACAAAGTTGAGGAATCAAACGTAGTTTTCAAGAATGCTCAGGATGTAATTAAACAAAATAACCTTTCAAAGTATCTGCAGGATTTTGAGAGAAAAATTCATTAATCCATAATCAACACAATGTACATTTCACAAAATGGATGGGCACTATGCTGCTTTTAAGTTAAACTCAATTGCCTCATAATCAACAATGGGCTTCTTCATTGGTCGTCCCTGTACTTTTCTTTCGAGAACCTTAATAACTCCAAGGGTTTCAAAAAAAATAATCAACTTGTTTACATTGGATTGATCCTTCCCAACTATTTTGGCAAGCTCATAAATTGATCTTGGATGAAATGATTGAATGCACATAAGGATATCGATATTTTTGATAAACTTCTCGAAATCACGTTTATTATCAAATGCAATTTCATAATGAGGTATCATTTTTCTTTTCTTTGCTTTTATCTCTTGTAAAGTTCGTGCAAAATCAGTGAGTGATTCACTCGCCGTTTTTAATGAAATGATTAATTTTCTCATAATTTTACTCCCATATGCTGATAAATAAGGTTTTTAAAGTCCTCTATTAACTGTTCTTCATTCCTATAGGTGTATTCATATTGTACACCATTTATATGAACATGATGTCCCTTCGGATGATGATTATCCATTAAAACCTTATTATTAGTTTTCGTATCATAAAAAATAAGACTATATTTTACT
Source organism: Deltaproteobacteria bacterium (assembly GCA_023250585.1). GTDB lineage: Bacteria > Bdellovibrionota_F > JAHFAK01 > JAHFAK01 > JAHFAK01 > JAHFAK01. The sequence goes on from JAHFAK010000083.1 coordinate 3,950, forward strand.
CCATCAGGGTATCGCTCTACATCTTCCACTATATAAATTGTTTCTTCTAAAATATATCGATACCGGATTGTTTCTTTTAAATGGAATAGAACCGTTGCTTTAGGGCTCATGATTTTATACTAGCAGTAATATAGGTAAAAGTCAACCTATGTAGTATTATCACTGATGCTCCTATGGATTTAATCTGTATCTGATGGGCTGCTTTTACAAAAACCTAACAGTCATACAAGTTTAGGAGATACAATAGGTATTTCAAAAAACCTGCATAATATGGACTCTGTGTATATCTATCAAGTCCTTACCAATTGAGGAGATCATAATTGACAGCTTTCATAAAAAAGGTTTATTGAAGATATAATACCTCTGGTTGTCAGAGAATTTTTCCTATTTTGAGTACACATTCTTAGTCATGTGTTCGAAAAATGGGATTATTGCCAAACCATACGGTGCTAAATAATCGGTAACCTTCTGTCTTTATTTGATTTTATGAAATAAAAATTATTGGCATAGCACTTGCATTATAACCAAACGGAGGTATATGAATATACAAAAAACTTTTACCATTCTTTGCGGTGTTTTTTTTCTCTGGAGTAATTTTATATATGACAATCCTGCGGTCGCATCTCTTCCTCTGTGCGGAATGTTTGGGAAACTACCCTCATCTCAGAAAGGAAAGATTATGAAAAAAGCATCAAAAGAACACACTCCACTTCGTATTGCTCTTATTGGAGGAACACATGGAAACGAACGATTGGGAATTGAAATTGTTTCTCATTGGTCACACGCAATTCCTTTTGAAACTCCACATATAATTGAACCAATGATTGCAAACCAAAAAGCAGTTGATTCAGGTCTTCGCTTTATTGATTATGATCTCAATCGCTCCTTCGGAAAAAACTCAACACCATCAGGCTATGAAGCAGAACGAGCCCGTGAATTGACAGAAAAGATTAGTGGAAATTTTGATCTTGTCATTGATCTTCATACAACAACTTCACATATGGGCTTTACGATCATTCTACCAAAAACAGATCCATTAAGCCGCCGAGCGGCTCTCTATCTTAAAACTCACTTTCCTGATATCACTATAATTGAATCATTGAGAGTTGATGAAAATAGCCTGTTTATCAGTGCTCTTGCCCCGAGTGGACTTCTTTTTGAAATTGGTCCCGTAGCAAATAATATTGTGAATACTCAATTATTACTTACATTGAATACCATTCTTACAAAACTTCTCACCTGGGATTTTGGAGAAATAAACGTACCTAAGTCCTGGTATTACTATAAAATTGTCGACTATCTCTATTATCCTAAGGAAGGAGGCCCATACTACATTCATCCTGAACGTGAGGGCAAAGATTTTGTAGCAGTGAAACACGGTGATCCTTTATTTATCGATCTTAATGGAAAGACACTTGTGTACGAAGGTGAAGAATTCTATCCCTTCTTCATTAATGAAGCTGCGTATAGGCTGTCACGAATTGCTATGTATACATCAAAAAAAATGGAGGGGTGGAAAGAATAATCTATTTACTACAAAGGAGGATTTATGGAAGTACTGAATCAACGATATCATAATGATCCATTTGCTCTGAGAGCAGTGAGTTATAAAATAGGATGTAATCAATTTGCTCACGTACGCCGCGAAGAAAGAGCCCATCTCTTTACCGATATTCCTATAATGAATAGTCAAAAAGCTCTCGAACTCCAATCAGGATCTGGTTATGTTTCAGACGGATTAAAAGAAATTGCTCCGAACATTGATGTCGTTTGTATAGAACCTTCTCTAAGTTTAGCGCAAACTACTTTAGATAAGTATCCCACTATCTGCGCTCCACTTGAGTCCATTCCACTTGCAAATAACTCAGCTGACTTAATTTTTGTTCTTGCAGGATTTCATCATTCCCCTTCTTTAGCTCCAATAATTACAGAGATACAAAGAATACTGAAATCTGGAGGATATGCATCGATAGCAGAAGTACTCAAGGGATCAAAAGAGGCGCGTTGGCTTAATGAATATGTAGATAAACATACGACAAGGGGACACAAGGGAATCTTTATATCAGAAGGAGATTTTTCTGAACTCTTGGTACAAGAAGGATTTACTGATATACATGAAGAAAGAAAAACAATTCATTGGCTCGCAAAGGATAGAAATGAATTATTACAATTTCTCAAAACATTATTTGGCCTTGAATGCTCACTCAAACAAATCGATCAAGACATTGATGATTATTTACATCCACTAGAATTACCAGGGGGATATGGAGTAAAATGGAATCTGTTGTATGCACAAGGGAAGAAACATGAATGCTAGGGCAACGTTTATAAAAATTTGGGCTGCTTCTTTTATATCTACCATTGGAACCTTCATGCTGCTCCTTGCTATAACAGCAAAAGTATATACCCACACTCATTCAGTTTTTTATTCTTCATTAGTATTCCCCTCCCAGTGGATTGCCGGACTCTTTTTACTATCCCTTATAGGAAATTGGTCTCAAGGCAAAAGAGTACATAAAAGATTTCTCATGTCTGAATGCTGTGGAGCATTTTTTTCAGTTCTTGCAGGGTATGCATTTAATAGATCGGCACTCCTACTTTTTTTATTTTTATCTCTTAGAGGAATAGGAGAAAATGCAACAAAGGCAGTCCGATCAGTGAGCATGAAACGATACTTTGATGGAGATGAACGCAAAAAAGCAAGTTCATTGATCAATTCATCATACTATTTAGGAACCGGCGCTGGTGCACTCTTAGGGAGTTATTTCATTAATTATTTTTCGATTCTAGAGCTAGCGTACATTGATGGAGCAACTTTTATAGTATCAGGAATACTCTATTATTCAGTTGGACCAGAGCAATCCGCAGCTTACGAAATATCATCCGGTAGCTCATTAAAAGAAACACTCAATGAGTGGAAAAAGCATCCTTCATTACTCGGAATTATTGGATATACGATTTTAGCAGTAGCAGCATTTCAAGGATTTCACAATCTCTGTCGAGGACCATTGCCTATTACAGTACTAAATATAGGAGAAAAAGGAGTTCTCTATTTCCAGTTAACTTTTTGTATAGGAATTACATTGGCAACTATTATCGTAAAACGATATTTTTATAAAACATTTTGGGAGAAAAGTATCCCTTACATGATTGGAGGATTACTCCTTATTCCTCTGATAGCATATACCCAATTACTATGGTTAAACTTTGTATTTTATTTTCTCATGGCACTCATATTCGAAATAATATTTACCATTAACTATAAAGAAGCAATTGAACACTGCCCCGAACACCTTATTGGAAAATTAGGTGTTATTTTTCCTACCTTTGCATCGTTAGCTATGACAGCCACGATTCTTTTTTTTGGAAAGATTATGGACTGGAAGGATTTTCAAACAGGTTCACTTATACTCTTTTGTTTTTTTGAACTCTCTTTTTTAGCAAGTTTTGTCTTCTATAAGATATTCATGAGGAAGTATGTACAAGAAACATCTCGTATTTGTTGAAACAAATCAAAATGGCTCTCTTGCGCTTAGCGTGGCAGAAAAGATGGGTTATATGGTTAGTTTTATCTATTCCCCTTTATACGAAAACCTTTTTCTTCGATCAAAAACCATCGATTTAAATAAATTATCATTCATTGAAACAGTTGATGATTCTTTTGATTATGTTTGTCTTAAAAAGGCGATTATTAAAATAAATTCCAAAAAAAAAGTTGATTGTATTTTATCAGTTGTTGATCAAACAATACTTCCCATTGCTAATGTTGCAAGAGATTTAAATATTCCATTTACTCGACTTGAAGCAATTGAGCTTACAAAAAATAAATATAAATGTCGACAGTTTCTAAAAAATCATACCGTAGAAGTTGGAAATTCTTTTCTTATTAGAAATGAAGAAGATATAAAACATATAAAAGACAATATAGCGTATCCTTGTATTATGAAACCAAACGAGGGAGCAGGAAGTTACTATAGTCATATTATTGATTCATACGATGAACTACTTACTGTATATTCTAATTATAGTAAGGAGTTTTATTTAAAAGGAATTCCAAAAAATAAAATCGCATCAGATGAACTCGTTGTAGAAGAATATTTCGAAGGTCCTTTATTTTCTGCTGAAATCGGAATTAATGAAGGGACCATTATTGTATTTGCAGTAGGGGAAAGAAAACGTTGGGCAAAAAATGAGGTAATTGAACTTGGGACAACGATTCCATCAGTATATTCTCAAAAAGATTTAACGTTACTAGAAGAATATGCAAAAAAAATAGTTCGTGTACTCAACCCTATAAGAGGTATTTTTCATATTGAAATGATTTTAACCAAAGATGGGCCTCGACTAATTGAAGTAAACCCTCGTCTGATGGGTGGTAATGGTCCATTGTTATTAAGTTATGCATGTGACATTAATATTTTTAAATATTTAATTCATATTCATTTACAAAAGAAATGTCCTAAAAAAGAATTTCGTTCTCATAATCCCATTACCTCACGACTCTTTGGTGCAGGAGGTCCTGGAATAACAAAAAATGATATCGATTGGTCATGGCTTGACCACTATAAAAATCGCCTTGTTTCGTTTACATGCTCTGTGAAACCCAATCAGGAAGTAAAAGAGGTTACCTCAAACTATGGATATTTAGGATCTTTTCAAGTAAAAGGAACTACTGCTCAAAACTCTATTGCCTTAGCAGATGAGATTCTCCAAAAAGTTGAATTAACTCTTGGAGTGGAGATTACCAAATGAAAGTAATTCAAATTATTACTATTGTGTATTCTTTAGTAGTATCTTGTAGTCTTTTTGCAAAAGTAAAAGTGTGTTATGTTGGTGAAAGTCGCCGATTTGGTCCTATTAATGAAAAGAGTACTAATCCTCGAATTGCCGGCTTTGTTCTTGCCAAAGAAATGATTAAGGATTTTAATTTATATATAGATTTTTTATTTATTGATCTTGGTCCTGAATTTAGCCTTATAGACAAACTCGAAGCGGGCAAAAAACAAGGTTGTATTGTATATACCGGTCTTATTACTTCTGATGAATCCTTACTTGCTGGACCATGGTTAGTAAAAAATAATCTATTTGGGATTTCTCCGACAGCAACAGCAGAGAAGCTACAATCATTTCATACTCACTTTAGAACACTCATGGCATCATCAGAGATATTTGCTGAGAATATCCGCTCTTTTATTGAAAAAAAATCTCCACAGAAGATATTTATTATCTCATTTAGCGATGATCCGTATTCGTTAAATATATTGGGGAGCTATTCTCATGTTTTTAGAAAGTCTCCTGTTACTCGATATGAACTCAATATTCCAAAAGGAGGCACTATTGACATAAAGGAATTAAAAGAAATTACTTCGGCAAAACGTTCTGCTGTACTTTTTACCGGGTATGATTATGCGAGCCTTAATGTCCTTGAGCAATTGAAAAAGCATAGTAGTAGCTTTAATCAGAATAACGATTTTATCGTAGGTGCTCCTTCATGGAGTTTTTCCGATACTCTTCATGCATCGACAAAACATATAAATTCCTTTAACGAGGTATATATCACATACTTTCCTGTACCTCATAAGAGATCTCTTCTCTATCAAAAATATATTGAACGATATGGAGAAAAACCTCGTGAGAAAATAGCCTTCTCTTACGACTCTCTTGATTTCATCTTCGGATGTTCAAAAAAAACAGGCAATAACAAAGAAAAATTATTTGAATGCCTGAGAAAAAATACTATGTTTGAAGGACAGTCAGGAAAAATAACACTGATTACAGGTAAAGCTCATGCAAAACCAACAATTCTTATTAAAAAGATAAAGAGGCAAGTATAATGAGTAATCCCTCATTTAAAACTTATATTAAAATTATCTTTATCGGTATTAGTATTATTCAGCTTCTCATATTTATAACTCATATCTATTTTTCTTTTAAGAAAGATTTAGAACTTCTTTCAGTTAAGACAAAGAAAGAATTCAAATCCATTTTTGACTTTCATCATGTGTATCTGGCAACTGATATTCTTTTAGGCGAAAAAGAAATTATTCAATATCTCCTGCAAAGGATTAGTATTCATAATAATATTGCAATTACCTATTCATCAGAAAAAGCTACCGTAAAAACATTTCCTCCTTTATTCGAAGGAAATCGTACTGTGCAAGATTCATTTTTAATAATTTATGGAGGTGAAAATTTAGGAAGATTAACTCTTACTAAGAGATTTACCTTTTCTTTTTTAGATTATCTTGAGCAGTTTAAGGAATTGATATTTTTTCAATGTACTTTTCTTCTGCTTTCATTTTTTTTAATCTGGAAATTTTTTAATAAAAAAATATTTCTGCCTTCGACACGACTTCTTGAACTCAAAGACAAAAAACACAATCTTCTCCCTTCTTTTAATCGTTTGATTCCTCAAGAAATAATAACTATTGTTTTCAGTTTACAAAAAGCTCGCCTCAATGAACTCGAATTTGAAAAAGCAAGAACAATTGCTGCCATAGCTGCTCAAGTCGCCCATGACATACGCTCTCCCTTATCAGCATTAAATTCGATTACCCGTGAACTTCCTGAGTTATCGGAAGAGAAGCGTTTACTCATTCGTGGAGCTGTTCAGCGAATTGATGATATTGCCAATGATCTTGCATCAAAAAAGAAAA
>JAHFAK010000084.1:0-3539 GCA_023250585.1 Deltaproteobacteria bacterium
TCTAGATTGTGCTTATGTCTTTTGATTAATTTTTTAATCGTAGATATCTGTTTCATACTAATCCATTTAACCTTATACTAGTGTACTCAGCTTAGCTTCAAAAGACAAGGCACAATTGATGAGACCGAAAAGTGACTGTGTAGAGACTATTCGACAATAACATTGATATTATGTTCTAAAATGTATTAAAGAAAGAATGTTTAAACATTCTTTCTTTATAGGGGAGAAAAACATGAGAACACTATTTATTTATTTCTTTATTTTTATTTTTTTGGTTCAAGCACATATTTTTGCGGAAGATAAGTCTCGTTTCATAACATCATATAAAAAACTTATTGGGATATTCGATTCTGATGAATACAGAAAAGAAATTCTAAATAATACCTTTCCTGTTTCTCTAATTTTTGAAAATTTCTACCGTGTATACTATCATGAGGTCCTTTCTCTCCATGGAAATACATTTGATCAAAATGACTCAAAAATAGAATTCTTCGATGTATTGCAAAGAGAAATGAAAAGTAAAAAGTTTGATGAATATACTGATTTATTTTCATACTCGGAATTAATTTTGAACATGTATCAGCCAGATAATATTGATAAGAAAGTAGAGCCAAAATCTCGGGAAAAGGATAAATTATTCCTTACTTGGTTTGTTTTAGATCATTATGCAACAAGTGCATTTTTTGTTCAGAAGGCCAACTTAAAATTATTCAAAAAAACGAAATTACGTAATCCAGAAAATTTTATAGGAAAAATACAATCGGATAATTGTTTAAAGGATATTAAAAACGAAGATAAATTTGAATGTATTTTTTTACCAGCTATTGATTCATTTAATTACATAGCCAAGCAAATTAATTCTCCACTAGAAAAGTTAATGAAAGGCATTCCCTTTGGCATATATATATTCCCCGTGTTTTTAGAGCAGGGAGAAGAATATTACGTATCTTCAGATGAAAATCAAAAAGATATTCAAGAATTTCAAACTTTTAAAACCCCTAATAAAATTCCTTCGAATGGGCCTGATTTTTGGGTATTGCAAATTAATGTTCATGATGAACTTAAACTTCCTGTTGTTTCAAATTTTTTAGCCTTAACAAAACATATGGGCCCTTATTCGTATTAAATCGATCAAATGGTGGGGGGCACCAAGGTATGAACTTCTGCTGAGTTACTTTAATTTCGACTTCTTTTCATAACTAATAGGCCATTACCTGAATCACTTTCCTTGATATCATAATGGGCAGTATCATTTTCTCCTTCAAGTAGTAAGCAAGGCCGAAACGTGCCCGGCAACTTTTGGTCGAAAAAATGATTCAAAATGAGTGTACCTTTTTGTTAAATTTTCGACCGAAAGTTGCCGGGCACGTTTCGGTCACATATTATTAATATTGATTATGATTTAAATTTGGCGTACAATTTTAAATCATGTATCAGAGAATACTTAACTATATGAAAAAAAGGAGTTTTTTTCTATTTGGAGCACGGGGTACTGGAAAAACAACGTTTTTAAAAGAACATTTTAGCAGTAAACATTGTTTATGGATAGATCTCCTTGATGTGAATATTGAAGCTGATTTTCAAAAAAATCCCATGTTGCTTTCACAACGATTAAAAGCGTTAAACAAAGTGCCAGAAGAAAGTAATTGGGTAATTATTGATGAAATTCAAAAAGTACCAAATCTTTTAAATATTGTTCATAAAGAAATTGAAGAAAAAAAGTTTCAATTTGTATTAACAGGTTCAAGCGCACGAAAGTTAAAAAGAGGCAGCGCTGACTTATTAGCAGGGCGAGCATTTCAGCAGTACCTTTTTCCTCTTACGTTTTTGGAACTCGGCAATGACTTTCATTTAGAACTTATTTTAAACTGGGGAAGTTTACCTGAAGTCTTCTTTCTCGAGGATGACTACAAACAAGATTATTTGCGTACCTATGTAAATACTTACTTGAAAGAGGAAATACAAGTTGAACAAATTGTACGTAAAATCGCTCCTTTCCGATCTTTTTTAGAAATAGCCGCTCAATGTTCTGGCCAAATCATTAATTATAGTAATATTGCAAAAGATATTAATAGTGATTCAGTATCAGTAAAATCATATTTTGAAATTCTTGAAGATACATTGATTGGAAATTTTCTTCCCAGTTTTCACTACTCCATACGAAAGCGACAAAGAAAAAATCCAAAATTTTATCTCTTTGATACCGGAGTCAAAAAAGCCTTGGAAGGTAAACTCACTATTCCAACCGTCCCGAAAACCTATGAATTCGGTATTCTCTTTGAACATTTTATTATCAATGAACTCTTCCGATTGAATACCTATTTAAAGTTAGATTGGAAATTTTCTTATTTACGAACAAAGGATGATGTTGAAATCGATGTTATTATTGAAAGGCCCGGCCTCCCACTTGCTTTGATTGAAATTAAATCTACAGAAAAAATTGATGAATCATCGATATCGTCATTTAAAAAGATCGCACAAGATTTTGAACATAAAGAATCATTTGTATTCTCATTGGATAAAGATGCAAAAGTCATCAATGGAATTACCTGCCTTTATTGGAAAGACGGTTTTACGGAAATTGGGATGATCGCTCATGTTGCGCCGTGAATTACAAATACTTTTTAGAGGTTCCCAAAAAACATAGTTATTAGAGGTAACCTTTACATTCTTACTTCTTAACAGGATATAATTTGTTGAGGTTCTCTGCAGCTTGTTTCCCACCAAGTTCTTCAGCCTTTCTCAATGTAAGGGCTCTGATTTCCTTATAAAAACAATCTGACGGAGAGACTTTAGTTCATAGCAAGGATTAATGCGTGTAAGAATAGTCTCAAATAAAGGCTTAACTTCATCATAGCTTGGTCGTACATCGAAGGATGTTATCATAGATAAAATCCATCTGAGTGTCCCAACATTGTTAGGATCTCGATTCCCCTCTTTCTTTATTTTTATTGCTTCTTGGTTAAGATAAGATTTTATCTGTCCAAAAGAAACTCCTGGAATTGTAAAGAATCGTCTTACAATGTCTCCTGCTAAGTCAGTGTCTTTATAGTGAGTATAGAGATCACTCATCCAATTAATTCTTGTTTGAATATCTTTTGTTGGAACCTCAGGCAATGAATACAATGCTGTACATCTATAGCGCCAAGAAAAAATTTTTTCATTAAAAATAGTAATCAATGCAGTTCCAATGTCGTTTGCTTCAGAATCTGAAAGTTGAATATTATCAAAATTCGCCGTAAATGAATCAACGGAACATGGTTCATCTCCACAGTCTACGTCGTACTTTTCGACTTCTTCAATCGTTTTAAAATTACTCTTTTGTCGCGCTTTTTTGCTTCCTTGATTAAAAGCTTGGAGTAATTTTGTTCCTGCAGGAGACTTTTTAAAATTCTGATAGCCACTTAATGTAAATGATTGCGTTTCTGCAAATAACAACGATGAAGAAATGATTCCAATAAAAATGACACTAATCAATATACACAACTTTTTCGTCATAACAGACCATCCCTTTCTACATTTTGAAATATAAATATTAT
>JAHFAK010000084.1:3639-10601 GCA_023250585.1 Deltaproteobacteria bacterium
AATGCGACGAATGATATGCTCCCCAAAATTAGTGATTTCAGTATCTTCATTAACGACGAGTACACGCCCTGTTTTTTCAACGGATTCAATGATAGCATCTTCATCGTATGGATAGAGGGTATGCAGATCAATTACTTCAACTGAAATTTTATTTTCATTTTTTACTTTTTGAGCTGCTTCGAGACATAAGGGAAGCATACGTCCATAACTTATGATAGTTAACCTATTGCCTTCCATACAAATATTTGCTTTTCCAATAGGAATTGAAATATCGGAAAGCTCTGGCCATGCTGGTTTCCATTGAGTACGATCTCCAAGAGGAGCATCGATCATTTGGTTTAACTTTTTTGTATCAGTTGGCTCACCGGGAATTACTTTTTCGCAGCGCACACGAAGAAGGGCTTTAGGGATAAGATACATCACTGGATCAGGATCCTTAATCGCAGAGATTAACAAACCATACGCATCATATGCATTTGAGGGAATTACTATTTTCCATCCAGGGATGTGAGACATGATCGATTCAAATGAATGTGAATGATAAATTGATCCATGAATACCCGCTCCAACAGGAGTCATAACAACCATTTGAGCAGTGAACTGTCCCGCCGAGGACCAGCGCGTGTTGCCACACAATTTCAATAAATCAATGGTATTAAATATATAATCAGAAAATTGAATTTCAGCTACTGGTTTTTGCCCTGCCATTGCCAAACCAAGAGCGCATCCAATAATGCCTCGCTCATCGAGCGGAGAATTCCACGCAGTCCTAAGACCTTGCGTACACGTAAAGACTCCTCCCAATGGAGCTCCAACATCTTCTCCAAAGATATCCTTAACGCCGAGTTTTTCTTCTCCGTAATGGAGTGCCATTCTTATGGCTTGAGCCATCGTGGCCATGGGACACTTGCATCCTTTCTGTTTTCAAAAATATCATCAAAAATCGTCGTGGCAGATGGCTTTAGTTCTTTCAAAACTTTTTGGACACACGGAACTATTTCATCTTCATACTTTTTGTGAATTTTTGTAAAATCCTCATCAGCTAATATATTTTTGGTCTTCAATACTTTTTCAAATTCTTTAATACAATCAACTTCTCCTGAAATCCAATTAGCGCCTGATGCGGAAGAGTGGCCGTACAATCGAGAAACTCGCGCTTCTAAAAAATACGGCCGCCGCTTTGTGCGGACATACTCCATTGCTTTTTCAATCGCCTGATATGATTCTATCGGATCGTTGCCATTAATAGTTATCGCTTCAATACCAAATCCTCTCGCACGATCAGCAATTGGACGATCACAATGAACTTCATTAAAACAGGTTGAAATGCCAAATCGATTATCGGTAACGATTATTAACATGGGTAGTTCTCTGCCTTGTCGTGAAGCCCAAACAAGACAGCTTGCGAAGTCGCCTTCTGCTGTGCCTGCATCACCACCCGTAACAATCGTAATACCTTGTCCGTTCTCCCGAGCTTGCGCAACCGCTGTTCCAATCGCAGTGGAATATTGTACTTCAATCGGAGAACTAATGGGAATTACATTCCATTTTTTAATTGCACAATGCCCAACAAAATTACGTCCTTTTGAATATGGATCGGTCATTGTATTATTCATTTGTCTGATAAAGTTGATCACTGGCTCACCCATTGCCAGAAGGGTTGCCGATTGGCGATAATGAAAATGGAGATAATCGTACGCTATTCCTTCGCCTTTGTGAATCAAAAGTCCTAACGGCACATTGAAAGCTTCTTCACCAGGCCCACCGATCCAGAAAAAACCTAGACCTGATTTGTTCATTTTTATGAGACGCTCTTCCAATACACGGGACTGTACCATCAATTCATAGATTTTATTTTGTAATTTTATATCATTAATTTTCATCAGAAAGTCTTTCTAACTGATTATTCTTTTGTCATTGCGAGCAAGCTCTGCTTGCGAAGCAATCTCGTAAATAAAGAAGAGATTGCTTCGTCGGCTCTAAAAAGAACCTCCTCGCAATGACAACATATGATTTTCATTTTTCTGAACGAACGCTCTCACTCACAGTATGCTCCCTATTACTTTTGAAAAATATGTATCGCCCTTCCATGAACCGCTTCCGCTGCTTCCATCAATGTTTCAGTTAATGTCGGATGAGGATGAATTGTGCGTATAACATCTTCTGCAGTTGCGCCCATTTCAATTGCTAAGCATGCTTCTCCAATAATATTTGAAGCTTCATTCCCCACAATAAAAATACCTAAGATAAGATCTGTTTTAGAGTCAACAACAAGTTTAACGAAACCCTGTGTATGTCCAGTGGCTAAAGCTTTACCCGAAGCTTGAAATGGGAAACGTGCAATTTTTACCGTATAACCATCCTCTCGAGCTTTCTCTGCAGTTCGCCCTACATATGCAATTTCAGGATGCGTAAAAATAACAGCCGGGACTCCCCACGGCTCAAACATTTCATCTTGACCAGCAATTACAGCGGCTGCGACAAGCCCTTCGCGGCTCGACTTATGAGCCAAGAGCATTCCACCCACACAATCTCCAATAGCATATATGCCATCGACATTTGTTTGTTGACGGGTATTAACTCGAATGAATCCTTTCCGATCAAGTTTGATCCCAACTTTTTCTAACCCAAGCCCCGATGTATTTGGTGTTCTTCCAATAGCAACAAGGACTTTATCAAATGTATCTTTTTTTTCCTTCTCACAAGTTTTGAATGTCACCTGAACTTTTCCTTGTCGCTTCTTGCATTGCAGAGCTTGTGTCTTCAAGAACAGAGTAACCTTTTTTTTTGCCAAATCTTTAACAACTACTTCTACAAGTTCGGGATCAGTTCCTGAAAGCAGATTTTCTGTGGCTTCAAGGACTGTTACTTTCGAACCAAATGTTGCATAGAGCGAACCGATTTCCAAACCAATATATCCTCCGCCGATTACACAAAGTTTTTTTGGAATTTTACTGTATTCTAAACCATGCGTAGAACTTCCAATGAGTTTTCCATCGAATTCAAATCCTGTAAGTGGAGCAGGAGAAGAGCCAGTTGCGATGATTACATTATCACATGAAATAGTTGTTTTCTCGTTTCCCTTTTCAACGATTAATTCTCGGTTGCTCTTAAGCGTAGCTGTACCGAAAATGACCTCAACTTTGTGAGCCTTAAGAAGTGTCATAATTCCGCTGGTTAATTTTTTCACTACATCATTTTTCCATTTCTGCAGTTTTGAAGGATTGAGTTTTAGTGATTTATGTTCAATACCAAAAGCATGCGATGTGAGCATCGAACTATAGATCTGCGCTGCATGGATCATTGCTTTTGAAGGAATACAGCCTACAGTTAGGCACACTCCTCCAATTTTTTCTTTTTCAACAACGGCAACTTTTTTTCCAAGTTGCGCCAGACGAATCGCGGCGACATAGCCCCCCGGCCCGCTTCCTATAACTACAACATCGTAATGCTTCATAGATTACTCAAACTCTCCGTAGTGGGATTTTCAAGAAGAGAAATAAAATTTTTACAAAACAACGCCACATGAGCTCCATCAACTACACGGTGATCCCCAGAAATAGAAATATTCATCATATCTCTAATTACAATAGCATTATTACGAACCACAGGCCGAGGCTTTATTTCATGAAATCCCATAATCGCAACTTCTGGGTAATTAATAATGGGAACCGATAAGATCCCGCCAATTGATCCGATATTGGTAACCGTAAATGTTCCTCCTTTTAAATCATCAAGAGCAATTTTTCCCTGACGAGCTTCATCGGAGAGGCGAACGATTTCTTTTGCCACTTCGAATAGAGAAAGTTTATCTACATTTTTAATGACAGGAACCATCAATCCATTATCAGTCGCCACTGCAATACCAATGTTATAATATTTTTTAAGAATGAACGTCTGATTTATATCATCTAAAGAAGCATTAAGATATGCATGTTTTGTGAGCGCTTGGGCTGCGGCTTTTACGAAATAGGCTAAATAGGTTAATTTTATTTTCTCTTGATGTGCCGCTGCACTCTGTTTTTCTCTTAATGCTTTGAGTTCAGTGAGATCCACTTCATCCATATGGGTAAAATGAGCGGTGAGTTTTCTTGAAATACTCATATGTTCAGCAATTTTTCGGCGAAGTCCGCGAATAGGAATCTTCTCGACAGGTCCTTGAATAATAATTGGTGGCTTATGCTCTTCTCTGCTCGAAATTTCTGAAGAATGAGTAAGACCCCGTGCAGCACGTTCTACATCAGCGAAAGACACACGTCCATATAAACCAGTTGCTTCAATAGAATTGAGATCAACTCCTAAACGATGAGCTAATGCTCGCACTGCAGGCGAAGCCATTGCTTTCCCTTTTCGTTTTTCAAATTGTGAATTTTGTTGTGGTTCGTTTTTATTTTGTTTTTCTTGAACTGCCGCTTTTGTATCTATTTGTGTAAATCCTTCTTGGGATAGTTTTGACACTTTCCCCGCGTCAGCAATGTGAGCAAGAGCCTGGCCAACTTTTACAATTTCTCCTTCTTGAGCCAAGATTTTGGTAACCTTACCTGCAATGGGAATGGGTAATTCCATTGTTGCTTTGTCGGTCATAATTTCAACGAGGTGTTGATCTTCGATAACTACATCGCCTTCTTTGACAAGCCAGTGCACAATCTCACCCTCGACAATTCCTTCACCCAAATCAGGAAGTTTCCATTCCATAATAATGTTAACCTTTCAAAAACAAAAATTGCTGAATGGTTTTTACTTTAATAGGATAAAAAATCAAAGACAAGGGGAAATAGTGAGAAAGAGCGATAGGAAACTGAAATGTCCAAATCGACTGTCATTGCGAAAACCTGAAGGGTTTGAAGCAATCTCTTCTGACATATCCACGATTGCGGAGTTTATCCCGAACCTGCTTGAGATTGCTTCGTCGGACAAGAAAACGTGTCCTCCTCGCAATGACACGTGAGGGGACCACTCTCGCTATGACTTTTTCTATGTCTATTTTTCAGGGAAATAGTTGATGATTGACAGCCATATTAAACCATAGCCTTCTTCACATACACAAATCGCGAACCAATAATAGACAGTTCATAGAGAACGAGCAAAGGTACAGCCATTAAAATTTGGCTGATGGGGTCAGGTGGGGTCAAATAGCCTGCAACAATAAATATTATGACAATGGCGATTCGTCTATTTTTAGAAAGAAATTGTGGGGTAATAACACCAATTTTTGTAAGAAAAACTAAGACCAAGGGAAGTTCAAAAAGACCGGCAAATGAAAATGTCCACGTCATAATAAATGAGATATATTTACTGATTGAAATCATGGGTGTTAAGGATTCAGTAGCAAAACCCATAAAGAAATTCATCATAATCGGGACAACAACATAAAAACCAAAGAGCGCTCCAAGAATAAATAAAAAAGCGGAGATAGGAGCCGAAATATACACATATTTTTTTTCGTTGTCTTTTAATCCTTCTGAAACAAACTGCCAAATTTGATACGTGATATACGGAAGCGAAACAAAAACTCCGACAAGCAAAGCGATCTGAACATTCGTCATAAAGGCTTCTTGCGGAGACGTAAAAATAAGCTTTCCCACGCCTCGTGTTAAAAAGGCAAGGATAGGCCCGGTAAAATTACAGGCAAGAAGTGAACACACGATAAATGCAATGAGAATTTTAATTGCACACGAACGAAATTCAGAAAGATGATCAATAAAAGACTGACGTTTCTCGAGTTCCATGACACGTTATTTTTTTACATCATCATCTTTGAGCGTACTTTCAATCTCATCACGTATCTCACGTGTTCCTTTTTTGAATTCCTTAATCGATCTTCCCATTGCTCGTGCAATTTCTGGTAATCGACCAGCTCCAAATAAAAGAAGAACGATAAACAGAATAATTAAAAGTTCCCATATACCGAATCTAAACATAGAACCTCCTAGAATGAAGTACAGCCGGACCCTACTCTGACCGTCTTTTTCTGTCAAGTAAAGGTCAAAAAATATGGTACCAGCTGAGTAAATGGGGTGATTAAATAATTTTTCTATGGAACTGGATCCCGCGGTCAAGCCGCGGGATGACAATTTGAGAGTGTTTCCCGTTTGTCATCCCGTGGCTTGACCACGGGATCCATCTTCATTTTCCCCATTAACTGAGAAGGTGTGAAAAAATCAAGGAAAGCTGCATTTTCTGAAAAAGAGCGATAGGAAACTGAAATGTCCAATTCGACTGTCATTGCGAAAACCTGAAGGGTTTGAAGCAATCTCTTCTTACATATCCACGATTGCGGAGTTTATCCCGAACCTGCTTGAGATTGCTTCGTCGGACAAGAAAACGTGTCCTCCTCGCAATGACAGGTGAGGGACCACGCTTGAAATCTGATTCTTTCACACCTTCTGAACTGTTACAAAATATGCTTGAAAAAAATTCATATTTGTCGCAGTTATGTAAATTATTAGTGGATAAATTAAACAAAGTTCATTGTAACCTATTAATACTACATACAAATAATATTCTATTTTTTTAAATTATTGGCATTAGTATTGCATAGTTTATGTATGATGGATCATAACTTATGTGGAGGCATTATGCGTAACCATAGATTTTCTATAATAATTTTAGGATTATTTTTGAGCATAAGCTTTATTGCTTGTGGTGGTAATAGCAAAGTCGACTTAGGACAATCGGTGGATACCGACAAAGATACAATTATCGATGATGAAGATAATTGTAAATCAGTTGCAAACACCGATCAAGCTGATGAAGATGAAGACGATGTAGGAAATGTATGCGATAATTGCCCAAGTACTTCTAACAAAGATCAAAAAGACACCGACGCTGATGGAGTTGGCGATGTATGTGACAATGGCGATCCCGGAATAACCGATACAGACAAAGATGGAATTATGGATAGTAGCGATAATTGTTCTTCTATTGCAAATGCCGATCAAAAAAATAGCGACAAAGATAAA
>JAHFAK010000085.1 GCA_023250585.1 Deltaproteobacteria bacterium
ATTGATATACGATATACGAATACAGAAAAATTATGCGCCCGTAGCTCAGCGGATCAGAGCATCTGACTACGGATCAGAAGGCCAGGGGTTCGAATCCCTTCGGGCGCGATAAAAAAATATTTTTTAGCAGTGTATCTAAAAAATTAAAACTTTACTGTTTTCCTAATTTCTTCTTCGATTTCTCGCAGCAGAATGCTTGCCTTGTGTCCTGAACTTTCGGCTGGATACCATTTATAGATAGATCCCGTTAAATCATCTCCACTGGTAATGACATCAGAAAAATATTCTTCCTTTGTTTCAACTTTAACTTTTGTTTCCATTTCATCTTCGGGTTCTATTGTAACCTTAAATTTATACCGAATTTTATATGGTATCCGTGTTTTTCCATACCCTGAATAAAGCCGATCAGACTTTCCTTGAATCCAATCAGTTTCCATTATTCCGAGTTTCGTATCTTCACTAATAACGGGATATTTTCCCACAACACTTCTGACGATCCGCCAGGTATTGTCGTAATCAAGCTGAAACGTCATGTGGGTTTTAAAATCATCAGCATCAACATGGCCAGGCTCTTCAAACTTTTTTGAAGAACAACTATTAATAACTAAAATTATGAAAAGAAGAAAAAAGCGAAGCTTCATGAAAGTCTTATGATGATTGAATTTATGCATGCTCTCGTCGATTAGCTTCATCGAGCGTATTTATTATTTCTGCATTTTTACGGTGATGTTTAGTTGCTTCATTACCATCCATTGCACAACTGCCATCAAAACATACGCCTTCTTCAATGACGAGCGTCGGTGTTTTGATATTGCCTTTAAGACGTGCTGGCGCATGAATTTCGACACGTGATTTTGCTTCAATATTACCAGTAACATTACCGCCAATAATAACTGAATCAACTTTTATTTCAGCATCAACTTCGGCATGTTCACCTATTAATAATTTATCATTTGAAATTATTTCACCTTTAAATTTTCCATCGATACGGACAGTACCTTGAAAAACAAGCTTTCCTTCAAATTCACTGCCTTTACCAAGAAGAGCATTGATCTGATTACCAGACGTAGCATCGGGAACAATTCCATCACTTTTGGAATTAAACATAGATTTCTCCTTCTTAAAAATTATCATTTTCCTCTCTTGAGAACAAGAAGATCGTAAATTCTTTCTAAATCTTCCTCTGAATAGTACTGGATAATAATTTTACCACCGCTTTGATTACCCTGTAAAAAGACTTTGGTTCCTAATCGAGTAGTTAATGCATCGATGAATCCTTTGACGGTGATAGTATCAAAATTATTTGGCTTTTCAATCTCTTTTTTCTTACGTTTCTGTTTAGTAGGAATTGTAGTCGTTAAAGCTTCAAGCGCACGAACTGATAGTCCATTAAGAACTATCAATTTGGCCAAACGATCCATTTCTTCGTGTTCTGTCACTCCTAAGAGAACTTTTGCATGTCCTTGAGCAATAGTTCCTTCAGCAAGTAATTGCTGAACATACGGTGACAAATTTAAAAGTCGCAATGTATTCGTTACCGATGTTCTATCGCGTCCAACTCGCTTTCCAATTTCTTCATGTGTTAAACTAAATTCATCATGTAAGTAGCCTAAAGCACGAGCTTCTTCTATAGGATTTAAATTTTCACGCTGTATATTTTCAACTAAAGCTATTTCCCATCTCTCTAATTCAGTCATCTTTTTCACAATGACCGGAACTTTATTGAGCCCCGCAAGTTTAGCGGCATGAAATCTTCTCTCACCAATGACGATTCTAAAACTTCCATCTTGTTTGGTAACTACTAAAGGCTGCAGAATTCCATGCGTGGTAATTGAAGCAGCAAGTTCAGCAATACGAGCTTGGTCAAACACTTCTCGTGGTTGCCTTTCTGAAGGAATAATATTTTCAAGCGACAGTAAGATATGAGTATCATCTTCTTTAAATATTGAGCTCTTTTCTAAATGAGCAATATCAGGAATTAGTGATGCAAGTCCACGGCCCAATACTTTTTTTTCTGCTTTTTCCATCTCTTTCTCCTTCATAGGTGGACGTCTTTCCGTTCTTTTTGTTCTCGCGCTATTATTTCATACGCTAAATTCAAATAGCTACGCGAGCCCATTGAATCAGCAGCGTACGTTAAGACCGGCTTACCAAAACTTGGCGCTTCGGTTAATTTAATATTACGAGGAATGATAGTTTGAAAAACTTTATCTTTTAAATGAGCGGTAACATCATTGACGACTTGATGACAGAGATTGTTACGAGTATCAAACATCGTCAGGAGTATACCTTCGACGCGTAAATGAGGATTAACATCATTTTGAACATTCATAATTGTTTTAATCAATTGCGCCAAACCCTCCATTGCATAATATTCACACTGCAAGGGAATAATAACTGAATCTGCTGCTGCAAGAGCATTCATGGTAAGAATTCCCAGAGACGGAGCACAATCAATAAAAATATAGTCATAAGAATTATTAATATTCCTCAATGCTTTAAGCAATAATCGTTCGCGCGATTCCTTGTTGAGTGAGCCAGCTTCCATGCCAATCAACTCTTCTGTGGTAGGAATAATATCAAAATAATCAAGATTTGTGCGCGTAATAACATTTTCAATTGGATGATCATTGAGTAAAACATCAACGATGGTATAGGGTAATGTCCCCTTTTTTATACCTACACCGGACGTAGAATTGGCTTGGGGATCGAAATCAATGAGTAGAACCCGTTTTTCGCTTGCTGCAATAGAAGCGCTGAGATTAATAGCAGTTGTTGTCTTACCAACACCGCCCTTTTGATTTGCGATTGCAATAATTTTTGCCATACAGTATACAGGTATAGTAATTTTAAGGCTTGGTAAAATCAAGAGAAGAGTAAAAATAAAGTATGGAAAATAATAATCTTTTAAATTTTTCATTAGAAGAACTGGGCGGACTGATTTCTGGTGAGAAAACTGAAAACTATAGAGTCAAACAAGTCTTTCGTTGGTTACATCAAAAATTGGCAACTGATTTTTCTGAAATGAGCGATTTAGGAAAAGCGCTCCGAGAAGATTTGCAAAAACGCTTTGTCATTTTCTACCCAACTATCCAGAAAATTCAAAAGTCTAAAGATGGCACACATAAGTTTCTTTTTCGCCTTCATGATGGTCACTCTATTGAAGCGGTTTATATTCCTGAAAAGAAGCGAAACACCGTTTGTCTCTCAAGCCAAGTAGGGTGCGCTCTCGGCTGTACCTTTTGTTTAACCGCACAGATGGGGTTTTTACGGAACTTAGAACCTTACGAAATAATAACTCAATTGTATCTCATTAAAAAAGAACTACGCCTCCCCCGTATTTCAAATATAGTTTTCATGGGTATGGGAGAGCCTCTCTTGAATCACAAAAACGTTATCCAGGCGATCAAGTTGCTTGTCTCTGATTTTGGACAAGGAGTATCGAGTAGACGTATTACTGTTTCAACGGCTGGTGTTGTCAAAAATATAGAACCACTACTTACCGAAACAAAAGTCAGCATCGCCCTTTCATTAAATGCCACAAAAGATTCATTACGCGATACAATCATGCCGATTAACAAAAAGTATCCTATTCAAATGCTGATTGAAACATTACAAAATCTTCCTTTACCAAAAAGACGACGAGTGACAATCGAATATGTACTCATTAAAGATGTCAATGACACGCTCGAAGATGCGCAACGCCTCGTTCGACTCTTGAGCAAAGTTCGTGCGAAAGTAAATCTTATTCCGTATAATGAAAATCCCTATATCTCAATGAACGCCCCTCACCTCAAAAGAATCGATGAATTTCATTCGTATTTAATCGAAAAACATATAACTACAATGATCCGCAAACAACGCGGCCTTGATATTCTAGGGGCTTGTGGTCAATTGCGTGTCACGGAAAACCAAAAGGTGGGGACCGACTCATGAACACATTTAGTAAAAATCATGTCTGATAATATAGTGCCCCCTACTAAATGTGTTCATGAGTCGGTCCCCACCTTTTGAACACGATCGCGAATGACTTGAATAATTTCACCGAGTGTTTGATCCGTGAGAATATTAATAACAAAATCAGGAATAATGGTATCCGGCTCTGTGAAAAGTGTATAAATTGCTTTGGTTTTGCCCTTTTTATAGTGTTCCAATTTCCAACTGCCGCGTACTTCTTTAACATTTTTTCCGGTTCCGGGAACTAAATCCCAGGTAATAGTAAAATGTTTTTTATCATGTACAAGAGCTATTTCATAACTGACATTTCCGAATAGCAAAGGAATTATAAGCTCGCTATAGAAATATACGGTATTGGCAATACGATCAGTTACTATACTTACCGCTGTTCTCGGCATAAAATCTTTGTAATGCGCATAATCGGTGATAACATCCCAAACCGCTTCGCGTGGAGCATCTATAATTCCTATAGCCATTGCCTCTCGAAGATTAGTTCCTTGAATGGCTTTTGATCTTTTAATAATTCCATTCGATCGCAAGATAGTTTGTTCGGATGGTGTGAGTTTGAATACCTCAGACGAAGCCATTGCGCAGGAAAAAAATATTGCCCATATAACAATAGTTTTTGCAATGAAAGCCATAGAGGTTATTCCTTATGGATCAAGCTTTTCAGTATATTCAGAACTTGGCACATAATTTTTCAAATATTTTATATGTTGTTCAAGGCGAGCTCGATCATCAATGAGTTTAAAACATAGTATCAGATAATAATACACTTCATCCACATGTTCATGCACCGGTAATATACGTAAAGAGTGGTTCAGAGCCTCAATCGCTTTTTGAACTGTTATCTGAAACTTCTCATAGTTATTATTTTTTTGATGATCCAATGCCTGATTATAGAGTTTTTTTCCTTCTTTAATATAACCACTCCATTCCGTACCATCAGATACATTATTAAACAAATACGGTTTTGGATGAATGTTATTATCTTTTTTATTGTTCCCTTGTAGATATAATTCATGGCAACCTGGCCCAAAAGATTTTTTATCTTCGAGGACAATAACCTTTTTGAAAATATTAAGTTTATGAGGCACAGATTTACCATTAATGAATACCCGCAAAGAATCATCTTTAAAATGCGCGCCTCCAAAACCATCATCAAGTTCAATAATAATGTCTTGGTCATCATCAGAAGATATCAGCTTATAGTTAGGCAAACCATTTTCAAAATACCCCATAATTGCTTCTTTATAGCATTGTGCTTCTTTTTCAATAGAGTCATCTCTTTGTAAAAGTAATTCATTTTTTTGATGCGAAAGAAATGAAGCTTCTCCAATAACTGCAGGGATGATATCTTTGAGACTGCGAAGCACATGAAATCCACTGGGAAAAACAAGATAGTCTGAATATACACATGCAGAAAGCTTAAGACGTTTTTGAAAATAAAATGCAAGATACGAAGCAAAATCAACGCTTGCGGGATTACCAAGAGCATTTTTATGAAAATAAACAATCGAATAATTGAGCGATCTATCTTGCGCTACTGAATGATGAATCGATACGAATAAATCTGCTTTTGCTTTGAGCGCAATGTCAACACGTTCTTGTAATTCGACAAACCGATCATCTCGTCGAGTTAGGATTACTTCAATATCTTCATCCGCTAAAAGTTTTTCAAGAGCAAGAGCGACACGAATATTTACTTCTTCTTCACGAAGTCCATACTCGCCTTCACGAAAAAAATCAGTTCCCTTTGTTCCGCCGTGACCTGGATCAATACATACTGTTATTTTTTGTTCCATACATACTCATTACTTAAAATTCTCTTCTATTTTTTTTAAAACATCTTTTGCATTTAAACGCTCGGCAAGCATTTTCGCATCAGCGACAAGCGTTTCAATTTTTTTCTTATATTTCTTACTATTTTCTTCATGATAAAGTAACGCTAAAAAAAATTGCGCCTTCAGCACTCCTTCTTGCGCATCTAACTTTTGTGCCTCTACTAAAAATCCTTCAAGCATTTTTATTCCTTTTTTACGACCTCTCGTATGGTAATCAAAATAGGTCAAAAAGATATCATTATACAGCATACCAATTTTCCAACTAATATCATCTGATATTTTTTTCGACATGATAAAAGCTTTCTTTGCTTCGTCTAGGGATTCTTGCATAAAAAAAATATTTCCTAAATTATAGTAATTAACGCTCTCGCCCCAACGATCCGATATTTGCTGGGTTATACTGATTGATTTCTCACAAAATTCTCGTGCGCGAGCGTAATTTTCTTCAGTGTAATAGATCTCTACAATATTTCCTAATGTAACTCCCATCCCATATTTATCGTTAATTTTTTCTTTATAAGCAACAGACCTTTCAAGTGATTTTAGAGCTTCTGCAAGATTCCTTTTTTTTGTAAGAATAATGCCCCGATCATTTTCAAATCGCCCAATTAAAAAATCATCCGAAAGACTCATTGCTTCTTTAAGGCCAGCTTCAATATATGTTAAAGCAGTATCGAATGCTCCTTTGAAATTATATAAACTTCCAATCTCTCTTGTCAGTTCTGCTTGCAGTAATTTTAAACCTGCTTGTGTTGCAATCTGAGTCGCATCGGTAAAATATTGTAATGCGAGATCGAGTTCTCCTTTTATTTTGTAAAATCTTCCGAGTGTTTTTATAGAAAGTGTATGAAGTTCCGTATCGTTAATTGATTCCGCTTTTTCAATTGCTTTATGCGCATATTTTATACCTTCTTCCCATTTTCCAATGAGCTGATAAATACTTGCAATTTTTTGATAGATAACTCCTTCTTTTCTTAAACGCACTGATTCTCTCAACTTTAGCGTTCCAGCATATATTTCGAGCGTCTTGAGAATCTGCTCATAACTTTTAATTGCATCTTCGTTAGCATAATTTTTTGTTTGTCTATCTCCGACGAGCTCTAAATAGTGAATTTCTTTTTCGAAACATTCTGCTTTATGGAAATGATGAACAAGCGCATTGTAATAATCGTCAATACGGTCGTAGAAAAGATCTTCGATAGCTTCACCAACGAGTCGATTATAATTTTTTTTATCGTCATCTGAAGTTAACTTGCTCATCGACTCATAAAGCATCATATGTTTAAAAAGATATTCAGGCTCACTCTTTTCTGGATCGAGTCGCAGTAAATCTTCTGCCAAGAGTGTGGCAAGCGATTCATCAAGATTAAAGGCAAGCTCTGCACGCAAGTTCTCATCTTTAGAAATCATTTTTTCCAAAATGTCATAGCGAAAATTTTTTCCAATACATGCAGCAACTGAGAGTAGACGCTTGTCTGTTGCCTCTAACCCTTCGATTCGTGTAGTAAAAATATCTTCTAATGTTTTGGGAAGTGTTAATGTAGAAAGAATATCTTTTTGAGAAAGATCTTTAATCCCAATTAATTTTTTACTTATTTCTTCAATAAAAAGTGGATTCCCATCCGCGCGTAAAAGTAATTCTTTTTTTAATTTTGCTGCAGTATCTAACTTCGGAATCAGGGTAATAAACATTTTTTCTGCTTCGCTTTTCGATAAAGCAGGAAATGTATACTCTTTCAGATTCGGCAACAAAGGCTTTTTGCCTTCTGCGTTTCGCATAATATAGATTAAAAAAAGATTTATTTTTGTTACGTCCTTGAGAATTGAAGCTAGAGCTTCGAGCGATGCTGGATCTATCCATTCGCTATCATCAATAATATAAAGAACTGTATCTTTTTCTGAGAGGCGAATGAAAAAATCTTTGATGACACGAAGGAGTTCTTTCTTACGCTCTTCTCCTTCAAGATATTGAGTATCACTACCGGGGAATTCCACTCCGAGAATACTTCCCAAAAGATGAATATCGTGATCCTTTAATGAATATTTTTTCAGATGTAGCAACTTAGTGCGAATTAATCCATCTGAATCGCTATCTTTGATACCGACAATTTGTTTGAGTAATTCTGCGATGACTGAATAAAGGGAATTTTTTTTGAATGTTTGCTCAAGCTCAGGTTTTGCAGAAACATAATAAGATTTTTCGTGTTTTTGAAGCATCATAAATTCACGAACGAATCGAGACTTACCAAGGCCAAGAGTACCTTGCAGCGCAAAGGCTTTTCCCAAGTGAGAATTTTGTACTTCCTTAAAAAACTTACTAAAATCAAGGAGCTCATTTTTTCTACCAATAAATGCAGTTTTATATTCGATTCTTTTTGTTGTAATTCTTTGTTTTTTTCTTCTCTCAAGCGCTTCATAATATTTTTCACTTTTTCCACGAAAGAGAAAACTTCCTTTCTCTTTAAATTGAAATCCAGCGTCTTTATAATTTTCGATAGATTGCGTAGCAGTAATTACATGATCACGGCTGTATTCAAGCAATGTTTTTGCTCGTTCCACTGGATCACCACTGATGGTAAATGAGCTGATATCTTTTACGGTTCGATCAACAACAACGACTCCCTGATCAATAGTTATTTTAAGATCAATAGACATATGAAGTTCTTCTTCAAAGGATTGTAATTCATTCAGAATAGAAAAGGCAGTAATCATCGTCCGAAGCGCATCATCATCTCGAATGTGTGGAATACCAAAAACCACTCCAATACTGCGGCTCGAAAGTTCTGTGATACTTCCTCCATAACGATAGATAGTATCCATTATCTTTTTCAACAGCTCATTGGTAATAGATTGAAAATGTTCTTGTGCTAATTCTTTTCCATCGTGATCAGTAATTGTTGTAAATGCTACATAAAAGACAAAAGCTTTTTTAGTTTGCGCGATCTCTTTATAGCCCTTCTTAATAATTTTTGTTCCGCCGTCATCGGGTTTTTCTTCCAACTCTTTTTGAGTCTTTCGATCTCTAACGATTGTTCCTTCTACTGCTTCTTCCTGCTTTTCAACACCACTGCTCTGTTTATTTTTTTCTTCTCGGAGTTCAAAAAAAGTTTTGAAGAATTCCAAAAATCGGTCTTTTACATTTTGAATTCCTTCACTCATTATATAATCAGAAAGAGCCTGTGCAAAAACGTTTGCTCGAGAAAAACGCTCTTCTTTATTTCTGGCTAGGGCTTGTTTAATAATAGTATCAATTGAATCTTTTGCATGAGGAATATAATCACGAAGCGGTTTAAAATGTACTTCTTTAATTGCTGTCAGTGTATCTTCATCTTTGTCATACGCAAAAGGATTTTTATAGGTAAGAAGCTCATAGAGAACAATACCCATAGAGAAAATATCTGAATAAAAATCTACTTCTCTATATTCAACTTGTTCAGGAGAAGCATAACGGAGTTTCCCGACAAATACTCCTTCTTCTTCCTTTTGCATCGTTGACTTGGCAACACCAAAATCAATAAGCTTAATTTTACCATCATAGGAGACTAAAATATTTGCAGGACTAATATCCCGATGAACAATTGAGAGGCTTGTATTTCGTGGATCATTTTTATGATGGATGTAATCAAGCGCACCACATACTTCGCTTATAATATAGATCGAAACTTCTTCAGGAATTTTTGGTCCTTCCTCGTTTGTTTCTCTCATGATTATTCGTAAATCTGATCCATGAATATACTCCATGGCAATGAAGTGCTTGTCTTTTATTTTTCCATGATCAAAAACTTTGATAACATTTGGATGGTCAAGACTCCCCGACAGAATTGCTTCGCTTTTGAAAAGTTCAACAATATCTTTTTCATCAGCATAGATTGGTCGGACTGTTTTAATGGCGATAAGCTTCTCATATCCATCAGCCCCAAAGCTTTTCGCTTTATAAATTTCGCCGAGACCGCCGGTTGCGATCTTATCGATTATAAGATATTTGCCAAATATTTTTGGTTTGAACATAAAACTATAATGAGCACATCACTTTTTTTGTAGGAGTTCTAGAATAGCTTGGACAACTTGTTCTGCCTCATGGGCAATATCTGCAACTGTCGCATTCAGCATGTAACAAGGAGAAGTAACCACTTTCTTCATTGGATCAACTACAATAGTTCGTTGTTTGGTTTCTTTATGTTTTGCACCCATTGACTCAAGTGTCTGCGCAGTTTTTTGATCAGTACCGATAGTAAGCGAGACTCCCGGGATAAGTTTTGCAAGAATTGTCGGTGCGATACACAGTGCGCCTAAAGGCTTTTTTAATTCATGCATTGAAGTAACTGCCCGTACAACTTCAGGATGAATTATAGAGGCAGTTCCATCTTTGGCAAAACTTGAAAGATTGAGCGCAGCTCCTTGGCCTCCAGGTAAAATGAGCGCATCACATTGTTTTGCATCAAATAAATTCAAAGGAGTAATCTTGCCACGAGCAATCCGCGCCGCTTCTACAAGCACATTCCGTTTTTCATGCATTTTCTCGCCAGTGAGATGATTGATTACGAAAGTCTGTTCCATATCAGGGGCAAAACAACGATATTCAACGTTTGCTTTTGCTAAAGCAAGTAAGGTCATAACTGATTCATGAATTTCTGAGCCATCTCTATTGCCACAGCCAGATAAGAGAACACCAATGGTAATATTTTTCTTTTCCATAGCGTTTCCTCATAATATATTTTTCCCCTAAATTATAATGATATTGGGACAGAAACTCAAGGACCGAAACG
>JAHFAK010000086.1:0-2659 GCA_023250585.1 Deltaproteobacteria bacterium
AAAATCTTCAAATATCATTGCCTCATCCTGTATATGATGATAGAGCGATAACGCTCGATTAAATCGAGATGTCTTTCCTTCAAAGTTTGTATACGTCCCATTCTTCTCAATAAAAGTTAACGTCGGTATTACCAAATCATACATGCTCATTGTCTCGTCAATAAAAGGAGTAAATAAAATTTTTCTTTTTGCCTTTTTTAAAAACTCTTCTTGTTTTTCTTTAAGACTATTTTTTAATCCTTCTCCCCAGACTACTAATAAATCGAAAGCTCCATCATGAGTATCAGTAATCTCTTTTAATTGATGAATTTTCTCGAGTGTATAACGATTTGGATTTTTATCATCTCGTATAAGAACATCATCGTGTGGATATTCTTTTTGATAGAGAATTGAATCAGTTTTAAAATAGATATCAACTCCTGAAATCATACGAAATAATGATACAAAAGACGCAATCTCTTCATTTGACCCAAAAGTGGAAGCAATTGCCAGGGCTTTACCCACGGGCTTTTTCATTGCATAATCGCGCACTATATCTTTACATTCTATAAGTGATTGCTCATAAGAAATTTCTTTATTCTTAGAGCGAGCAGTATGTAAACGTTCTCGATTCCAATAGGGTGCAAAATCCCTTCCTGCATTACACATCCAAGATTTATTTACGTCTTCATTACGACGAGGAGTAATTCGATATATTTTATTGAGTTTATGTTCAATGTTCGTATTACATCCTCGTGCACAAAACGTACATACACTTTCTGTTTTTTGAAGTGTATACACACGAGCTTGAAAACGAAATGTAGTAGATGTAAGCGCACCTACGGGGCAGATATCAATAACACAATCAGAGTATTGATCCACATATTCACCACCAGAAGGAGCGACGGTGCTATGTACTCCTCGATTAACTAAACCCAATCCATGAGATTGAGAAACATCAGTACTAAAACGAACACAGAGAGAACATTTAATACATCGTTCGGAATCAAAAATAATTCGATCCGAAAATTTCTCAAGCTTTGGCGCTCTGACCTTAGCATGGGGATTAAGAAAATGTGAAGGCTCTCCGCTATACTGAAAATAATTAGCTTGTAATCGACATTCCCCAACTTTATCACAAATAGGACAATCAAGCGGATGATTCACCAAGACCATTTCAAGCACGGCTTTTTGCATTGCTTTTACTTTATCAGTCTTTGTATGAACGATCATTCCTTCTGTTGGATATGTCATGCACGAAATAGTCGGACGTCGAGTCTTTTCAATATCAACCAAGCACATACGACAATTTCCATCTGGCCTCAAATCCTTGTGATAGCAAAAATAGGGAATATCAATACCCTCATCTAATGCTGTCGCTAGAATCGGCTGATCAACCGGGGCATCTACTTTTTTTCCATCAATAGTAATACTGACTGTTTTTTTCTCGTTCATACGTATACTCACAATTCATTAAAGATTTGAAACTTTCCTTCAAAAGGACATGCGCCTTTGTGTATATGGGCTTCAAACTCTTCTCTGAATTTTGCAAGATAACTCCGTGTTGGCCAACATGCTGCATCGGCAAGCATACAGATGGTGTTACCTTCAATGGCATTTACCAGCCTTATTAACTCCTCCAAATCAGCCATCTTTGCCCTACCCTGTTCGATACGATTCACAATTCCTGCTAATAATCCTAATCCTTCACGACATGGTGTGCACTGGCCACATGACTCATGGTCGTAAAAACGTAGCAACACAAATAATGCTCTGACAATGCATGTTCCTTCAGCCATAACAATAACGGCACCGGTTCCCAACAGTGAACCTGCATTTTTAACCGAATCTAAATCAAGCATGACATTGTCGATATCTTCTCCACGCAAAATGTGCACCGAAGATCCTCCAGGGATAACTGCTTTCAATTTACGATTTCCTAACATCCCCCCGCAATCTTCATAGATAAGTTTTTTGAGCGGATACCCCATTGGTGCTTCGTATATACCTGGTTTAGCAACATGCCCTGATACTCCAAAAAGATGTGTTCCCGTACATTTCGGTGTACCAATTGCAGTATAGGCCTTCGCCCCATTTCGCACAATCCACGGAACTGTCGCCAGTGATTGCACATTATTAACAATTGTAGGACATCCATATAAACCAGCTATTGCAGGAAACGGCGGTTTATTGCGAGGGAATCCTTTTTTCCCTTCGAGTGAATTAAGAAGCGCGGTTTCCTCGCCACAAATATATGCTCCCGCTCCCGTATACGCAGTAATCATTAGAGAACCAAATAAGCCGGCTTCTTTGGCCTCTTTAATTGCTTCACGGATTCTTGTATTCGCAAGGGAAAGTTCACCGCGAATATATATAAATGCATGTTCTGATTTAATTGCATATGCGGCAAGCAGTATTCCTTCAATTAACTGATGAGGATTGAATTCCATAATCATTCGATCTTTAAACGTTCCGGGCTCGCCCTCATCAGCATTGACAACTAAATAAATTGGCTGAGTAGTATTCTTTGGTAAAAAACTCCATTTCGTACCGACAGGAAATCCAGCTCCACCACGGCCCCACACATTTGCATTCTTCACAATGTCAACTAAGGCTTCAGGAGTGTATTGCGCCCGAGCTGTTTTCCATGCAGCATACCCATCTCTTTTTTGATACGCTG
>JAHFAK010000086.1:2759-10541 GCA_023250585.1 Deltaproteobacteria bacterium
GCAAAAATTTCATCTATCTTTTTCTTAGTTAAATTCTCGTAATAGTCTTCATTTATTTGCATCATAGGAGCAGAACCGCAGGATGCTAAACATTCAACCGTAGAAAAGCTACACTGTTTTTCTTCATTCATTTCGCCTGGTGCAATTCCTAATTTTTGTTGTACATAACCAATGAGCTCTTCTGCTCCTCGTAAAGAACACGATAAATTTCTACATACTTGAATATGATACTTTCCTCTTTTTTGGGTAGAAAACATCGAATACCAACTTACCACTTCTTCTACCCAAATATCAGGCACTCCAATAAGCTGTGCTACATATGAAAGAGCATGAGAAGGAATATAGCCCTGTTTTTTTTGAATCATCCAGAGCGTGGGAAGAATTAAGGAACGTTCTCCATTGTTTGGAAACTCTTTTTTGAGTTCCTCAAATGATTTTAATTCTTCTTTGTTGAACGAAAATGGCTTATCGATCACATTCTCCCCCTATCATATTAATTGAACCAAAGATGGGAACTACATCAGCTATGCTCGAGCCTTTGAGCATAGTATGAACCCCACCCATTAAAATGAAAGAAGGTGGACGTAAACGGCATTTAACTGGTTTACCTGTTCCATCGGAAACAAGATAAAATCCAAATTCTCCATTGGCTCCTTCAACCGCGCTATATGTCTCACCTGCTGGAATAATTGGCCCTTCATAAATAATTTTAAAATGTTTAATAATCGCTTCGATTGATTTATATACTTCTTCTTTTGGCGGAAGCATAATTTGAGGATGATACACGTTGATTTCACCCTCAGGAATTTTATCAATTAACTGCTCAATAATTTTTATACTTTCTTCCATCTCACGTAGTCGAACATAAAAACGATCATAGGTATCGCCATATTTACCAACGGGAACCTCAAATTCTACTTTGTCGTAGAGAAGATATGGATTGTATTTTCGACAATCGAGACTCACACCGGTAGATCGCAATACCGGACCAGTGAAACCATAATTGAGAGCATCTTCTTGGCTAATTACTCCTACCCCTCGCGTTCGATCAATGAAGATACGATTGTCCATCATAAGACCCACAAACCGATCCATAAGCTCTTTATGATTTTTCACTATTTCTTTGAGTCGTGGAATCCAGCCATCAGGAAGATCATTTGCAAGGCCTCCAACTCGAGCATATGAAACGGTCAGACGAGCGCCCGTTACTTTACAAATATGCTCGTAGAAAAAATCGCGAGATTGTATCGCATATAAAAATGCCGTCATTGCCCCGAGCTCCATCGCTCCAGCACCAATACACGTAAGATGATCCGTAATACGAGAGAGTTCGGATAAAATTGTACGGATGTATGCACATCGAGGCGTAATCTTTATGTGAGCTAATTTTTCAAGTGCTTGAACATAGGCAAAATTACAAATAAGTGGTGAACTATAATTCAAGCGATCGACATACGGAATAGCCTGATGCCACGTAGCTGCTTCACAGCTTTTTTCAAATCCACGATGAAGATACCCAACATTGACGTCACAATCTTTTATAATTTCTCCTTCAGTTTGAACTACTATACGAATAGTTCCATGCATAGCCGGATGTGAAGGACCGAGGTTGATTATCATTTGATCAGGATTTTGGGTTTTCTCTACATCAAATTTCATGGTAACTTTCTTATAAATTAATCTTAGACCGTTGGGTTTGCTTCTACTTCACGCAATCCAATCAGAGGCTGCTCATCACGAATGTAATAATCTTTTCGTAAAGGAAAACCTACAAATTCCTCATATAAAAGTATACGCCGAAGATCGGGATGGCCCGTAAATTTAATTCCGTACAAATCCCACACTTCTCGTTCTAAAAAATACGCTGTTTTCCAAATTGGGTATACTGAAGCAACTTCAGGTATTTCTTCAGTAACAGGGACTTTTATTCGGATACGATCATAGGTTTTTGTATGAAACAAATGATATACTACTTCAAAGCGTGGTTTCTTATTTTGAAGAAGATAATCAACCGCCGTAACATCCATAAGAAAATCAAAATGAATTGTAGAAAATTTTTCCATAAGAGAAAACAGATTATTTTTATCAACGAAAGCATATAATTCTTTGAGCGCTTCATTAATAATAAATTCTTGGCCGTATGTATCTTCGAGTATTTTTTTGAGTTCAGGCAATAAAGTTGGCATAAATAATGTACCTCTATTCTCTTTTTCCTGTAGTGTGATACTGTTCAATTTTTTTCTGGAGGGCAATGATTCCTTCAAGTACAGCTTCTGGTCGCGGGGGGCATCCTGGAATGTAAACATCGACCGGAATAATTCGATCACATCCCGCAACGGTAGCATAATTTTGATAAAAGCCACCTGAAACAGCGCATACACCAAAAGCAATCACCCATTTTGGATCACACATTTGTTCATAAACCGTACGAAGTATTGGCGCTTGCTTATGCACAATGGTGCCTACTACAAAAAGTAAATCCGCCTGACGGGGAGAAAAGCGTGGCAATGCCGCCCCAAATCGATCAGTATCATAATGAGCAGAAGAGACGGACATAAATTCCATTCCGCAACAAGCCGTTACAAAAGGATATGTCCACAGTGAATATTTCCGCGCCCAATTAAAAAATTCTTCTATTTTTGTCGGAACATAGAGATCTTGTAATGGATTTTTATTCGATCCTTGTTCACGAGCTATTACTGTATTTAATTCCAATTGAGCAGTCCTTTTTTCCATATATATACAAGACCAAAAAATAATAAGAAAATAAAAAAAGATCCAATGAGCAGTGCAGTAGTTCCAAATGCCCGCGCTGAGATCACCCAAGGATATAAAAGGATAGTTTCTAAGTCAAACAGCAGAAATACAATTGCTACATTTGCGTATTTAACTTTAAAAGTTTTCTGATTTGCCTCATGAACTACAGGCATCCCGCATTCAAATGGTTCCTGTTTCAGCTTTGTTGGCTTGGGCTTTACTCCAATGAGTGCATTGAGGACAAAATTAAAAACCACAAAACCAAGTGCAACGAGAAAAAGCATAAAAATAAATAAATACTCACGCATAACATATAAAAGTATTCCTCTGTGAGATTATTAGTCAACAGAAAAACATAGAATTCTGTAATCCGGCAGTTATGAAGGCGGAGAAATATGTTTTAAAAAAAATTATACCTAAATTTGCTTCCTCTTATAAAACTTCACTGAGCAAAATTTAGGTATAATTTTTTTTAAAACATATTTCTCCGCCTTCCCAATTCTTATGCACAGTAAAATTCATTTTAGACAAGGCGAGGAATAAAAATCCGAGTAAGGCGTATATTATAATACGCCGTCGAGGAGTTTTATTCCTCAACGCAGTATAAGATGAATTTTACAAGCATGCGAGAGGCGGGACTTGAACCCGCACCTAGGTAAGTAGACTGGACCCTGAACCCAGCGTGTCTGCCATTCCACCACTCTCGCAAAAAATATCTTCACAAACGTAGAGAGATTTTTTTGCCCTGTGTAGCCCAAATCGAGACGATTATCAATAATGAAAAATAAAGCAAAGCAGGGCTATTCATTCTCTAAGCCCCAGAATCGCTGAGCGAACGGAGAGAATGTTTAAGAGCAATTTCAAACGTCATACTTTCCGTAAACTCCATTTTCTTTAAAGTCTCATGAATACGGTGTTTATGAAAACCTAAATTAGCAAGAGCATCGGTAAGATCTCTATAAAGTTTTGAAACCGAGCTCTGAGTTTCAGAAGAAACCGAATCCTGCTCTGCGGAAAGAAAATGCAAGAGTTTTCCTTTTAACTCGAGGATAATACGCGCTGCAGTTTTTTGCCCAATACCAGGCACTGAAGAAAGTACGGAGGCATCTCCTCGTTCTATTGAATGAACAAGACTATCAATGGTCACTTCCGTAATAATAGTCAACGCAAGCTTTGGACCAATACCGCTTACTTTATTTAACGAACGGAAGAGTTCTCGCTCAAGCGCCGAACGAAATCCATACATCACCATCATTTCTTCTTTGATATACGAAAAAATATAGATAGTCATTTCTTCATTAACGAGAGGAAGACTATAAATTTGTTTTTTGGTCATGCATACTTCATAACCGATACCGTTATTTTCAATAATAAATGAATCCTCGCATTTTTTAAAAATTTTGCCGGTAATGTGTGCTATCATAGATTTTCCTTACTTATTTTCTGCTGAAAACGATGCGTATTCGCATGACAAATTGCTACTGCAAGCGCATCCGATGAATGAATTGAGCTAATCTTATTTATTTTTAATAATCTTTTTACCATTTCATATATTTGATTTTTATCTGCACGGCCGTAACCAGTAAGTGCACTCTTAATTGCGAGGGGAGAGTATTCAAATACTTCAAGATGAGAGAGAGCCGAACCTAAAATAAGCACGCCACGAGCATGCCCTAATTTGAGAGCTGAACGTGCGTTATTGCTTACAAACATATCTTCAATGGCCGCTTGATCTGGCTTTTCTTTTTCAATGATATTCTGTAGATGAGAAAAGATTTTTTTTAATCTCTTCGCATAAGAATCAGAAGCTAGAGATGTAATTACTCCTTCATTTATGAGTACATATCGATCATGATTAAATTCAATGATACCAAACCCTGTTGCAGTAAGGCCTGGATCAATTCCTAAAATTTTCATTTATTTATTTTGTTCCTATTCGTTCGAGTTCTTTTTCAGAAATATCAAAGTTAGAATAAACATGCTGAACATCATCATTATCTTCCAATGAATCAACGAGTTTTAAAACTGATTCTGCATGAGCGCCTTCGACTTTTATGGTATTCTGAGGAATCATATCAATTTGTGAATCAATAATTGTAAGTTTTTTTTCCTCAAGTTTATTTTTTACTTCAATGAAATCACTCGGAGCTACGGTAACTTGAAATTCATTGCCATTATCTTGAATATCATCAACCTCATAATTGAGGAGTAATTCCATAAGATCATCTTCACGAATTTGTTTTTTATCGACGCTCATTACTCCCCTCTTTTTAAACATCCACGCCACCGAGCCTGATGCTCCCATACTTCCACCAAATTTAGAAAAAATATGTCGAATTTCCGCTACAACACGATTTTTATTATCGGTAAGAATTTCAACTAAAAGCGCCACTCCACCAGGGCCATATCCTTCATACATAATTTCTTCGTAATTTACACTCTCGAGTGCTCCCGTTCCCTTTTTAATTGCACGATCAATATTATCCTTGGGCATACTGCACGCTTTTGCATTATCAACCGCAAGCCGCAGTCGCGGATTTCCATTAATATCCCCTCCTCCAATTCGTGCCGCAACCGTAATTTCTTTTATTAACTTGGTAAAAATCTTTCCTCTTTTAGCGTCAATTTCACCTTTTTTTCTTTTAATTGACGCCCATTTTGAATGTCCCGACATACGGAAAACTCCTTTACTACAATTAACTAGGATAGTATTGTAAGCGATAATCGTGGTCAAGATAGAAAATAATGGGTAGAAAAAAAATACTATGTTTACCGCAGAAAAAAAAATACTCGATATTCTTGTACAAAAAATTAAAAACGTACTAAAAAGTGAGCTTGTTACGATTGTTGTGTTTGGATCGCGTGTGCGTGGCGATTTCCATGATAGTTCCGATTTTGATATTCTCATTATTGTACAAAAAAAGTCATTTGCTCTACTTAATAGGATAAACCAAATTATTACTGAAGAAGAATTACGTTCTCTACAAAATTTCGGTGTTCTTGTTAAAGGCCTTAATACTTTTCGCCAAGAAAAAAAATATAACACCCCATTTTATCAAAACATTAAAAATGAAGGGAAAGTACTGTATGGTAGAATTGAGTAAGGAAGAAAAAATATCTCTATCAGATATTCGATTTGAAAAAAGTAAAACAATGCTTACCGATGCAAAAAAAAGCTATGAAGCCGAAATGTATAAAACGTCCGTGAATAGAAGTTACTATGCAATTTTGCATGCAGCTCGATCAATTTTAATACTTCAGGGAGTTGATCCATCACGCCACGAAGGAGTAAAAACAATGCTCTCACTCCATTTTGTTAAACCGAAATTGCTCTCTCAAGACGCAATAAAAATCTTCCATAATTTACTATCCATGAGAACTGATGTTGATTACGGTGATTTTGAGTATATCAGCAAAGAAGATGCAAAAGAATCTTATGAAGAAGCTCAAAAATTTATTGAAATGATTGAATCAATAAAAAAAAAGTTACAAGAAGAACTCACGAGATGATTCCTTAAAGAACGATTCCATCCGCATATACTGTTCCTATCTTGATGAATTCATCCGGAAACAAAATATATTTTACAGTTTCAGGAATATGTAGCCTCTCACTCTTAAGAAATTCTTGTACTATGGGATTGGTTAAGGCCTTCTGTACATTAACCCAGTTTACAAGCGGTTTCTCTACTTCATATGCTTTGCTGAGTTCCCAAATCGCCCACGTGCAATTTGTTGAAAATAAGTCATAAGGTTTTCCATTTATGTTGTTATAAAAAAATTCTATAGCTTTAGTAACATCTCCTTGAATGGGCATTGTTCTGATATCAACGTTTTTTCCCTGAAATATTTTTTGAAGCTCGTCATATGATATACGAGAACATTCCATAGGACGACATCCATAAGAAGATCCCTTAAATAATACTTCTATATGCCAATACGTTCGGATACCCAAACAACTTCGCGGCTCGAGTAACAAGACTATCTCCTTTGATGAGAAGAAGATAAATTCCGTTATCATCGGCTGGAGGAAACTCATTATTATAAGAATATAAATCAGATGAATAAATTGTAATAAAAACAAAAATTATATTTAATAAAATTTTCTTCATTGATTAACCTTTCTGTAAAAACACAAAAGCCCGAATCATCTTTTCGACAATTCGGGCTTTGTATATTAATTCTGGCAACGTCCTACTCTCCCACAAAGCTGCCTTTGCAGTACCATCGGCGCTGAAGGGCTTAACTACCGTGTTCGGAATGGTAACGGGTGTGACCCCTTCGCCATAGTCACCAGAAAACCTTAAATCATCGGTCTTATTTTCTTTTATACTTCGTTTTCAGTCGAAAATCTCGACGACGTATTAGAAAATACGCCTTACTCAATTTTCTCCTTCAAGCCTCGTCTAAAAGAAAATAAGACCGATGATTTTATTTTCCTTTTTCTAGAGAACCTCGCAGGCACATTTTGATTTAGACAAGGCCCGAGGGAGAAATCCGAGTAAGGCGTATTTTCTAATACGTCGTCGAGGATTTCGACCGAGAACACAGTCTAAATCAAAATGTGCCTGCGAGGAAAAATTTTTATGACTAAGTCTCACAACCAATTAGTACTGGTTAGCTCAACATATTGCTATGCTTATACATCCAGCCTATCAACCTCCTAGTCTTGAAGGGGTTTTTAGTCCGACCGAAGTCGGAAGGGATATCTTATCTTGAGGTTGGCTTCCCACTTAGATGCTTTCAGTGGTTATCCGTTCCGAACATAGCTACCCAGCGGTGCCTTTGGCAAAACAACTGGTTCACCAGAGGTTCGTCCATCCCGGTCCTCTCGTACTAGGGATAGCTCCTCTTCAAATATCCTGCGCCCACGACAGATAGGGACCGAACTGTCTCACGACGTTCTAAACCCAGCTCGCGTACCGCTTTAATTGGCGAACAGCCAAACCCTTGGGACCTACTTCAGCCCCAGGATGCGATGAGCCGACATCGAGGTGCCAAACCTCCCCGTCGATGTGAACTCTTGGG
>JAHFAK010000087.1:0-9022 GCA_023250585.1 Deltaproteobacteria bacterium
ATTTAATACTTATTCTAAAAAATGCAAGGTTGCTTCAAAAATTTTATAATGCTAGAAACACGACCCATGGAATCAATTGTTCCCATAACTCATAGTGAAGGCTTAGCAGAATCGTTTGTTATTACAGCAATTGCAACATATGCAGATGTGGATTTATGTTTTGTTGTAAAGGATACAGCCGCCCTTACCCGTGCGAAGAATGAAATTGAAACGTATAAAAAGATTCTTGCACGTAAAGAATTATTCAATCCTGATCTTATTCAGAATATAATCCACTCATGTAATCTACCTCGTGCTGAGATTCAAGAATTTAATCTTTGTACTTTTCCTTCTTTTGAAACTCCTCTGTATTCAGAAATTGTGGTTGAAGATGATGTTCTGAAAGAAAGAGTGAGCACATTATTTACGCTTCTAGAAAATCCGCAAAGAAAAATAGTGATTACAACGCTTGAGGCAATTTCTTTTAAAACGATTCCGAAAGAAACATTTCGATCATTTACTGATCTTATCATTATTAAGAATACACTAGATCGCGAAAAATGTATCGAAAATATGATTAATGCTGGCTACGAGCGTTGTGATGGAGTAGAAAAAGTTGGAGAGTTTAGTATTCGTGGTGGAATCATCGATATTTTTTCGCCATTGTATGAAAATCCCATTCGTGTAGAACTCATCGGCGATGAAGTACATTCGCTTCGTTTCTTTAATGTTGATACACAAAAATCCCTTGCAACAATAGATGAAGTATATATTGCTCCTGCATCTGAAATAATTTTGTCGACTCTCAACTACGATACTATTTATAAAAAGCTCAAAGAATTAGCTGATACGTATACTATTCCTAAAAAATTGCGTGATCTACTTTTTGAGAAATTACAAGAAAAAATGCTCTTTCCTGGCATTCACTATTATGTGCCGCTGTTTTATGAGAAATCTACATCATTTTTTGAATATTTTTTAAACTCTCGCCGTAAAAGCTTTTTTGTTTATAACGAAACTGTTTCACTTGAATCTCTCGGAGAGCAGTTTTTTGAGACAGTTAAAGAACATTATACGAATGAGCTTCTAACCGAAAGAATGATACTGCCTCCCGAAGAAGTCTTTTTAACACAAAAAGAGTGTATGCAAAGATTTAATGAATCTTCTTTTGTTAATTTAAAAAATGAAGCTTTTCATACAGCTTTATCACTTAGTGCAAAGAATAATCAGTGGATACGAAGTTCGTTTCAAGAGCATATGGAACGGCATGATGAACCGATACGCTTTCTTGCTGAGTATTTACGAGATCTGCAGGAAAAATCATTTGCTATTTTTATTGTATCAAAAGACCGTTTGCAAGAAGAGCGATTTAAAGAATTATTAAAACCTTATTTTTTGGAAGGATTTTTCACTGTTCATTTTATTATTGGATTTCTTCACGAAGGCTTTTTTACAGAGAATATGCGGCTTTTAATTCTTGCTGACAGCGATGTCTTTGGTGAACGATTCACAAAACATGCAAAAAAGCCTCGGGAATCTTCGAAGGCTATTGTTGTCCCATCTGAAGGAGATTATGTTGTTCATGTTGATCATGGAATTGGAAAATACATTGGCTTAACAACACTGGCATATGAAGGGTTTAAAACCGATTGTATGGTTATTCAGTATGCGGGAAGTGATAAATTGTATTTGCCGGTCGATCGATTAAATCTCGTACAAAAATATGTTGGCGGAGATACGGCAAAAATACAACTTGATCGCTTTGGAAGTTTGC
Source organism: Deltaproteobacteria bacterium (assembly GCA_023250585.1). Classification (GTDB taxonomy): domain Bacteria; phylum Bdellovibrionota_F; class JAHFAK01; order JAHFAK01; family JAHFAK01; genus JAHFAK01. The sequence continues at coordinate 1,754 of JAHFAK010000087.1, forward strand.
AATGGAAACAAAAAACACAAAAGGCACAAAAAGCAATTGATGAAATTGCTGGCTCACTCTTAAGACTTTATGCAGATCGTGAGGCACACGAAGGCTTTGCATTTTCTTCTCAACATCGTGAAGCGTTTTTAGAATTTGAAAGTTCTTTTCCGTTTGAAGAAACCGAAGATCAAATTAATGCAATTAACGATGTTGTTGAAGATATGGAATCATCAAAGCCCATGGATCGGCTCATTTGCGGGGATGTTGGATATGGCAAAACAGAAGTTGCATTGCGGGCTTCATACAAAGCGATTTTAGACGGCAAGCAAGTTGCATTTCTTGTTCCAACAACTGTTCTTGCATTTCAACATTTCAATACCTTGTCACGACGTTATAAAGACTATCCTGTGGTTATAGAAAGTCTTAGTCGATTTAAATCACGAACGGAACAAAAAGAAATTTTGAGCAGATTAAAAGAAGGAAAAGTAGATGTTGTTGTAGGAACCCATCGGCTTTTACAAAAAGATGTAGCATTTAAAGATTTGGGGCTTTTCATTGTCGATGAAGAGCATAAATTTGGTGTTAAAGATAAAGAAGCAATGAAAAGGCTCAAAGTTACCGTCGATGTTCTTACACTGACGGCAACACCTATTCCGCGAACATTACAGATGTCGCTTTTTAAAATTCGTGATTTTAGTTTGATGAAAACACCTCCGGTCGATCGGCTTTCGATTAAAACCTATATTGCAACTTTTCGAGATGAACTCATTAAAGAAGCGATCGGAAATGAGCTCAAACGTGGCGGGCAAATATATTTTGTTCATAATCGTGTAGAAACGATTTATTCCATAGCAAGTTATCTCAAGCGACTTATGCCTGGTATACGTTTTATTATCGGGCATGGACAGATGTCCGAACGAGAGCTCGAATCGGTCATGATGGCCTTTATCAATCATGAAGCTGATGTACTCATTTGCACAACTATTATAGAATCAGGTCTCGATATCCCCAATGCAAATACGATTATTATTAATCGTGCCGATACGTTTGGGCTTGCTTCACTCTATCAATTACGTGGAAGGGTGGGGCGATCTGAACGGCAAGCCTATGCATATCTTTTAATTCCTGAACGTGAAGTTATGAGCTCTGAATCTACAAAACGCCTTGGTGCACTTCGTAAGTTTTCTGAATTGGGAAGTGGATTTAATCTTGCAATGACTGATCTTGAAATTAGAGGAGGCGGAGAGATTCTAGGGAAATCACAGTCAGGACATATATCAGCCATTGGCTATGAACTCTATTTGGAACTTTTGGCAAAGACAATTAAACGATTAAAACAAGAAAACGTTGATGAAAGTGTCGAACCAGTTTTAAAAATAAAAATGGAAGCTTTTATCCCGCCATCCTATATTTCAAATTCACAAAAAAGGTTGCATGTGTATAAGCGGCTTTCGGTTTGTCATGAAGATCACGAAGTTGATGCAATTAAAGAAGAGCTTATCGATCGTTTTGGTCAACTTCCCCTTGCGGGCGAACATTTTTTAGAAGTAATTAAAATAAAACTTTGTGCACGTCAGTGGAGAATTCAAGAAATTGAAATACATGAAACACATATTATCTGTACATTTGATGAGCGTACGCACGTAAAACCAGAAAAATTAATTGAACTTCTTAAAAAAGATAAAAAAGGTATACTCCGTTTTGTGCAAAAAGAGAATCGATTGAGCATTCTCGTGAAGCAAGATCAAAGGCTTGAAGATTTTAAAAAGGTCTTGAATCAACTTGGGTGAAGGGTATAGAATTTTATTTTGATACTAAGTCGCATTCAAACATTAACTTTGTTAGATTAAAACCAAGGAGGTAGTGATATGAAAAAGCTTATTTTTATTTCGGTATGTCTCTTTATTTTTTCCTCATGTGATTTTTTTAAAAAAGGTCAAAAAGATGAGAAAGGACAAGCCGAAGCAAAACAGGTTATTGCAAAGGTCAATGGAATGAATATTTATTTAGATGACTTTGTTAAAAAATATAATGTTAAGGTTCGTCAGCAACCAGAAAAATATAAAACCAAAGAAGGTAAAAAAGAAGTCATTGATGAAATAGCACAATTTCAGATGCTGTACAAAAAAGCAAAAGATCTTGGATTGGATGATGACTATCAAGTAAAAACCATGATGGTTAGAAAACTCATAAATGAGAAAGTACAGCCTGATAATAGCTTAAACGAAGAAGAGATTGAAAATTATTATAATACTCATAAAGACGATTTCCAAGAAATTCGAGCAAGCCATATACTTTTCAAAACAGGACCAGCAAAGCTTCAAGAGATGAGTAAGGGCAAGGCCACTCCTCCGACGTTTGAAGAAATTGATCGTGTCCAACTTGAAAAAGCTAAAGAAATTTTAGCTCGAGCGCGAAAAGGAGAAGATTTTACCAAACTTGCTAATCAATACTCTGAAGGTCCAACCAATGTAAAAGGTGGAGATTTGGGATATTTTACTCAAGGAAGAATGATTAAAGAATTTTCAGACGCGGCTTTTGCTCTTAAGGCTGTGGGGGATATTAGTGATATTATACGAACAAGTTATGGATATCATATTATTAAGCTCACCGACCGGCGTATTCAACCATATATTTCAATTAAAGCATTAGTACGCTCGGAAATACTTAAAAATAAACGAGAAGAAAGTTACAAACAATTAGTAGATGACGTTATGAAAGATGCCAAGGTTACTTATTATTTTGATAAGGTAGAAAATTTAGAATAAGCTTGTTCTGTGTAGCCTTAAGGTAGGAGCACCATATATTATTTTATGAAAGCGAAGCAGAATGAAGCGTAAAGAGATAAGAAATTATTTTTATAAAATTTTTGTTGTCTTCACGGTAGCATCTTCTGTTGCTGCCAAAGAAAAAGTGATGGATCGCATTGAAGTCAAAATTAACAGCGATATTATTACTCAAAGTGAAATAGATAGCTCTTATGAAAGGGCGCAAGAATCAATGCGTGTATCACGCTCAGAAATACGTGATAAGCTCGTTATCGATATATTGATAAAGGATAAACTTGAAAAAATTGGGCGAGCAACAACTGATAAAAATATCGATGTAATTGAAAAAAAAGTTATAAACGAAGTATTAGAAAAAAATAAGCTCACCCAAGAAGAGCTCACGGCTCATTTGGCTGAAAAGGGAAAAACCTTTGAGCAATACAAACATGAATTACGAGATGAGTTACGTAGCAACAGTAATCAGGAAAATTTTATCGGTTATGTAATTAGGCCCAAGCTCCGAGAAATTGACGAAAAAAAAATTGTGAGTGAATACAATAAAAAATATTCAAAGAAAAATAATGTAGTTTACCATCTGGCTGTTATTCTCGTTCGTTTTACCAATGAAAATAAAGAAGCCAAGCGAGAATTGATAAAAAAAATTCGGCACGAGCTTACCAATGAAAACTTTGCTGAATATGCCCAGAAGTATTCAGAATCCGCCACGAGTGATATGGGTGGAGATATGGGCAATATGACGCTTACTGACCTCCATGAACAAATTCAAAATGCCGTAAAAGATCTTAAGCCTGATGAAATTTCGCCGATTATTGCAGTACAGAAATCGTTCTATATTTTTAGAGTTATTGATCGTACAATAGCAGAAGGCAAAGAAAAAAAATTAGCAACGAATATTAATGATATTGATGCGACTTCAAGAAATTCTATTGCTCAGGAACTGCAGCAGCATGAAATCTCGGAAAGTATTAAATCGTGGGTAGAAGAAGCAAAAGAGCGGGCTTATATAGAAATTATTCCCACACAGTAACATTGAAACGCTAGCGTCCGAGACTCCTTCTTGCCATCTCGTTATCATTTTGAATGCTACTGCGTGTGCATTTTAATCGTCATGCATGTGAAAACAGAAAAAATTCGTCCCAGTAAAATTATTGCATTTTATACGATCCTGACACTCATTACTTGTTTTATGTATAAATGTACCATGCGGCAACCAATTTTTACCGAAGATACAATCTCAAGCCTTATTCTTCATGCAATCATTGGTCTTTTCATTGCTCTTCCTATTATTTTTATAAATTATTTTTTACTTACTAAAACACGGCTTTTCGAAGCGTTAATTCAATCTATTAAAGAAAATATTCAAATCATGGACCGCTTTGAAATGAGTACTGTTGCACTTTTTTCGGGCATTGGAGAGGAAATCCTTTTTAGAGGAATCGTTCAACACTTTACAGGCTTGATAGTTGCTTCCTTACTTTTTGGATTGTTACATATTGGGCCGAATAAGAAATTCTTACCGTGGACTTTTTTTGCTCTTATAATGGGATTTTTTCTCGGCTTAATGAGATTGTACTTCGGTTCCTTGGTTGTCCCTATTTTCATTCATGCTACGGTGAACTACGCGAGCTTCAGATTTCTTTTCTCTATGGATGATAAGGCTCTTAGCTGATTCAAGATTATCATAATCACGAGCAACCATAAGGATTTCATTCTTACCAACACGAAGAGGTAAATTAAGTGAGAGATCGATCTTTTTAAATTGATCAGGTTGCTTAATCTTTTTATAGAAAACTTTTTCATCTTGCACAAATACGTAAATGTCCTTAATTTTTTTATTGTCTTGTACATTAAGTTTAAAAGCAGTTACATCTTTATTTGTTAAGAGTACAAGATCTTTGTCCAATGTAAGAATGGGGGGTGTTCTATCAAATTGTTCTGTTGCAGTAACTTTTTCATTTGAGAAAGTTACTGTGTCGACAAGATATGTATTTAAGGTAACTTCAACTATATTAATTTTTAATTCAAGCGGTTTAATCATTTTCTTGATATCAAAATTAAACGTCGCCTTTTTTATTTCATTTGGTTGAAGACTGCCGACCGTCACGCGACCTTCTTTTAAAAATATCGCATCTGGATCTTCACTTTTTATAACACTCAACACCTCCCGTGCGTTACCTTGCCCAACATTTTTAATCGTGAGAGCGAGATCAATGCTTTCACCTTCTTCCATAATTCCATTGCCATTCCCTTTAGATGTTCCTTGGCCGTTATCAATTACTTCATACTGATATGCAAACGTTGGTTTTGATAACTCATGGACTTTGATATAGGCGTATTGATCAGTAATGGTATGTTCTTTATCTTTGGCATATAAAGTAAAATGTACCGTATCAAGTTTCGATATGTCGTATTCAGGAATCTTAACTTTTTGGACGTATTTTTTTTCTTCTTTTGGTTCAATTTTCCCAAATATAAATTCAAGATGATCAAAAAGATAATTTTCAGATGTGCTGATTGCAAAAACTCGATGAAGTGCTTGATTAGTCTTATTGGTAATCTTTGCAACAATTTTTATTTCGTCTCCGGCTTGAATTTCTTTTTTGTCAAATGATACTGAGAAATCAATAGAATCAGAAGGAATGGAATTTTCATCTTGAGGTTTGTCCCAATTGATTTTTCGTTTGTCGAGAGCATCTTTAATTTTTTCTTCTTCTTTGCCATCATATTCAGAAACTAATGGACCAATTTTCTCAAGGAAACGTTTTGAGTCTTTATCTCCATACTTTTGTAAAAGCGCAGTGCTAAAAAGTACATTGAAATCATTTTTTTCAATATTTTTATCGATTTTTTCTAAGTAGGTACTTTTGGGAAGTTCATCATCTTTTGATTCATTTTCTATTTTTACCAAGTATTTAAGATTATACGGCGATTTTTCTCGCAGAATATTTTTAGTATCTTCTGGTTTAATATGATTCTCCAGGTCTTCTTCATGAATCATAAAGGTATCTTTAAAGAGCAGCAGACTATCTTCAGAAATAATAGCTGGAATTAATTGAACATCGGGGCTGATTCCGTATGATTGAATCACTGCTTTGCCGCCTGCAAGATATTGTGCGATCGTTAATTTTAATGCTTTCTCTTCCTCAAGTCTATAGAGCGATTGCACGGTTCCTTTACCAAAAGTTGGAAGCCCAACGATTAATCCACGGTTATTTACTTTAATCGCACCAGCAACAATTTCAGAAGCGGATGCGCTTCCTTCATTGACGAGAACGACTAAGGGAACGGTTGTGTACGATTGATTAACGCTCGCTTCTTGAATTTCATTGAGTTTGTTATTGAGTCCAACGGTAGATACAATGGTTCCTTCATCTAAAAACACATCTGAAACTTCTACCGCTTGATCGAGTAATCCCCCGGGATTACTGCGGAGATCAACGATTAAACCACCTAGTTTTGCCTTTGCTTCTTTTTCCAATGCTTTAATTGCGCGTCTCAGATTTTTAGTGGTATCTTTCTGAAAATTTTTAATTTTTATATAGCCAATATTTTGAGACAGCAATACTGATTCGACACTTACTATCTTAATAATATCCCGTGTGAGGGTAAATGGTTTTGGTTGCTCAAACGTCTTACGAAGGATATGAATAGTAATAACGGTTCCTTTTAAGCCACGCATGAGTTCAACGGCTTCATCAAGATTCATATTAACAGTAGAAGCATCTCCGATACGAGTAATAATATCGCCAGCCATAATGCCTGCTTTATAGGCAGGTGTATCAGCAATAGGAGCAATAATAGTCAATAAACCATTCTTCAGAGAAATAACGATTCCAAGCCCGCCAAATTCACCCGTTGTTCCTGTTGTAAGATCTCTAAATGCTTCCTTAAGAAGTAATTTAGAATGGGTATCGAGCGTGTCGACCATACCTGCTGCCATGGTTGATTTAATATCGTCGAGTTTAATGTCTTCCGTTAAATTATTTTTAATGAAAGTATAGGCAGTTTTAATATACTTTCTGAGAATAATGAAATTTTTTAAGTGTTTTAAATCAAATTTTTCTTCTTTGTCGCCAATTTTTAAAGAAAGAGTATCTTGAGTTCTGTTTACATACAATTCGCCAATTAAACGTTGGAGATAGGAAAGGGCATTGCTAAACATTGCTTGCGGATCTGCTTTAGTGAGATCAACATAATTTGTCTCAATTTTATCCAATACGTCGTTAATGAGGGATAATTCAGTATCCTCATTTTTTTGAAGAAGTTTCTGGAAAAAATTAAGAGCAAGCTCTCTTTTTTCTCGCGAGTCTTGTTCTTCTGAACTCAAATTGGTTAAATTGAGACCTACAATGCCAATAAAGGCTAGTAATGCTAAACTGATATAATTTTTCTTTTTCATATTTTCCATTAAGAAGTTTAAAAGAGTATAACAACATATTTAATGAATTTCAATAGTTATTGTAACAACTCAGTAAATGGGGGTAAGGGTGAAGGTATG
>JAHFAK010000087.1:9122-10531 GCA_023250585.1 Deltaproteobacteria bacterium
TTTAACTCCGCTTTCAGCTTGACCGAGTCTGAGCTTGCTTATTAAACTATGAGAGTCTATGAAAATATTAGCCATTGATTATGGTTCAAAAAGAATAGGCCTCGCTCTAACTGATGAAAAAGCAATGCTTGCACGAGGTTTTAAAACGCTTGAGAATAATTCGGATCTTTTGAACAAACTGATGGAAATTATTAAAGAGAATGATGTGCGTACCGTTGTACTTGGTAATCCAAAAAACATGGATGGCTCGCTCTCGAATCAATCGCGCGAAGTTCTCCGTTTCAGTAAACTTCTTGCACAAAAAATATCACCTCTTGAAGTTATTTTATTTGATGAATTATTATCGACAGAAGAAGCGAATGAAATTATGTCTTTTTTGAAAACAAAAAAAAAGAAACGAAAAGAGATTCGTGATCAAATTGCTGCGGAAATTATTCTGCGGCGGTATTTGGCAACCCAATGAAAAAAAGTATAATTCTTATTTTTATATTTGGTATTGCTCTTTTTGGATCTCGCAAGATCTATCACTATTATCTTTTTGGGATGTATAAGCTTCCTGATATCGCAATGATTATGACGATTCAGAAGGGAGACAGTTTTAACAAGATTGCATCGTCTCTCTATGAGCAAGGAATCATTCGTAATCAGTTTCTGTTTACTGTCTTTGCGAAAATACGAAATATCGAAGGACAGATTAAAGCGGGCGAATATGAGGTTACGAGTCCTACGTCGTATAATAAATTATTTAATCTTATGACCAGTGGTAAGAGTATTACCTATAAAATTACGATACCCGAAGGCTACAACATATATGAAATAGCTGATGTACTTGTTCATACAAAAATTATTGTGAACAAAGATGCTTTTATAGAAAAAGTTTTTGATCCCGAATTACTGACGAAATATCGGATTAATAATATTTCTTTTGAAGGATATATGTATCCTGAAACCTATTTCCTTACAAAGATCATGAGTATTCCCGACATTATCGATAGTATGGTGAGAGAATTTAAAAAGCATATGTCTCCAGCTTTTATTCAAAGAGCAGAAGAAATTGGATTGAGTGTCAATGAACTCATTACGCTTGCATCGATTATCGAAAAAGAAACATCAGTTTCTAGCGAACGACCACTTATTTCTTCAGTCTTTCATAACCGCCTCGAGCAAAAAATGCGGTTACAAACCGATCCAACCGTCATTTATGGAATACCAAATTATAATGGAAATATCACAAAAGAAGATCTGCTTCGAGCAACGCCTTATAATACCTATGTCAATTACGGTCTTCCTATTGGTCCTATTGCTAATCCCGGTGTGGAATCAATTCAGGCAGCCCTTTATCCACCGCGCACGAAATATCTTTACTTTGTTGCAAAAGGAGATGGAACTCACTACTTTTCTGAAACCCT